>NZ_JBJGYL010000028.1:0-72414 GCF_054049975.1 Geodermatophilus sp. SYSU D01119 | reverse complement strand
ACGCTCCGCCCCGATCTACCCCTCGACCCCCCCCCCGCCCACGCCGCCCCGCCCCCCCCCCCCCCCCCCCCCCCCCCCCCCCCCCCCCCCCCCCCCCCCCCCCCCCCCCCCCCCCCCCGGGTCCGCGGACTACACGGTCCGCGGACTACACGGCCGCGGGCTCCAGGGCCGCGAGCACGGCCGGCAGCGGGCCGGGGGAGAGCACCGTCAGCCGCTGGGTGGCGCGGGTGAGCGCGACGTAGAGGTCGTTGAGCCCGCGCACGCCCTCGTCGAGGACGCCCTGCGGGTCCACGACGACGACCGAGTCGAACTCCAGCCCCTTCGCCTCGACCGGCAGCAGCACCACCGGCCCGAGCGAGGAGTCGGCGTCCGGCCCCGACTGGACGTCCGGCCGCAGCTCCGCCAGCGCCGCCACCACCTCGTCGCGGCGGCCCGGCGGCACGACCAGCGCCGTCGTGCCCTCGCCGGCGGCCAGGTCCGCACCCACCGACGCCGCCCGCGCCGCCAGCCCGGACTCCCCGGTCACCTCGGCCACCGGCGGCGTCCCGCCGGTGCGCACCGACCGCGGCGGCCGCAGGCCGGTCCCGGTCGCGGCGAGCACGTCGGCGGCCACCGCCATCACCTCGGCCGGCGTCCGGTAGTTGACCGTCAGCTCCTCCAGCCGCCAGGCGTTGCCCACGTGCGGCGCGAGCACCGCCTCCCACCGGTCGGTGCCGGCCAGGCTGCCGGTCTGCGCGACGTCGCCGACGACGGTCATCGACCGGGTCGGGCAGCGCCGCACCAGCAGCCGCCACGCCATCGGCGAGAGCTCCTGCGCCTCGTCGACCACCACGTGCCCGAAGGTCCAGGTGCGGTCGGCGGCGGCCCGCTCGGCGGTGGTGCGCAGGTCCAGCTCGCGCTGCCGGTCGGCGAGGTCCTCGGCCGACAGCAGGTCGCCGGCGCTGAGCACCTCGGCCTCCAGGTGCTCGTCCTCGAGGTCCACCGACCGCGAGCCGTGCAGCACGTCGAGGGTCTCCTGCGCCCGGCGCAGCGCCCGCTGCCGGTCGCGGTCGGCGCGGGCGCGCTGCGCGCTGTCGTCGAACCCGAGCAGCTCCTCGGCCTCCTCGAGCAGCGGCACGTCGGCCGGGGTCCACGCCGCCCCGCGCGGGCGGTGCAGCAGCGCCCGGTCGGCGTCGGACCACCCGGGGGTGGCGGCGGCGATGCGCGCCGGGTCGGCGTAGAGGTCGGTGAGCAGCCGCTCGGGGGTGAGCACCGGCCACAGCCGCGCGAGCAGCGAGCGCACGCCGGGGTCCTGGGCCACCTCGCTGCGCAGCGCGGCGACGTCCTCGCGGTCGAGCAGGTCGGGCCCGGCCTGCACACCGGCGCCGATGCGGTCGACGTAGCGGCGGGTGAGCAGGTCCACGACCCGGCGCACGAACACCGGCCGGGCCAGGTTGTGCAGCGGGTCGGCCTTGCGGGCGGCGGCCTGCGCCCGGCTGACGTCGATCGGCCGCAGCTTCAGCGGGAAGCCGTCGACGACGACCTCCACCGGCGCGCCGGGCACCACCTGCCGGTCGCGGACGGCGGCGCGCAGCACGTCGACCATCTCCAGCCGCCCCTTGACCGCCGCGGTCTCCGGCGACTCCTCGCCGCGCGCGTCCAGGCCCGGCCGCAACTGCCCGAGCCCGGCCAGCAGCACACCGGTCTCGCCGAGGGAGGGCAGCACGTCGGCGATGTAGCGCAGGAAGGTCGGCGTCGGGCCGACGACGAGCAGGCCGCGGCGGGCCAGCCGCTCGCGGTGCGTGTAGAGCAGGTAGGCCGCCCGGTGCAGCGCGACCGCGGTCTTGCCGGTGCCCGGACCGCCCTGGACGACGAGCACGCCGGCGGCGTCGCTGCGGATGATCCGGTCCTGCTCGGCCTGGATGGTGCGCACGATGTCGGTCATGCGCCCGGTGCGCGAGGCGTCCAGCGCCGACAGCAGCGCCGCCTCGCCGGTCAGCCCCGACCCGGCGATGCCGGTGGTCAGCAGCTCGTCGTCGAGGCGGACGACGGTGCGACCGCGGGTGCGGATGTGCCGGCGCCGGACGATGCCCAGCGGGTGCACCGGCGTGGCCACGTAGAACGGCCGGGCGGCCGGCGCCCGCCAGTCGACCAGCGCCGGGTCGCCGCCCGGGTCGTCGGCGGGCAGGCCGATGCGGCCGACGTACAGGGAGCCGCCGTCGTCCTCGCGGTCGATGCGGCCCACGCACAGGCCCGCCTCGGCGGCGTCGAGGGCGACCATCCGCTCACCGTGGAAGCGGACGGTCGCGTCGCGCTCCTGCAGTGCCTGGGGGTCGACGGCGGGCCAGGTGATGGCCTGCTTCCACCGCTGCTCGGCCAGGGCCCGGGCGGCGTCGAGCCGGGCGTAGAGGTCGCTGACGTACTCCTGCTCGCGGGCCAGTTCTGGGTCGGGGACGACGTCGGACGGGATGGCCGGCAATGCACTTCCCTCGTGCTCGGGGTGGCGATCGGACCGCGCCGTACCGGAAGACCGGCACGACGGGCGGCCGTCCATCCTGCGCCGTCCCGGGCCGCGCGTCACGCGTGCGGGCGTGTCGTCTCCCGCACGAGCCCGTCCAGGCACGCGGCGAGCTCGGCGGGCCGGCTCAGCGCGCACAGGTGGCCGCCCGCCACCTCCCCGACCTCGAGGCCCAGCCGCTCGCGCGCCACCCGCCGTTGCAGGGCCGGCGGGAAGAACCGGTCGTCCCGCCCGGCCAGCACGCGGGTGGGCACGCCGGGCCAGGCGGGCAGCGGCCACGGCTCGGTGAACGGCGTGCCCGACTGCTCGAACGGCTGGCCGGCGCCGGCCGCCCAGACCTCCGGCGGGACGTCGTGGGAGAAGTCGCTGTCGAGGTCCTCGTCCTCGGGCCGGCCCTGCGCCCGGGCGAGCTCCGCGCGGGCGGCGGCGTGGCCGACCGCCTCCCACCACTGCCCGCCGGTCTCGCGCCGGGCCGCGGCACCATCGCGTTGAGCAGGACCAGCAGCCGCACCGGCCGGCGCGCGGCCACCAGCGGCGCCGTCAGCCCGCCCATCGACTGCCCGACCACGACGACGTCGCCGGCGGGGCCGGAGGTGGCGCCGACCGCCGCGTCCAGCGCGGCCGTCGCCACGGCCGCGTAGCGCTCGAGCCCCGCCGTGTCGTCGCCGGCCGGGAGGTCGACGGCCACCGCCCGGTGCCCGCGGCGCTCCAGCTCGGGGACCAGGCGGTGCCAGTACCAGGCGCGCCCGCCGGCGCCGGGGACGAGGAGGACGGTGCTCACGTCCTCCCGACCGGCGCCGGCCGCCGGACTCATCGGTCCGGTCAGAACAGGGTGCGCAGGGCCTCGGCGAAGGCGTCGGACGCGGCGTCGTCGTCGGCGGAGTTGCCGGAGAACTCGACCGTGCCCGACTCCGGGGCGGTGATGCCGGTGCTGGCGTTGTCGTGGTCGCCGGTCAGGCCGTAGCCGTACTCCACGCCGACCTCCCAGTAGGCCCAGCCGTCGGCCTCGGCGAAGACGTAGGTCACCGTCGCGTAGGCGTAGGAGGAAGGCACGGCGGCCTCGGACCAGTCGGCGTAGCCGTCGTCGTCGTAGTCGTAGGCCACGGCGTCGATGAAGCCGTCGTGGTCCGAGTCGGCGCCCCAGACGTCGGGCAGGCCGTTGTAGGTCGTGTCGACGCCGACCTCCTCGCTGTAGCCGTCCTCGTCGCTGTCGAAGGCGAAGGTGTCGGCCCAGCCGTCCCCGTCGGTGTCGACGGCGACCTGCTCCACGTAGCCGTTCTCGTCCCAGTCGATCGCCCAGGTGTCCTCGTACCCGTCGCCGCTGTCGTCGAAGGCGTACTGGTCGTAGTAGCCGTTGTAGTCGGTGTCGTAGGCGTTGTAGGCGTAGGAGTCGGCCGACGCGGTGCCGGCGGCGCCCAGGACCGTGGCCACCGCGGCCACGGGGACGGCGGTGCGGAGCAGCGTGCGGGTCAGGCGGGTGCGGGTCATGGCAGTGCCTCCTCGGTGGGGAGCCGTGGTCCGGCTCGCTGGGGAGGACGCTCGCGCGCCGCGCCTGCAGGGGACTGGGCCGCGACTGGGGAGCCGGCTTGCAGCCCGTTCCCAGTGCGCCGCCAGTGCCGCGTGGCGGGATGGAGGCGGAGTCAGGGGAGATCCGGAACCTTCCGCAACCCGCAGGACATCTCCCCGTCATCCCGGCTGCCTACCGTCGGGGGCTCCCGGACGACAGGGGAGAAGAGATGACCACGACCGTCACCGAGCGACCGACCGAGCGCACCACCGACCGGGCCAGCTGGACCTGCCCGAACTGCCAGGGCGAGACCACCACGGCCAAGAAGCGCTGCCGCGACTGCGGCACCTCCCGCTGGTGAACCCGGTGCCGGGCCCGTCGTCGCGCCCGGCACCCGGCTCCCAGCCGTCCCGCGCCGGTCGAGACCCCCGCTGACCTGCGGCCCCGCACCCGTGTGCGCGGGGACGGGGACACAGACGGCGGCGTCCGTTACGGTCGGTACGGTGAGTGTGATCACGCGGAACTGCGTGCGCGTGAGCGGCCCGCCGGCCGGCCGGCCCATGCTCCTCGCGCACGGCTTCGGCTGCGACCAGGCCATGTGGCGGGCTGTGGTCCCGTACTTCTCCGTCGACCACCGCGTGATCACCTTCGACCACGTCGGTTCCGGCTCCTCCGACGTCGCCGCCTACGACCCGCAGCGGTACGGCACCCTCGGCGGCTACGCCGACGACGTCGTCACCATCTGCCGCGAGCTCGGCCTCACCGACGTGGTCCTGGTCGGCCACTCGGTGAGCGCGATGATCGGCGTGCTCGCCGTCCAGCAGGCGCCGGAGCTGTTCGGGGCGCTCGTGATGGTCGGGCCGAGCCCGCGCTACGTCGACGACGACGGCTACACCGGCGGGTTCAGCCGCAGCGACATCGCGGGCCTGCTCGACTCCCTCGACAGCGACCCGGACCTCTGGTCGGCGGCGCTGGCGCCGGTCGTCGCCGGGCCCGACCACCCCGATGTCGCCGCCGAGCTGCAGCAGAGCTTCTGCCGCACCGACCCCGCGGTGGCCCGCCAGTTCGCCCGGGTCACGTTCCTGTCCGACAACCGCGCCGACCTGCCCGCCGTCCCGGTGCCCACGCTGGTGCTGCAGTGCACCGACGACACGATCGCGCCCGAGCCGGTCGGCCGCTACGTGCACGCCCACGTGCCCGGCAGCGCCTTCCACCAGCTGGCGGCCACCGGCCACTGTCCGCACCTGTCCGCGCCGGAGGAGACGGCGGCGGCGATCCGGGCGTTCCTCTCCCGGACCTGAGGGAGCGCCGGTGGAGGGGGAGCACGCAGCGGGCGGGCTGGCGCGGCTGCTGGAGGAGGACCCCGCCGACCTCTACGAGAACGCGCCCTGCGGCTACCTGTCGATGGTCCCGGACGGCCGGGTGGTCAAGGTCAACGGCACCTTCTGCTCCTGGACCGGCCGCGCCCCCGACGACATCCGCGGCAGCCGGCTGCCCGACCTGCTGAGCGCGGGCGGGCGGGTGTACTACGAGACGCACCTGGCGCCGCTGCTGCGGCTGCAGGGCGCGGTGCGCGAGGTGGCGCTCGACGTCGTGCGCGCCGACGGGTCGGTGCTGCCGTGCCTGGTCAACGCCGTCGAGGTCCGCGACGCCGACGGGCGACCGGTGCTGGTCCGCGCCACCGTCTTCGAGGCCACCTCCCGGCGCCGCTACGAGCGGGCGCTGCTGGCCGCGCAGCGGGCGGCCGAGGAGTCCGAGGCGCGCGCCCGGACGCTGCACCAGGTCGTGTCCGAGCTCGCGGCGGCGGCCTCCGCGGCGGACGTCGCCGACGTCGTCGTCCGCCGGGCGCGGCAGGCGGTGCAGGCCGGCGGCGCCGGCCTGTGGCTGGCGGTGGGCGGCCCGGGCCGCCCGGTCGAGGGCGGGCCGCTGCCGGTGGAGCTGGCCTCGGCCGACGGCCTGGGCCCGGACCTGCTCGCGGCGATGGCCGAGGCCGCCGGCGCGGGCGCGGAGCTGGTGCGCACCGGCGGGGTGCGCACGGTGCCGCTGGGCCCCGGGTTGCGGGAGCGCTGGCCGCGGCTGGCGGAGCTGCTGGCGGAGGCCGGACAGGAGGCGGTCGTCGTCGTGCCGGTGTCGGCCGCCGACGACCGGCACCTCGGGGCGCTGGTGCTCGTCCTCGGCGTCACCGACGACAGCGAGCTGATCAGCCTCGCCGAACCCGGCACCCGCGGGGCGCTCGCGCCGGCCGACGCCGACCTGCTCGCCACCCTCGGCCGCCAGGCCGGGCAGGCGCTGGAGCGGGTGCGGCTGCACGAGGAGACCGCCCGCCAGGCCACCCGCTCGGCGTTCCTGCTCGACGCCGCCCGGCTGATGGCCGCCGGCCGCGGGGTCCGCGAGACCAGCGAGGGGCTCGCGGAGCTCGCGGTGCAGCGGCTGGCCGACATGTGCGTCATCGACCTGGTGACCGAGCACGGCCTGACCGAGCCGGCGGTGGCACACGCCGACCCGGCGCGCCGGCCGCTCATCGAGGAGCTGCGGGACGTGCACCTGCCGCGGCGCGACGGCTCGCACCCGAGCGTGCAGGCGATGGTCGGCCGCCGGACGGTGTGGCTGCGCGGCATCGACGAGGAGACGCGGGCGCGGTTCACCTCGGGCCCCGGCCACCTGGGGATCTCGCGGGCGCTGGAGGTCACCGACCTCATCTGCGTGCCGCTGGTGGTCGAGAACCAGCCGCTCGGGGTGATCACCCTGGGCAACGACGTCCGGCGCGGCTCGTTCACCGAGGCCGACGTGGAGACCGCCGAGCAGCTGGCGCTGCAGATGGCGCAGGGCATGGAGGTGGCCGCGCGCTTCGAGCTGGAGTCGCGGACCTCGCACACGCTGCAGGCCAGCCTGCTGCCGCCGGCGCCCCCGCACCTGCCGGGCCTGGCGGTCGCCGCGCGCTACCTGCCGGGCAGCCGCGGCGCCGACGTCGGCGGCGACTTCCACGACGTCGTCCCGCTGCCCGAGGGGGACGTGGCGCTGGCCGTGGGCGACGTCGTCGGCCACGACGTCACCGCCGCCGCGACGATGGGCCAGCTGCGCAGCGTGCACCGGGCGCTGCTCGCCGAGCGCCCGGGCCCCGCCGAGCTGGTCGACCGGCTGCACGGCAGCTGGCCGCTGCTCGGCCTGCCGCGCATGGCCACCGCGCTGTTCGCCCGGCTCGACCCGGCCACCGGCGCGCTGCGGATCGCCTCGGCCGGGCACCTCCCGCCCCTGCTGGTGGCCGGCGGGCGGGCCGAGCTGCTCGACGTCGTCCCCGGCCGGTTGCTCGGGGCGCCGCCCGGCCCGGCGCCGGAGTGGGCCGGCGAGCTGCCCCGCGGCGCCACGCTGGTGCTCTACACCGACGGGCTGGTGGAGAGCCGCACCGCCGACCTCGACGAGGGCCTGGCCCGGCTGCGCACGGTCGCCGCCGACGCGGCCCGGGACGGCGGGGCCACCGACCCCGGCGTGCTGGCCGACCGGCTGCTCGCCGCGCTCACCGGCCCGCGCCGGGCCGACGACGTCGCGCTGCTGGCCCTGACCCGTTCGCCCTGAGCGCTGGACGCCCGCTCCCGGCGGGCGCACCATCCCGGTAGCGCCGGTCGCGCCGGCGCCCACCCGCGAGGAGGCGGCCGTGGGACCTGAGCCGGGGGACCTGTCCGACGCGCTCGACGGCGCGGGCGCCGACCTGACCGTCTCCGGGGACGCGATGCGCTGGTCGCCGGACCGGACCGAGGCCGAGCCGCCGTCGTCGTCCCGCTCCGGTCTCGACGTCGCCGCCGGGATCACGGAGTTCCTCGGCTTCGACCCGGCCACCGTCCGCCGGCTGGTCTCCGAGGCGGCCGGGCGGCTGGCGGTCGCCGCGGGGGACGCGGTGGCCGAGCTGCGCCGGCTGGCCGCCGACGCCTTCCCGGGGGACGACCGCCGCTGACCCGGACGCGGCTGACCCGGACGGCGCCGACCCGGATGCGCTCGCGGGAGTGGGACATCCGACACCCCCGCCCGCGGGTGCGGCACGGCGGTGACCTGTACAACCGACGGTGACCACTGCCACGCCGACGTGGGAGACCGCATGACCACCGACCAGCTCACCCTGGCGCCCGCGCCACCGTCCGAGGCCGCCGAGCGCGTGCGGCTCGAGGTACGGCAGTTCCTCGCCGAGGAGCTCGCCGCCGGCAGCTTCACCACGCACGTCGACACCTGGCTGTCCGGCGTCGACCCGGAGTTCTCCCGCAAGCTCGGCGCCCGCGGCTGGCTCGGGATGACCTGGCCGAAGGAGTACGGCGGGCACGAGCGCACCGCGCAGGAGCGCTACGCCGTGACCGAGGAGCTGCTCGCCGCCGGCGCCCCGGTGGCCGCGCACTGGATCGCCGACCGGCAGTCCGGGCCGAACCTGCTGCGCTACGGCACCGAGGCGCAGCGCAAGGAGATCCTGCCGCGCATCGCCGCGGGCGAGTGCTACTTCGTCATCGGCATGAGCGAGCCCGACAGCGGCTCCGACCTCGCCTCCATCCGCACCCGGGCCACCCGCAACGCCGACGGCGACTGGGTGGTCAACGGCGCGAAGATCTGGACGAGCAACGCCCACCACTCGCACTACGCGATCGTGCTGGTGCGCACCGCGCCGCCCGGCGAGGGCCCGCGCGGCAAGCACCAGGGGCTCACCCAGCTGCTGGTCGACCTGTCGCTGCCCGGCATCGCGGTCAACCCGATCCGCATCCTCGACGGCGGCCACCACTTCAACGAGGTCGTGTTCACCGACGTCGTCGTGCCCGGCGACATGCTGCTGGGCACCGAGGGCGCCGGCTGGCACCAGGTGACCGCGGAGCTGGCCTTCGAGCGGTCCGGGCCCGAGCGGTTCCTGTCCACCTGGCCGCTGCTGGCCGAGTTCGGCCGCCGCGCCGCCGCCACGCAGGACCCGGCGCAGCTGGCCACGCTGGGCCGGCTGTCGTCGCGCGCGCTGGCGCTGCGCCAGCTGTCGCTGCGGATCGCCGCCGCCCTCGACCGGGGGGAGCTGCCCGACATCCCCGCCGCGCTGGTCAAGGACGTGGGGACGACGTTCGAGCAGGACGTCGTCGACGAGGTGCGCCGGGTCGCCGACGTGCCGGCGTCGCTGGACAGCCCCGACCCGCTCGGGCGGGCGCTGGCCGAGGCACAGCTGCACGCGCCGGGCTACACGCTGCGCGGTGGCACCAACGAGATCCTCAAGGGGATCGTGGCGCGCGGGCTGGGGCTGCGATGAGCGACCAGGACCTGGTGGTCGAGACCGTCCGGGACATCCTCACCGGGCACGAGCCGTTCGTGCTCACCGCCGAGCGGGCGTGGGACGAGGGCCTGTGGGGCGCGCTGGCCGAGGCGGGCCTGACCGGCGTCGGGCTGCCCGAGGAGGCCGGCGGCTCCGGCGGCGAGCTCGCCGACGCCGTCGCCGTGGTGCGCACCCTGGCCGCGGGTGCGGGTGCCGTGCCGGTGGCCGAGCAGATGCTGGTCGCCGGGCCCGCGCTGGTGGCCGCCGACCTCGACCTGCCCTCGCCCGAGGAGCCGCTGACCGTGGCGTTCGAGGGCACGGTGGCCGCCGAGCCCTCCGACGACGGCGACGGCCCGGGCCGCTTCGCGCTCACCGGCACCGCCACCGACGTGCCGTGGGCCGGCGTCGCGCGGCACGTCGCGGTGCTCGCCACCCCGCCGGCCGGCATCGAGGGCGCGGTGCTCGCCGTCGTCGACGCCTCGGGGCTCCCGGCGTCGCGCGCGGTGAACCTGGCCGGGGAGCCGCGCGGGTCGCTGGTGCTCGACGGCGTCGGCGTGCCCGGCGCGCTGCTGAGCCCGGCGCGGGTCTCGCGGCTGCGCGCCCGGTACGCGCTGGCCCGCGCGGTGCAGATCTCGGCGGCGCTGGAGCAGGTGCTCGCCTGGACGGTGCAGTACGCCGGCGAGCGGGTGCAGTTCGGCCGGCCGCTCGGCAAGTTCCAGGCGATCCAGATGGAGCTCGCGCAGATGGCCGGCGAGGTCACCGCGACCGCCGCGCTCGTCGACGCCGCCGTGCAGGCCCTCGGCCGCGGTGAGGAGACCCTGCCCCTGGCCGCCGCGGCCGCCAAGGTGCGGGCCGGCGAGGCGGTGGAGCGGGTGGCCAAGCTCGCCCACCAGGTGCACGGCGCGATCGGGTTCACCCAGGAGCACCGGCTGCACCACCTCACCCGGCGCTGCTGGTCGTGGCGCGACGAGGCCGGCTCCGAGCTGACCTGGTCGCGCACCCTCGGCGCCGCGCTGGTGGCGGCCGGCCCCGACGACGTCTGGCCGGCCTTCACCGCCGTCGTCTAGGAACGTCCCCCCGCGTGCCCGGGACGGCTCACACCGTCTCGGGCACGCGCAGGTGGGCGAGGACGAGGTCGAACTCGTCGGCGTCGATGATCGCGACCTTCATGAGGCGGGCGAAGTCGTCGCGGCTGGCGCGCGCGTGGGTGCGGCTGGCCTCCATGCAGTCGCGGTCCTCGAAGACGACGGCGGAGGCGGCCAGCCCCTCCTCGCGGTCGAGGAACAGGCTCACGCTGCAGAAGCCGGGGTAGTCCTCCATGCGCGGCACCATGACCGAGCGGTAGGCGTCGAGGACCCGGTCGACGGCGGCCGGCTCCATGCGGAACCAGGTCACGCGGCAGCCTGCGCCCGAGGGCGACTCGGAGCGACGGTGCATGACGGCGATCTCCCAGTCGTGCACCTCGGGCGGGCCGCCGAACACCGACGCCGCGCGCTCGCGCAGCCCGCGGACGGCGTCGGCGCTGCCGCGCATGGCGTCGAGGTCGCGCCAGGCGGAGGTGACGATGCACCGGCCGGTGTCGCGGTCGGCGAGCATCGACAGGCCCACGCAGCCGGGCATCGCGGTGAGCGCGGGCATGACCTCGTCGACGACGTGGGCGATGCCGTCGTCGATGGTGGCGGGCGCGCCGGTGAGCGTGGTCGAGCGTGCGTACATGCCGTCCTCCTGTCGGGACGGCGGCGCCCGCGCGGCACCGCCGCGCAGGTCAGCGTCCTCGCTCTCGCAGGTCACCGGGAGCGCCTGCGCGACGCGCCCGGGACGTCCGTGACCGACCGTGCACCGACTGGTGCGGTGTGCAGTGGGTCACAGCCGGGTGACGTCCTCGCTGCGCCCGCGCGGCCCGTGGCGCGGGGGTCTCCGGCCGCCGGCCACGACCAGCCCGAGCACGTGGTCGCGGTGCGGGCGGTGGGGTTCGCGCGGCGCGGCCGGTCCAGGGTCGTCGCGCACCTGCCGATGGTGCACCCGTGACGACCGCTCTCGTCCTCGTCCACGACGCCGACCCCTCCCGCGGGCACCGCCTGCTCGGGACGCTGCGCCCGGCGCTGGAGGCGCAGGGGCTGGAGGTCGTCGTCGGCACGACCGTCGGGCCCTCGCCCCTGCTGACCGACCTGCCCGACCCGGCGGCGCTGCGCGCGCTCGTCGTCATGGGGTCCGGCGCGGCCGCCTACGACGACACCGTGCCGTGGCTGGCCGCCGAGCTCGCCTACCTCCGCTGGGCGGTCGCCGTCGGGACGCCGGTGCTCGGTGTCTGCTTCGGCGGCCAGGCGCTGTCGCGGGTGCTCGGCGGGGTCGTGGCGCAGGCGCCGGCCGGCGAGCACGGCTTCCTCGACGTCGAGACCACCGACCCGTCGCTCGTCCCGGCCGGCCCGTGGTTCGAGTACCACGGCGACCGGTTCACCGTGCCGCCCGGCGCGGTGCAGGTCGCGCGCACCGACCGCGCGGTGCAGGCGTTCGCCGCCGGCCCGCACCTGGGCGTGCAGTTCCACCCGGAGATCGACCCGGGCGCCTTCTCCGCGTGGGAGGAGACCTGGGAGCTGACCGGCCCGCCGCCGCCCGAGGCCGCCGCGCTGGTGCCGTCGCTGCGGCGGGAGATCGCCGAGCGGGCGCCGGCGTCGGCCGCGGCCTGCGCCCGGCTGGTGGAGGCGTTCCTGACCCGCGCGGAGGAGCGCCGTCCCGCCGCCTGAGCGTTCGGCAGGATGCCTCCCCGTGAGCGCTGACTCCCACGGGCACACCCACCGCCTCGACCTCGCCGACGCCACCGTCCGCGAGTGGGACGCCACCGTCGTCGCCGCCGACCCCGAGCAGGGGATCGTCCTCGACCGGTCGGCGTTCTACCCGGGCGGCGGCGGGCAGCCGCCGGACGAGGGCGTGCTGCTGTGGGGCGGGGTGCGCACCCGGATCGCCGGCACGCGCAAGGGAGACGAGCTGTACCTGGTGCCCGTGGAGGGCGACCCGCTGCCGCCGCCCGGCACGGCCGTGCGCGGCGCCCTCGACGACGAGCGGCGCACCGCGCTGATGCGCACCCACTCGGGGCTGCACGTGCTCACCGGCGTCGTGCTCCGCGACTTCGGCGCGAAGGTCACCGGCGGCAACATGGAGCCGCTGACCGCGCGGATGGACTTCGACCTGCCCGAGGTGCCCGCCGACTTCCGCGACCGCATCGCCGAGGCCGTGAACGCCGAGATCGCCGCCGACCGGCGCATCGAGGTGCGCACGCTGCCGCGCGCGGAGGCCTACGCCATCCCCGACCTCATCCGCACCGCGACCGACCTGCTGCCGCCCGACATCGAGCAGGTGCGCATCGTCGACATCGTGGGCCTGGACCTGCAGGCCGACGGCGGCACGCACGTGGCCTCGACGGCGATGGTCGGCCGGGTCGAGGTGGTGAAGCTGGAGAACAAGGGGCGCGGGTTCCGGCGGCTGCGGATCCGGATCGTCTGACGGCGCTGCGCCGCTCCCGTGATCGACGAGCGGACGGACCCGGACGGATCTAATCTCCGGTCGTGGCGAGGACCGGCTCGGCACCGGCGGCGGAGACCGCCCATGCGTGGCTCAGGCGAGCACTGTGGCTCGTCGGGTTCGGCGCGTGCCTGTACGCGGTCCTGCTCGCCGTGTCCGACTCGCGTGCTCGGGCCGAGGACCCGCCGGCGCCGGTCGGCGGGGTGCTCGGGGGAGTCGGCGAGGCCGTGACCGAGGTGGTCGCGCCGGTCGTCGAGACCGTCGCCGAGCCGGTCACCGAGGTGGTCGAGCCCGTCGCCGACGTTCCTGCGGGACCGCCGGAGTCGCCCGTCGAGACGGTCGCACCTGCCGTCGAGACCGTGACCGAGCCGGTGACCGAGGCGGTCACGCCGGTCGTCGAGGAGGTCGTCCAGCCGGCCGCCCAACCGGTGGCCGAGGTGGTCGAGACCGTCGCCGAGCCGATCGACGCCGTTCCCGCGGGGACGCCGGCACCGGTGACCGACGCGGTGGGTCCCGTGGTCGAGGTCGTCGTCCCGCCGGTCGTCGACGAGGTCGTGGCGCCGGTCGCCGAGTCCGTGACCGAGCCGGTCACCGAGGTGCCGGTGCCGGTCGTCGACGAGGTCGTCGCGTCGGTGCCCGAGGTCGTGACCCCCGTGGTGCGGCCGGTGACGCCGGTCGGCGCGCCGGTCGCCAGGGGCGTCACGCCCGCGGTCGATGCCGTGGTGAAGCCGGTGCTCCGCGGTGTCCTGCCGCCCGTGGTGAAGGTCGTCGAGCCGGTCGTCGACGCGGTCGTGCCGCCGGTTGTCGACGTCGTGGTGCCGCCGGTCGTCGAGGTCGTGACCCCGGTGGTCGACGTCGTGGCCCCGGTGGTCGACGTCGTGGTGCCGCCGGTGACCGGGGTCGTGCCGCCGGTGGTCGACGTCGTGGTGTCGCCGGTGACCGGGGTCGTGCCGCCGGTGGTCGACGTCGTGGTGCCGCCGGTGACCGAGGTCGTCACCCCGGTGGTCGAGCCTGTGCTCCCGCCGGTGCTGCAGCCCGTTCCCGAGGTGCTGACCCCGGGGGGCGGTGCAGTCGCTCCGCCGGTGGTCGAGGTCGTGGCCCCGGTGGTGGACGCGGTCGTCCCGCCGGCCGTCGAGGTCCTGGTACCGGTGGTCGAGCCGGTCGTGCCCCGCGTGGTCGCACCCGTCGTCGCACCTGTCGTCGCACCCGTCGTCGAGGCCGGCGCCCCCACCGTGGCGCCGGTGGTCGAGCCCGCGACCCCGGTGGCCGGGGCGGTCGTCGAGCCGGTTGCCGAGGTCGCGGCCCCGGTCGCCGCGCCGGTGCTGCGGCCGGGGGTCGACCAGGTCACCGAGCCGGTCACTGCCGTCCCGGCGCCCGCTGTCCAGCGGGTCACCGCTGCGGCCGCCACCGTCCAGCCGGCGGCCGCCACCGTCCAGCCGGCGACCGCCACGGCCGCGGTGGCCACCGCACCGACCCCGGCCGCCGTCGTCGCGGCCCTCCCGGTGGCGGCCCAGGTAGCCGTCCTGCCCGCGTCGACCGACCTCGCGGCTGATGTCCGCACGGTCGCCGTCCGCTCGATCGCCGAGGCCGTCGCCCCGCTGACCACCGACGTCACCGCGCTGGCGCCTCCGCACCCGGCCGGGCACCACGGCACCCCGGCGCCGCAGCCGCCCGCGCTGCCGACCCTGCCCGCCGGTGACACCGGCACCATGCCGCCCGTCGCGCCCGGCGCGCCGTCGGGCTCCTCGCTGTCCTCGTCGACCGGGCTCGCGGCCGTGGCCGCCGTCCTCTCGGCGGGGCTCCCGGCACCGGGCGCCTTCGAGCTCCTCGTGCCCGCGCCGGCCCCGGCGGTCGTGTCCGCCCACCTGCGCGACCCCTCCTTCTCGCCCGACTGACCTCCTCGCCAGGCGCGCACCAGCCGCCGGCCGGGTCCGGGTCCTCCCCGCACCGCACCGCCGCGCTGGGCGCTGCCTCCCGGGTGTGACCCCGTCCTGGCCTCCGGCTGGGCCGGGGCCACCGGGCGGGGAGGTATCGGGGCTGGGGGTTCCGCGCACGGCCGGGCCGTCGCGGCACCCCTGACCTCCCCGCCCGATCCTCAGGCCGACGGAGGCGGTGGGCGCACCGCCGCCTCCGTCGACCTCCCGTCGGACACGTCACCGACGTCGTCAGGCCACCCGTTCGACACGCAGATGTGCTGTCATGACGTCATGACGACTTGTCCGACCCTGGTGCCGCGACGGGAGGACGCGACGGTCGTCGAGGTCCACGGCTCCCGGTTCCTGCTCGAGTGGCTCGACCTGGGGACCCTCGCGCACGCCGCGCTCGACCGGCGCTGCGAGGAGCTGCCCGTGCCGGAGGACCCCGCAGCCGCCTGACCGCGCGGCAGATCCCCCCGGACCGCGGGCGCGTCGGGCACAGTGCCGCCCATGACGGTCGTCCTGTTCGTGATCTGCTTCACGGTGCTCGGCTGGCTCGCAGCCGTCGTCATGACCGACCGCCTCCGCACGCCCCACCACCGCGGGCGCCACCGCGGCACCGGCCGCGGGGGTGACGGCGGCAGCTGGTACGGCGGCGACAGCTACGACAGCGGCCACTCGCACTCCGACGGCGGTGGCTGGGGCGGCGGCGACGGCGGCGGTGGTGACGGCGGCGGGGGCGGTGGCGGCGGGGACTGACCCCACCGGCGGCTGACCGTCGGGGCGGAGGTCCCTGGCGCACCCGGCGTGGTTGCGGGACCGTTCCGCCATGACGGCAGTCGTGGTGGTCGCGGTGGTGGCGGCGCTGTGCTCCATGGCCCTGCTCGTGCAGCGGGCCCGCAACGGCGCGGAGCGGCGTGCGGGCACCTGGAACGCCGCCGGTGGCTACGGCGTCGGGCACGGCCACTCCGCCCGCTACCTGGCCGGCGGCGCGGCCGGCTACAGCGCCGACGCCGGCGGGGGCTTCGACGCCGGCGGTGGCGGCGGGGGAGGGGACGGCGGAGGCGGCTGCTGACCGCCCCCGCCGACCGGACTCAGTGCTGCCGCTCCTCGTCGGGGCGGTGGCCGATGCCTCCGGGGCCGTGCGACTCCGGCACCTCCTCGCCGGGCGCCACCGGGCCGGGCGGCGTCCCGTCACCGAACGGCGAGCCGCCGAGCTCCTCGCGCCCGTGCGGGGTCAGCCAGTTGCGGGTGTCGGGCCCCATCGGGATGACCTGCGTCGGGTTGATGTCGGCGTGCACCACGTAGTAGTGCTCCTTGATCTGCGGGAAGTCGGTGGTGTCCCCGAACCCCGGCGTCTGGAACAGGTCGCGCGCGTAGCCCCACAGCGCCGGCATCTCGCTGAGCTTCTGCCGGTTGGCCTTGAAGTGGCCGTGGTAGACGGCGTCGAAGCGGGCCAGCGTGGTGAACAGCCGGACGTCGGCCTCGGTGATCGTGTCGCCCATGAGGTAGCGCTGCGTCGTCAGCCGCTCCTCGAGCCAGTCCAGCGCCGTCCACAGCCGCTCGTAGGCCGCGTCGTACGCGCGCTGTGAGCCGGCGAAGCCGCACCGGTACACGCCGTTGTTGACCTCGGTGTAGACGCGCTGCATGACGGCGTCCATCTCGTCCCGCAGGTGCTCGGGATAGAGGTCGGGGGCGCCGTCGCGGTGGTGCGCCGTCCACTGGGTGGAGAAGTCGAGCGTCATCTGCATGAAGTCGTTGGTGACGACGGCCTTCGTCGGGACGTCGACCATCGCCGGCACCGTGATGCCGCGCGGGTACTCGGGGTCGCGGGCGAAGAAGGCCTCCTGCAGCCGCTCGTAGCCCAGCACCGGGTCACGGCCGCCGGGGTCGAGGTCGAAGGTCCAGCTGCGCTCGTCGTGCGTGGGCCCGCAGATGCCCATCGAGAAGGCCTGCTCGAGCCCGAGCAGCCGGCGCACGATCGCCGCGCGGTTGGCCCAGGGGCACGCCCGCGCGATGACCAGCCGGTACCGGCCGGCCTCCACGGGCCAGGGGCTCGACCCGTCGGCGGTGATCCGGTCGGTGATGTAGTTCGTGTCGCGGCTGTACTCCTGGCCGCTGGAGACGTACCCGGATCCGCTGTTGTCGCTCACGTGATCAAGGGTCGCCGACCCGGGGCGGGAGCGCCCGGCGGACGGCCGTGATCCGCAACCCGCGCGCACCGTCCCGTGCCCCGGCAGGTCACACGGGGTCCGGAGGCGGGTCGTGCTCTGCCCACGCGGGCGGGGCAGAGCACGACCCGGCGGGGGACCCGGGTGTCCTGAGCGGGGTCGTGCGCCGATTCCGCAGCGGACTCGGGGCACGAGCCGGCCCACTGCAACTCCCCTCCTCCGTGACCCACGCCACGCGCACGGCCCGCGGCCTCACCCATGGGGGTGGGCCGGACACGAAACGCCTGCTCAGGAGCCCGCCGACGGCCGAGGGAGCGGGTGTGAGCACCCAGCCGATCTGGCCCGCCACCCACCTCGACGGCCTCGACGACGCCGCGCCCCGCACCGTCGCCGACCTCGGCCAGGCCGTCCCCGTCCTCCCCGGCTCCGGCACCTGCCAGGAGCTCGACCGGGTCTTCGGCCGGGCGCACGACTGCGGCTGCGCGGTGGTCGCCCACCCCGACGTCCCCGGCCTGGTCGGCCTGGTCGAGCGCCGCCGCTTCGAGGCCCTGATGAGCGGGCCCTACGGCTACGGCCGCTCGCTCTACGGCCGGCGCACCCTCACCGAGGTCGCCCAGTGGGACGCCCTCACGGTGTCCGGCACGACCACCGTCGTCGAGGCCGCGAGCCGCGCGATCACCCGCGCTCCCGACCACGTGCAGGACCACGTCCTGGTCACCGGGCCCACCGGCGTCCGCGCCCTGCCCATGCCGGTGCTGCTGGCCGCCGTCGCCCGCACGCTCGCCGGCCAGGCGCTGCGCGACCCCCTCACCGGGCTGGCCAACCGCAACGCCTTCTTCGGCCGGGTGGAGGAGTCCTGCCGGCGCAGCGCCACGCAGGTCGGACACCGCACCGCCGTCGTCTACCTCGACCTCGACGGCTTCAAGGCCGTCAACGACGACCTCGGCCACGACGTCGGCGACGGGCTGCTGCGCGACGTCGCGGCCGCGCTCTCCGCCGCCGCCCGGCCCACCGACCTGGTGGCCCGCCTCGGCGGGGACGAGTTCGCCGTCTGCCTCGACGTCGGCGGCGACGGGCCGGGGGAGGGCGAGGCCGACGGGCTGGTGCGCGCGGTCACCGTCCGGCTGCACGACGCCGTGGCCGCCCTCGGCCGCGCGGGCGGCGTCGGGCAGCGGGTGCGGGTGAGCGCCGGGGTCGCGGTGGGCGGCAGCGGCGGGGTCGACGCCGCCGAGCTGGTGCGCGCCGCCGACCTGGCCATGTACACGGGCAAGCGGGAGGGCGGCGACCGGGTCACCGGTCCCGTCGTCGTCTCCAGCCCCGCCGACGCCGACCCGCTGCTGGGCACCACCGTCCGGGAGGCGGCCGCCCGCGGCGAGTTCGTGCTGCGCTACCAGCCGATCGTCGACCTGGCCGACGGACGGCCGGTGGGCGTGGAGGCACTGGTGCGCTGGCAGCACCCGCGGCTGGGCCTGCTCACCCCGGACGCGTTCCTCCACGCCGCCGCCCGTACCGGGCAGCTGCTCGACCTCGACGCGTGGGTGCTGCGCACCGCGACCGCCGAGTTCGCCGCCTGGCGCGCCGGCCACCCCGCCCTCGACGGTGTCGCGCTCAACCTCAACGTCTCCACCGACCGGCTGATCACCCCGGGGCTGTGCGCCCTGCTCGCCGACGCCACCGCGGACGCGGGGCTACCCGCCGGTCTGGTGCGGGTGGAGGTGCCCGAGCACCTGCTGGTCGACCAGATCGAGGCGGCCACCGGCCCGCTCACCGAGCTGCGCGCCGCCGGCTTCCGGGTGACCTTCGACGACGTCGGCGCGGGCGG
Organism: Geodermatophilus sp. SYSU D01119; assembly: GCF_054049975.1. Classification (NCBI taxonomy): domain Bacteria; kingdom Bacillati; phylum Actinomycetota; class Actinomycetes; order Geodermatophilales; family Geodermatophilaceae; genus Geodermatophilus; species Geodermatophilus sp. SYSU D01119. The sequence goes on along the minus strand of NZ_JBJGYL010000028.1, from coordinate 53,719 downwards.
CACGTCGCTGCGGCACCTGCGCGACGTCCGCGCGGACGGGCTGAAGATCGACCGCTCCTACGTGCAGGGCATGGGCGACGGCGACCGCGACCGGGCGCTGGTGCAGCTGCTGCTGGACTTCGCCGAGAGCACCGGCCTGAGCGTCACCGCCGAGGGCGTGGAGACCGCCGCGCAGCGCGAGCTGCTCCTGGCCATGGGCTGCCGCTACGCGCAGGGCTGGCTGTACGGCCGACCCGGCGCGCTCGACGCGGTGCTCGCGCCGGCCGCCGTCCCGGTCGGCTGACCGCGGCGGGGGGTCACAGCCGCGACGTCGTCGCCTCGTCCTCCTCGCCGCCGAAGTACTGCTCCAGCACGGCGCGGAACACCGGGCGCGCCGGGTCGGCGCGGGCGAACAGCGTCATCGACGAGCGCAACTTCTGGGCGTCGACGGGGCCGAGGACGGCGGCGGCGTCGCGGCCGGGCAGGTCGGCCAGCGCCTGCGCCGCCTCGACCAGCCGCTCGCCGAGCACCGGGTGCGCGAGGTAGGCGCGCGCCTCGTCGAGCCCGCTGATCGCGTAGTGCTGGGCGGTCGCGCTGCGGCCCAGGCCCTCGACCTGCGGGAACACGAACCACATCCAGTGGCTGGTCTTGCGGCCGGCGCGCAGCTCGGAGAGCGCCTGCGCGTAGGTGTCGGTCTGGGCGTCGACGAAGCGGGACAGCCGGTACGGGTCGTCGGTCACGCCCGGCAGCATCGCCCACCCCGGGTCCGGGGGCCCGCCGGGCGGCCGAGGACGGCGGCCCTCACCATGGTGCGGAGGACCGGCGGTGGGAGGGGGCGACGACGTGGTGCACGACGACCCGGTGTGGACGGCGTGGTCGGAGGCCGCCGCCCTCGCCGCCGCGGCCCTCGACCGCGCCGACGAGACCTGGCGCCGGGCGTGGGTGGACGCGGTCGCCGCCGCGGTGCCCGCCTCCGCGATGGCCCCCACCCGCCCGTGGCAGCTGCGCGCCCGCCGCCGCGCCCACCTGCAGCGCGCCGCCGTCTTCGGCGTCGACCCGCTGCGCGACCCGGTGCCCTCCTGGTCGCGGGCGGTCGACATGGCGCGCATCCGGGCGGCGCTGGCCACCGAGCGGCCGGACGGTCCCGTCGAGCTGACCGACCTGCCGTCGCTGCGGCTGCCCGAGGTCGAGGTGCGCGACCGCCCCGTGCCGCTCGACGCGGCGGCCGCCGACCTCGCCGAGCGCGTGCGCGCCTGGGACACCGAGGTCCGGGCGGTGCTGGCCGGGGTCTGACGGCGGCCTAGCGGGTCGCCGCCGGGTCGTCGTCGGTGCCCACGGTGATCGCGGCGTTGACCAGTGCCAGGTGGGTGAGCGCCTGGGGGAGGTTGCCGAGCCAGTCGCCGGTGGCCGGGTCGAGGACCTCGGGCAGCAGGCCGACGTCGTTCGCCGTCCCCATCAGCTCGTCCATGAGTGCGCACGCCTCCTCGCGTCGGCCGCAGAGCGCGAGCGCCGAGACGGTCCTGAACGAGCAGGGCAGGAAGACGCCCTCGACGTCGGACGCGCCGGTGAAGCGGTACAGGTGCGGGCCGGCGCCGAGCTCGCGGCGGAGCACGTCGAGAGTCGAGCTCATCCGCTCGCCGCGGTCGAACCCGCTGATGGCGTGCAGCACGATCGAGGCGTCGAGGGCGTCCGAGCCCGGGTACCAGACGTAGGCGCCGCGCTCGGCGTCCCACGCGTGCTCGTCCACCCACTGCGCGATCCGTTCGGCCTCGTGCGCCCAGCGCGCCGGGTCGCCGGGGATCTGCCCGCGCTCGGCGAGCTCCACGGCCTTGGTCAGCGCCTGCCAGCAGCCGAGCTTCGACGTCGTGTAGTGGCGCAGCTCCGGCAGCTCCCACATGCCGGAGTCGCGCACCTGCCAGCGGTCGCAGGCGAGGTCGGCGATGCCGGCGAGCATCCGGCCGGTCTCGGCGTCCAGCACGTGCCCGTTCTCCACGTACAGCGACACGATGCCGAAGACGTCGCCGAAGACGCCCAGCTGCAGCTGGTCGGAGGCGGCGTTGCCCACCCGCACCGGGCCGATGCCGCGCCAGCCGGGCACGTCGGCCACGGTGACGCCGTCGCTGCGGCCGCCGTCGACGGTGTAGCAGACCCGCGGCTCGGGCCCGTGCCGGCGCATCACCGACAGCAGCCAGCTCATCGCGCCGTGGGTCTCCTCGCGCAGGCCGAAGCGGATGAGCGCGACGAGCGCGTAGGCGGAGTCGCGCACCCACGCGTACCGGTAGTCCCAGGTGCGCCCGCCGGCCGGGCCCTCGGGCAGCGACGTCGTCGGCGCGGCGACGATCGCGCCCGTCGAGGCGTGGATGAGCTGCTTGAGGGTGAGCGTGCTGCGGCGGACGGCGTCGGCCCAGGGCCCCTTCCACTCGAAGGCGTCCATCCACGCGCCCCAGCGGTCGACGGTGCGGTCGATGCCGGCGTCGATGGCCTCCGGCGGCGGGAGGAACAGCGGCTCGTCCTCGGTGCCGACGACGGCGAGCAGGTGCCGCGACCCCGCGTGCGTGGTGAACGTGACGTCGATGCGGCGGTCGGCGGCGGTGACGTCGTCGGCGTGCAGCGTGCGGACGGCGAGGGTGAGCCCGGCGACCCGCAGCACCGGCCCGTGCGTGGTGTCGTGCACCCACGGGCTGACGGTGTTCAGGCAGGTGCCCGGGCGGACGGTGCCGCGCATCGTCACCGACCCCTCGAGCCCCTCGACCCGGCGGGCGAGCTCCACCCACGGCAGCCGGCCGGCGACGCCGGTGTTGAGCGCGTCGGTCACGCGGACCCGGCCGGTGGGCGTGGTGAACGTGGTCGCGAGGACGTTGGAGTCGCCGACGTAGGCGCGGGTGACCGTGAAGTCGCCGTCGGGGCACAGCTCCAGGCAGCCGCCGTTGTCGGTGTCGAGGAGCGCGCCGAACACCGGGGCGCCGTCGAGCTCGGGAAGGGGCAGCCAGTCGATGCGGCCGTCGCGGGCGACCAGGGCGAGGGTGCGGCCGTCGCCGATGGCGGCGTAGGTGCGCAGGTCGGCGTAGCCGAGGTCGTCGCGCTCGGTCACGGGCGCCTCGCGGCCGTCGCCCCAGCGCAGGCTGTCCACGCGGACGGCGCCGGGGCGGGGGACCTCGGTGCGGTCCGGGTCGACGCCGGCGGACTCGTCGACGCCGGTGACTCCGGGCATCGGGCGGGAGGCGGAGCGCGCGGTGCCGGTCACGGGCTGTGGCTGCCCTCCGTGCGCCCGCGCGAACCCCGGGGTCCGGTCAGGCGCTGGTCGTGCGCGCGGTGTCGATCATCGGATGCGTGCCGCTCCCGTCGGCGTGTCCGCGCGTGTTGGCGGCGAGCGTCCGATGATCGACAGTCCATCCCTGCGCCTCTGATCTTGAGCTGCCGGGATGCGAGCCGATCCTCCTGGGAACGCATCCGAGCGATCGGGGGATCGACGTGCCGTTGACCGAGCAGGAGTTCCAGGCCGGGGTCGCCTACTGGCGCGGCCGCTGGCCGGAGGACTTCCACAACGCCTTCTACGCACGGCTCGCGAAGGAGGACCCACGAGGCCACTTCACGGAGGAGTGGTGGCAGGGGTTCCTGCCCCACCTGAAGGCGTGGAAGGCGATCCGTCCGGCCAGCCCGGCCGCCGTGACGGCCAGGGTCACGCACGCCCTGCCGGGGCTGCGGGCCGCGTGGTCCGCGTCCGTCGCCGACGTCGTGGACGGCACCGTGGCAGAGGTGCACTGGAAGTCCGTGGAGGAGTTCGTCACCGAGGTCCGCTCGCTCAAGCAGCGGCGCCTCCGTCCCGAGCCGGTCCGCTCACCGGTGTTCACCGCGAAGTTCTGCCACTTCCTCCTCCCCGCGGTCTTCCCCGTCGTCGACCGGGCCGCCATGGGACTGCCCTACGGCACCGACTACCGCGCGCACTTCGAGGCCGTCCAGCGCGAGTGGGAGTCGACGCCGGAGGCGGTGCAGCGGGATCTGCACGACGCACTCCGTCGGGAGATCTGCACGCCTCTGGTCGAGGGCTACCCGATCACCAACAAGGTCGTCGAGCTGTGCCTCATCGGGCGGCGGCGCTGATGCCTCCGCTCGTGGAAGCATCCGGTGCACTCACCGACGTCCGCCCGGTCGTCGAGGCGGCGCTCGGGCCCGTCGAGGTGTTCGAACCGGGGCCGCGCCTCACCACCCTGGGACGCTGGTTCACGGCCAGGGACGGCAGCGCCCTCGTCATGGCCGTCGACGGCGGCCGGGATCTCGGCGAGGTCTCGACCGCGGTGGCCTACGCGGTCGCGTGGCAGCAGGACCGCGACCTCCTCCTCTTCGTCCCCCACGAGGCGGTGCCTGCAACTGTCGCCCGGATGGCCCTCCTGGCGAGGCCGGTGGGGGTGTGGGGCTTCGGTGTGGACGGGAGGGTGTCCCGGGCCACCGTCCCGTCCGTCGACGACGTCGTCCGCGCGGCCAGGGGACGCCGGCTGCGATGGGAGAAGCCGCACGACCTGGGCGAGCGGGCTTCCCTCGTCAGTGATCTCGTCCGCGCAGCCGACGACCACTGGGCGCTCGAGCCGGCGCACCGCGGCAGCTACCTCTCCTGGCACTGCCGGGGTCGCCAGGTGCTCAAGCTGGTGAAGCAGGGCGGCGGGGTCCTCGTGCAGGCGGGCGTCCAGTACCAGAAGGCGCCGGCGCACCGGCCTCCGTTCTCCGAGGTCCTGACCGCTCCCGTCACGGTGGTGGAACGCGCCCGCGTCGAGGCAGCGGTCGCGGCGGCGGTGCAGGACCGGCTGACGGGTGACGACGCCACCCACGTCGAGCACCAGCTGCAGGCCGCCCTGGGCGCCACGGGGCTGGCCGGCCTGGGGATGGCCGCCTACGAGCGCGAGTACCCGGCGTGGCGTGGAGACGAGGCCTCCGGCTTCATCGACTTCCTCGGCCTGGACCCGGACGGTCGCCTGCACGTCATCGAGACGAAGATCGGCTCCGACCCGATGCTCGTCTTCCAGGCCGTCGACTACGCGACCTGGGTCCGCGCACACGCCGCGGAGATCCGCACCGGCCTCGGATGGCCGGCCGGGGACGACAGCGAGGTCCTCGTCGACCTGGTCGTGGCGCCCAAGGTCTCCCGGCGGCGGAGCGAGTCCGCGATCGGCCCGTACACGGCGGCACAGCTCGAGGCGCTGGCACCGGAGGTGCGCTGGCGGGTGCACGTCGTCGAGGACGCCAGGGCAGAGGAGCCCAGGATCACCAGCCTCACGGAACGGACCCTGCCGGATGCCGCCTCCGGGATGGTGGCCGTCCCGATCGGGCGGGTGTAGCCGAGGACGGCGTCGATCATCGGATGCGTGCCGCGCTCGGCCGGTCCGCGCGTGCAGGCGGTACGCGTCCGATGATCAACTGGCGAGGCGGTGCGCCGTCCCCTCGCGGAGTCGCTGCGCGGCGTCCCGCAGCGAGGTGACGTTGCTCCGCGCGGGCGCCGTCCGCTTCACCCAGGCCTCGCGCGGCGGGAGGACGTCGCGGCACCACCGCTCGCAGTCGGCCAGCAGGTGGCCGGTGGAGATCGAGCGGGACATGCGGTCGAGCGGGGGGTGCACGGGCGTCCTTCCGGAGGGGTCCTCCTGTCCATCGGCAGGCCGGGCCCCGACCGGCACCCTCACGCCGCGGGCAGCCGCAGCCCGGCGCAGCGGACGCGCAGGTGCTCGCGGTGGTGCCGCATCCAGACGAGGTCCTGCAGGGCGCGCAGGTCGCCCGTCGTGACCAGCCCGGCCGCCCGCCGGACCGCGGCCACCCGCTCCACGAGGTCGGCGTCCGCGAACGCGTCCAGCGCCCAGTCCCACCCGTCGCCGGCGACGTCGAGCGCGCACTCCACCACGGGGTCGGGCACCGGGACGAGCAGGGGCCGCTTGCGCGCGAGCAGCGTGCCGGCGACGCGCAGGCCCCCGCGCTCCTCGATCAGGTCCCGCGCGAGGCCGAGCGACGACGACGTCCCGAGCAGCCCGGAGGCGCGCGGGTCGGCGACCGGCACGTCGTCCGGGACCTGCGCGAGGCAGTCGGCGACGTCGAGACCGAGGTCGCCCTCCAGCAGGTCGAGCGCGACGTCGCCCGGCACGGTGACACCGACCAGCCCGGCGGCGACCAGGTCGTCGGCGGTGACGCGCGCCGGGTCGCGGGCGCCGACCCACTCGAAGCGCCGGCCGGGGTAGAACGGCGAGTCGTGCCGGCGCAGGTCCTCGACCGCGTGCGGGTCGTCGACGAGGGGGAGCAGATCGACGGTCATGGCGGCACGGTGCCGCGGGGGTCCGACGGTTCAGGCGGGGAGCAGCGCGTCCAGGCCCTGCTCGGAGTCGGCGGCCAGCGCCCGGCCGACGGCGACCGCGTGCGTCATCCGCAGCGACCCGGACAGCCACAGCAGCACGTCGTGCAGGCGCAGCCGGGTGAGCGGGCGGCCGATGAGCGCCGCCGTCGCGGTCTCCAGGGAGGCGAACGCGCCGGCGTTGGCGGTGAGCTCGCGGTGCACGACGGCCTCGGGCCCGCTGTCGCCCTCGCTCACGTGGCCGTAGAGCTGGCGCCGCGTGACGCCGTCGACCAGCGGCACCAGCCCCGGGTACCGCGAGTGCAGCGCGGCGACGACGTGCCGGGCGCCCGGCGAGCCGGTGAGCGTGCGCAGCGCCGCGCCGACGGTGCCGGGCTCGCCGAGCACGGAGAACTCGTCGTCGGGCAGCTCCCACATCGGGCGGCCGCCGGCGCGGTCGAGCATCGTGCGCACCAGCGGCCAGACGTCGTCCAGGGTGCCGCGCACCTCCCGCCAGGCGGCCGGGTCGAGGCGGCCGTGCAGTCCCTCGGCGACGAGGACGTCGCGGTCGGTGGGCCGGTCGGCGGTCTCGGGCGCCTGGCCGTCGAAGCGGTCGAGGGCGTAGGCGAGCACCTGCACCCAGCGGCCCTGCGGCTGGCTGGGGGAGCGGAAGAACAGCGGCCGGCGGCCGCGCGCGTACCCGAGGACGGCGGCCAGCGCGGTCGGCAGCGGGATCGGGTCGGGCCCGGCGCTGGGCAGGACCAGGACGGCGTCGCTCCCTCGTCCCGCTGCCACGTCTGTCATTACTACTCCGTTCCGGCGACGGCGATGAGTCCCGGCGCGCCGTCGCGTCTGCCTCCCATGACGTTCGACCTGGGACCGGCCGCGGCGACGACGGCGGGCGTCGTCACCGGCATCCGCGACGAGCAGCTCGACGACCCCACGCCCTGCGCCGGCACGACCGTGGCGGGGCTGCTCGGCCACCTCGCCGGGCTGGCGTACGCGTTCCGGATGGCGGCGGCGAAGACGCCGGTCGAGGGCAGCGCGTCGGTGGACCCGGCGCACCTGCCCGCCGACTGGCGCACCCGCATCCCCGCCGAGCTCGACGCGCTGGCCGCCGCCTGGCGCGATCCCGCCGCGTGGGAGGGGGTGACGGCGGCCGGTGGCGTCGAGATGCCCGGCGAGGTCACCGCCGTCGTCGCGCTGGACGAGGTGGTGGTGCACGGCTGGGACCTCGCCGTCGCCACCGGGCAGCCCTACGACGTCGACCCGGCGCTCGCCGACGCGTGCCGCGCGTTCGCCGAGTCCTTCGGCGACGACCGCCCGCCGAGCCTCTACGGGCCGGTCGTGCCGGTGGACGCCGACGCGCCCGCGCTCGACCGCCTGCTCGGCGCCACCGGCCGCGACCCGGGCTGGAAGCCGCCGGCCTAGCCGAGGCGCCAGAGGGTGGGCTCGCCGCGGCAGTCGGCGACCACCGCGCCGCCGCGCAGGTCGGTTCCCGTGACCGCTCCGCTGTCGCACAGCTCCACCTCGCCGGTCACCTCCTCGGAGGCCAGGTCGACGGTCCGCTCGAGCACCCGTGGCACCTCGGCGTCGGACACGGTGTCGACGAGCGTGGCCGTGCCCGCGTCCGGGTCGACGGCGATCGCGGCGGGCAGGTCGCCGTCGACGGTGGTGAGCACCTCGGCGCCGCGGGTGATGCGCAGCTCGCCGCGGCTGCCGGTGATCGCGTACACCTCGCCGTCGACCACGGTCAGCGGTCCCGTCGACCCGTTGCCGAGCGGCGCCGTGCCCACGACCGCCGCCGCGGCGTCGAGCGTGGTGACGGCGGCCGCCGGTCCGTCCTCGGTGGCGACGACCGCGCCGCCGTCTCCGGTCGGCTGCAGGTCGCGCGGGGTGCCGGGCAGCGTGGCGGTGCCGCGGACAGCTCCGGTCGCGGGGTCGACGGCGACCACCCGGGCGCTGCCGGTGATGCCGCCGAGCGCGAGGTGCAAGGAGTCGGGTCCGCCCGCGACGTGGACCGCCGCGACGTCGGCGGCGCCGATCGTCCCGACCGGCTGGACCCCGCCGGCGCCGTGCGGGCCGACGGCGACGAGTGCGATGCGACCGGCGGCGGTACCGACGACGACCACGCCGTCGCCGGTGGCCGCGATCCGGGTGAGGCCGGGGCGCTCGGCGTCGAGGCCGGGCACGGGGACGGCGGTGGCCGTGCCGTCGGCGGCGACGTCGGCGAGGGTGAGCGGGCCGCCGGGCGGCGCGAGCAGGACGACCGCCCGGCCGTCGGGGAGCGCGGCGACGCCGAGGACGCCGGCGTCGGCACCGGCGACGTCCGCGAGGGAGACCGGCGCCGGTCCCGGGGTGCCGCCGGACGCGTCCGCGGCGACCGAGCCGCCGCAGCCGGTGAGCAGGGCGGCGGCCACCAGGAGCGCGGGGAAGCGGCGCACCCGCCGGAGTCTGGCGTCGACGGTGGGGCTCGACAAGGAGTCGCGGCGCGGTCAGTCGTGGGGGTTCGTGAGGAGGGGGGCGGCCTCGACGACGGAGAAGGTGACCGGCGGGCCGTCGGTCGTGGTGGTGCCGGGCACGTCGGCCGGCGCACTGCCGTCGACGGTGAACGTGGCGCCCCAGGTGACGGTGAGCGACGCGGTGTACGCGCCCGAGCGGTAGAGGTGCTCGGTGGCATGGCCGGGGTAGGCGCGGCCGGGTTCGGTGGTGGTGAGCGTCGGGCGGGCAGGGTCGCCGGTGTGCCAGTCGTAGCGCTGCGCCTCGGCGACGATGACGACGTCGAAGCCGCGGATGTCGACGGTGAAGGTCTGCGTGGACGGGGCGTCGGTCCAGAAGACGACGGGGAGGCCGGACAGCCCGCGGTCCGGCGGCGCCTGCGAGGTGGCGAGCTGGGGGAGCGGGAGGCGCTGGAAGTACTGGAACACCTCCTCCGGCGACGGCGGCGGGTTCAGCGCGGTGATGTCGATGCACTCGGTCCGGAGGGTCGCCCACGAGCCGAGTTGGTCTCCCGGGCCGAAACCCGGTGTCACTGGCACGACCGCTGTTCCATCCGGCCGCACGACGGGCCGCTGTTGGACCGAGAGGAAGCGGACGACCTGCCCCGGCTCGGCTGGGCAATTCTGGAAGTCCTGGGCATTGCAAGAGCCGTCTTGTTCGTCCGAGATTACGCACGGCGAGACGAGCCGCCAGACGTAATCGACGGCGGCTGCTCCACCGCCACTCACGAGTTGATTGACCGTCCCGCCGGCGTACTCAACCGTGGCCGCACCCCCACCGACGCCCGTCGACCCACAGTCGAAGAAGGAACATGCTTGGGCAGGCGTCGGGCTCAGCAGACCCAGGAACGTGGCCCACAGCAGCGCGAGGCCGACCAGCAGCGGGGTGCGCTTCATCCGAGTTGAAAGGACGTGACGAGCCAAGACTGCGTGGGTGCCGACCAAGCGAGGTAGAGGCCTGACGCTAGTTCCGGAGCCGCATCAGGACGTTCTTCCAGCACCGCTCCTGAGCTATCGACGAGGGACACAGGCTCGCGCCGTGCACTGAAGCTGAACAACACGTCGGATCCGCTGATCGCCGGTTCGGCCACAGCATTGATCGAGACGGCTCCACCGACGTAGCGGCTCCCTGCGGAGGCGGCTTCATCAAGGTTGTTGGCGATACGCAGGCACTCGTCGCAGTCTGGCCCGAGGTCGCGCAGGGGCTGGCCGGCCGGGATCGCCTGCTGCCGGTTGAGCAGGTCGATCCAGTAGCGGAGGAAGGCCTCGGCGCCCGCGGCGTCCTGGGTGCGCGCCTCGGGCGGGACGGGGAAGTCGGGCGGGCCGACCACCGGCAGCGCCTCGGTGGTGGTCGCGGGCGCCGACGTCGTCGGCAGGCTCTCGCTCGGCGCCTCGGCCTCCGCGGAGCAGGCCGTGAGCACCGCCGTCGCGAGGGTCAGCGCCGCGGCGGCGAGGCGCGTCCGTCGTCCGGGATTCCGCACGATCGCGGACGATAACCAGCCGGACGCCGTCCGCGCGGTAGCCCTGGGGACAACCCACCCGAACGGCTGCCCGGCCCGCCCGACCTCCCGTCGTCAGGCCTGTCCGGCCTTCTCCTTCTCGTACCGCTCGGTCATCGTCGCGACGGCCGCCATCTGCGCCGCGGCGTAGTCCTCCCGCTTGCCCATGGCGTACTCCTTGGCGTTGAGCGTGGCCTGCGCGTGGGTGATCTCCCCGCCCTGGAAGTGCGGCATCACGTGCTGGGCGATGAGCTCCCACGAGCGCTTCGTCGCCTGCGGGTTGGCCCACTCGTGGCCGAGCAGCAGCATCGCGCCGAAGCCGCCGGACTGGTCCCACAGCCGCTGCACCTGCGCGCGGGCGTCCTCGACGGTGCCGATCGCGCCGATGCCGGCCTCGTTGATGAAGTCGATCATCTCCTTGGCGTCGCCGCCCTCGACCGCCATCTGCGGGAACGCCGCCGTCTTCTGGAAGTACCGAAACCACGTCTCGATGCCGAACTGCACGTCGGCGTAGGCCTGCTCGCGCGTCTCCGCGACGTGCATGAGCCCGACCAGCCGCCAGTCGCGCCGCGACACCGTCTGCCCGAAGTGCGCCGCCCGCTCCTCCACGACGTTCCAGTGGTGGGCGAGCGCGTCGAAGCCGTCCTTGGTCAGGGTCGCGCCGATCGACAGCAGCCCGATCCCGTGCCGGCCGGCCATCCGCGGCCCGGTGGGGGAGGCGACCGCGGCGACGGCGATCTCGAAGCACGGCTGCGTGTACGGGCGCAGGTGCAGGCGGGCGTTGACCAGGTTGTGCGTCTTGGTCTGCTCGGTGACGGTCTCGCCGCGCAGGAGCCGCATGATGATGTCGAGGTCGACCTCGAGCAGCTCGCGGGTGTCGGTGGGGGTGAGCCCCAGCATCATCGAGTCGGTGGGCAGCGAGCCCGGGCCGCAGCCGAGCATCGCGCGGCCGCGGGTGAGGTGGTCGAGCAGCACCATGCGCTCGGCCACCCAGAGCGGGTTGTGGTACGCGATCGAGGTGACGCCGGTGCCGAGCTTGATGTGCCGCGTGCGCTCGGCCGCGGCGGCGATGAAGATCTCCGGCGAGGCGATGATCTCCGTGCCGGCCGAGTGGTGCTCGCCGATCCAGGCCTCGTCGTAGCCGAGCCGGTCGAGGTGCTCGACGAGCTCGAGGTCGCGCTGCAGGGCGAGCGTGGGGTTCTCGCCGGCGGGGTGGAACGGGGCCAGGAAGGTGCCGAAGCGCAGCCGGTCCATGGGAAGTCCTCCTCGGTTCGGGGTGCCGCCCATCGTGGTGCAGGTCACAGCCCGCTGACCAGGGTCAGCGGAGGACGAAGGCGGTGGACGACGGCGCGTCGCTGCTGATGCACGAGCCGACGACGACCAGTGCCTCCTCGCTCAGTGCGACCCGGCCGAAGGTGCCCTGGCCGTGGCACAGCCGGACGTCGCCGAGCTGCTCGCCGCCGGCCAGGTCGAGGGTGATGACGCCGGAGGTCACCTCGAACCCGGCCACCGGCAGGTAGGCGACCCGGCCGTCGGGGGAGACGGCGAGGTCGGGCGCGGTGCGGTCGGTGCCGGGAATGGGGTGCGACGCGGTGACCTCGCCGTCCTCGACCACCACCACGCGGAACGGCTCGTCGCCGCCGGCGCTGAGCGTGGCGACGGCGGTGCCGTCCTCGGCCAGGCGCAGGCCGAACGGGACGCTGGCCGGCTGGTCGGGCGCGAGCTCGACGCGGGCGGTCTCCCGGAGCCGGTCGTCCCAGGTGGCCAGCGCCGCGACGTCGGCCAGGTCGGGCGCGCGGGCGTCGCTGAGCAGGGCGGTGACGCCGTCGTCGGAGGCGGCGAGGTCCTGCACGGTGAGGCCGTCGTCGAGGTCGGTGGTGCCGGCGGTCTGCCCGCTGGTCGGGTCGACGGCGGCGACGCGCCGCTCGTCGGCGAGGTAGAGGCGGCGCCCGTCGGGCGAGAGGGCGGCGGCAGTCGCGTCGGCGTCCAGCGGCACGACGGTGGGCTCGCCGCCGGGCGGGACGCGGGTGAGCGCGCCCGGCCCGACCACGAGCGCGGTGCCGTCGGGCGCGACGAGCAGGTGCCGCCCGCCGTCGACCCGCCGCACCTCGCCGACGCCGTCGGCGTCCACCTCCGCCAGGTAGGTGACCGCCGGGTCGGCGGTGTCGGCGAGCAGGGCGAGCGCGCCGTCCGGGCCGGCCGCCAGGTCGAGGACGTCGACGCCGGCGGGGGAGACCGCGTCGAGGTCGACGGTCGTGACGTCGGAGAAGCTGCGCGGCGGCGGGGTGGGGGTGCCGTCGACGCCCGTGCACCCGCTGAGGGCCAATAGCGCGACAAAGGCTGTTCGGCGGGACGGCATGCGGGCTCCGGGGTCGGGGCCCGAGTGTGGAACCGGGCCGCTCGGGGCGGCAACCGGACGCCGTGGTCTGATGCCCTGGCAGGCCCGGCACCGGTGCCGAGGCCCCTGATCCGGAGGTGCACTGGTGGCGAACGCCGAGGTCCTGCTCGAGGTCGACGGCGGCGTGGCGGTGGTGACGCTCAACGCACCCGACCGCCGCAACGCGCTGACGCCCGCGATGGCGTCCGAGCTCATCGACGTCTTCGACCAGGTGGACGCCCAGCCGGAGGTCGGCGCGCTGGTGATCCGCGCGGTGGGCAAGTCGTTCTGCGCGGGTGGCGACGTCGCCACGCTGACCAACGCCGGCAAGGACCCCGCCGCGCCCGACGCCTACGAGGGCATGGGCCGCATCTACGACTCCTTCTACCGTCTCGGACAGGTGAAGGTCCCCACCATCGCGGCGGTGCGCGGGTCCGCCGTCGGCGCCGGGATGAACATGCTGCTGGCCGCCGACCTGCGGATCGTCGCGAACGACGCCCGCCTGCTGGCCGGCTTCCTCAAGCGCGGCCTGCACCCCGGCGGCGGGCACTTCGTCATCCTGTCGCGGCTGATCGGCCGGGAGGCCGCCGCGGCGATGGCGCTGTTCGGCGAGGAGATCAACGGCACCAAGGCCGTGGAGCTCGGGCTGGCGTGGGAGTCGGTGGACGACGCCGCCGTCGAGGACCGCGCCCTGGAGCTCGCCCGCCGCGTGGCCGCCGACCCCGAGCTCGCCCGCGTCGCCGTGGGCAACTTCCGCAAGGAGGTCGTCAACGGCGCGGTGAGCTGGGAGGTCGCCACCCAGTTCGAGCGCCCCGCGCAGATGTGGTCGATGCGCCGGTCGTCCCAGGGCTGACCCGAGCTCCGGCTCCTACCCGCAGACGCGGTACTCGCCGTCCTCCTCGACGACGCCCAGTGCCTCGCGGTGCATGCGGCCGTCGTGCCCGATCCACACGGTGACCAGGTAGGACCGCGAGGTGGAGTCCGTGCGGGGACGGGTGCCACCGACGACGACGGTGACGTCGGCGATGTCCCTGCCCAGGACGGCCATCATCCCGTCCTTGCCGTTGACGTACTGCTCGAGGGAGCCGATCGCCTCCCGGTCGGCGGAGCAGACGAGCGCCCACGACGCGCGCCAGTCGTGGCGCTGGTCGGCCGCGAGGTAGTGCTGGACCACCTCGGACGGTGAGTCCGGCCGGGAGCCGAGCACGCGGCGGGCGACCACACCGCCGATCACCGCGGCGACCGCGAGCACCGCCGCGGTGACGAGGAGTCCGCGGCGCCGGCGGCGATGACCGGGCGGTGGCGGGGCCGGGACGGCGTCGACCACCCAGTCCCGGGGACCGGGCGTCCAGCGCGGGAGGTCGTCCCGGGAGGGCGCCGCACCGTGCTGCGCGGTCACCGGGCACCGTCCTCGGCGGACGCGAACCGGTCGAGGAAGTACCGGACGTCCGTGAGCGGCTCGACCCGGCCGCCGGCGGCCAGGTGGAGGCTCCAGCAGGTGCCGAGGGCGTCGTCGAGGACGTCGCGGAAGGCGTCGGCCCACGCGCGGTCGTCGGCGGTCACCCCCGGACGCCCGGGACGGCACAGCACCATCGCCAGGAGGACCTCGCTGCCGCCGGCCGGGGCGGCGACGTCTTCGTGGAGGGCGAGCAGCTCGGCGACCAGCCGGTGGCGGGGCCGGGCGGGCACGTCCTCGACGGGGACGAGGAACGGCGTCTGCCGGCCGTCCGGGGTCAGCCAGCTGAGCCAGATGCTGCGGGAGGCGAAGAGGGGCGGCGCGAGGAGGTCGGCCCAGCGGTTGGTGAGCTCGAGGGGGGACCGCACAGGGTCGGTGGGCATCGGGGTCGTCATGCCGGTCACCGTGGCAGCCCGGGAGGCCCTCCCCCGGAGTTGTCCACAGGTCCGCCGGACGACGGGCACTGCGGGGTCACCGGTCCCGGCGGCGCTCTGCCACCACGGCGGCGATCCGCGCGACGACGTCGTCCGGTGCCTGGTGCTCCCAGAAGCGGAGCACCGTCCACCCCAGGCCGGTCAGCTGCGCGGTCGCCGCTGCATCCCGCGCACGGTTACCGGCGAGCTTGCGCACCCACCACGCGGAGTTGGCGTGCGGGACGTGCAGGTGCTCGGGGCACCCGTGCCAGAAGCAGCCGTCGATGTAGACGGCGATGCGGAGGCGGGGAAAGGCGATGTCGATCGTCCGCCGTCGCTGTCCGGGGATCCGGTACGCGACGCGGTAGCGGTAGCCGGCCGCGTGCAGTCGTCGGCGCACCGCCATCTCCGGCCCGTTGTCCCGCTTCGCCACCCGCCGCATGCGCTCGGCGATGACAGCGCTGGAGGCGCCCGGGTGCGGCCCCGGGTTCGTCGGAGCCCGGGGCCTCGGCGTCCGCACGACGACGAACCTGCCCGTGACGTACGACAGGTGGGGCCGGTCCGGCATGTGGACGCCCGCGGGCGGCCGTGGAGGTCAGGTCAGGTGGCGGCGGAACCAGTCGAGCTGCGCGGGCGCCGAGCGCTGGAACGCCTCGCCCGTGTAGGCCTCGAAGTGGCCGACCGGCAGGACCACCAGCTCCTTCGGGTGCCGGGCCCGCTCGAAGTACTCGAGGGTCAGGTCGGCCACGGTGAGGTGGTCCTTCGCGGCCACCACGACCATGAGCGGCGTCGGCGCGATGTCGGCGATGTAGGCGCCCGGCTCGTACTCGATGAACATCTCCACCGAGCGCAGCGTCGTCTCGTTGCGCCAGGTGACCGCCCGGTCCTGGATGGGGCCGAAGAAGAACTCCGAGGTGTCGGCGGTGGGCAGGGCGCACACCTCGGCCGGGTCCTTCTCCCAGGTCACCGGCATCATCGCCGGCGGCTTGCCCTCGTAGCGGGCGGCGCGGTCGGCGTCGAAGGCCGCCCGCAGGTCGGCGAACTGGTCGGACCGGATGAGCCGGCGCGCGTTGGCCAGCCCGCTCACCAGCGGCACCTGGCTGACGACGCACCGCACCCGGCGGTCGATCGCCCCGACGACGAGCACGTGCCCGCCGCTGTAGCTGGACCCCCAGACGCCGATGCGGTCGGGATCGCACCACGGCTGGGTCTGCGCCCAGGTGATCGCCGTCCGGTAGTCCCGGACCTGCTGCCACGGGTCGATCTCCCCGCGCGGCTCGCCGTCGGAGCTGCCCAGGTTGCGGTTGTCGTAGGCCAGGACGCCGAGGCCGCCGGCGGCGAAGTGCTCGGCGAAGTCGTCCAGGTACATCTCCTTGACGGCGGAGAAGCCGTGCGCCATGACCACCAGGGGCCGGCGGGTGTCGGAGGGGCCGTCGTCGGGCGCGTAGTGCCAGCCGCGCAGGGTGACGCCGTCCTCGGTCGCAAACTCGATGTCCTCTCGCATGCGGCCGACCCTGGCTCCCGCCGTCCGGCCGGTCGCGGCGCTGCGTGCACGTCCCGCGGCGATGCCTGCAGGCCTTGATGCGCGGCCCGGCCCGGAGTTGGCTGCGCGCCAGGAGGTGCCCGTGACGCTGACCGTCGAGCGCTGGCCCCCTCCCGACCTGCCCCTGAGCGCGCGGGACGAGGCCTTCCGTGAGGCGGTCAGCGCCACCCACCTGCCGTGGTCGCTCGAGTCCGGCCCGGAGGTCCCCGGCCCGACCGAGCTCACCCGCTACCGCATCGGCGACGTCGCCCTCGTCGACTGCCGGTGCGGCCCCTGCGCCGGGTCACGGGGCCGGGCGCAGCTCGCGGCCACCGACGACGACCTGGTCGGCGTCCTCCTCGTCCGCGACGGGGTCGAGGTCGTGGAGACCGGCGGCGCGGAGGCCGTCGTCCGCCCGGGTGCGGCGCTGGTCTGGCGGGCCGACCAGCCCGTGCGGTTCCGGGTGCCCGGGCGGCTGCACAAGTGGACGCTCCTGGTCCCCGCGTCCCGGCTGCCTCCCGCGCCCGCCGGGCTGCTCGACGGGCCGGCGGTCCGGTTGGTGAGCGCCCTGGTCGGGACGACGCTGTCGGGCGCCGGCGCCCTCGACCCGCGGTTGGGGCAGCCGGTCGCCGACGCGCTGGTCGACCTCCTCGCGGGCGCGCTCGCCCCGGCCGACGACGACCCGGCGTGGGCGCGGGTGACCGCCTTCGTCGCCGCCCACCTGCGCGACCCAGCGCTGACCCCGGCGGCGGTCGCGGCCGGGTCCTACGTGTCGGTGCGGGCGCTGTACGGCCTGTGCGCCGCCCGCGGGACGACGCCGGCCGCCCACGTGCGCCGGCTGCGGCTGGAGGGGGCGCGGCGGGAGCTCGCCCGGCGGGGGACGGCGGTGACCGTGGCCGGCGTCGCGCACGGATGGGGGTTCGGCGACGTCGTCACGTTCGGGCGCGGCTTCCGCGCGGCGTTCGGGTGCACGCCGGACGACGTCCGTCGGGGCCGCTGACGCCGCGTCAGGACCGCGGCTCCGCGGCGTACCCGGGCAGCCACCGGCGCAGCTCGCCGTCGACGGGGACCGTAGCGCCCAGCGAGCAGAGGACGCCCGCCAGCCCCACGGCGACCCGCTGCAGCAGCCGGTGACGCGGCGGGATCGTGAGCCGGCGCTGGGTCCGCGACGCCGCGCTGAACGGGTCGGAGGCGGCCTTCGTCTGCTCCTGCATCCAGGCCCGGGTGAAGGCGAAGGCGGGCGAGCGCAGCGGCCGCAGGTAGGGGTCGAGCAGCGCCAGCAGCGCGGCCGGCGTCACCTGGTCCGGCCGCAGCAGCCCCGCCGACGCCGCGATCCGGTGCAGCTCGCCGGCGTCGCCGTCCCGGCCCGCCGCCAGCAGCGGCCCGAGCCGGTGCGGCCAGCCGGACGGCAGCGCTTCGGTCGCGCCGAAGTCGAGGACGCCGAGCCGGCCGTCGGGCAGCAGCCGGAAGTTGCCGGGGTGCGGGTCGCCGTGCAGCCGGCGGGCCCGGGCGGGCGAGGAGGCGAGCAGCCGCACCAGCAGCAGGCCGGCGCGGTCCCGCTCCTCCTGCGTGCCGGTGGCGATGACCCGGGACAGCGGAGTCCCCTCGAGCCAGCCGGTCACCAGCACCCGGTCCTCGGTGGCGAGCACCTCGGGCACGCAGATGTCGGGGTCGCCGCGGTAGGCGTCGGCGAACGCCATCTGGGCGTCGGCCTCGAGGACGTAGTCGACCTCCTCGACCAGCCGGGCGCGCAGCTCCGCGAGCAGCTGCCGGGCGTCGAGGCCCGGCATGGCCGCCTGCACGAGCGGCGCCGCCGTCTGCAGCATCCCGAGGTCGGCGACGAGGGCCTCCCCGGCGCCCGGGTACTGCACCTTCACCGCCACCGGGGTGCCGTCGGACCAGGTGGCGCGGTGCACCTGCCCCACGCTGGCCGCCGCGACCGGCCGGTCGTCGAGGTCGCGCAGGAGCCGGCGCCAGGTCGTCCCGAACGCCGTCTCCAGCTGCTGGTGCACCATCGCCGCCGGCATGGCGGGGGCGGCGTCCTGCAGCCGGACCAGCGCCTCGCGGTAGGGGCCGACGAGCTGGTCGGGCAGCGCCGCCTCCATCGCCGACATCGCCTAGCCGACCTTCATCGCGCCGCCCTTGAGCTGCCCGAGGGTGGCGAACAGCTGCTCGGCGGTGCGCTGCTGGACCTGGGCGGCGACCAGCTCGGCCGGGCGGCCGCCGATGCGTTTCCCCAGGCCGACGGCGGTGCGGCCGGCGAACGCCGCGGGCAGCGCGGCGAGCCGGGCGGTGCGGGCGAGGCGGCTGCCGGTCGGCCGACCGTCCCCGGGGATCGCCGCCCCGCCCGCCGGCCCGGAACCCAGCTCAGCCGCCCATGCCGGGCGCGGGCGGGAGCACGCCGGCCTTGGTCAGCCAGCCGAGCCAGTCACCGATGTGCCAGGCCTCGGACACCTTGTCCCCGGTCCAGTGCAGGACGTGCGCGCCGTCGGCGGACGCGTGGTTCCCGGTCGGTTCCACCCCCGGAAGCAGCGGCGTGGTCCCGGAGAGGTCGGCCTCGGCCGTCCAGCGGTGCACCGAGGTGGTCCCGTCGACGACGTGCTCGTGCACCTGCACGTGGATGCCGGAGAAGCCCGAGCGGAAGGCGGTGACGAAGTCCCGCAGCCCGTCGCGGTCCATGTCCGGGAACGGGGGCCCGTGGTAGACGAGGTCCTCGGCGAACACCTCGTCGACGGCGGACAGGTCGCCCTGCTCCCAAGCCGCCATGAAGCGGATCATCGCCTCGCGCGCCCGGTCCTTCGAGACCGTCGAACCCGTGGTCTGGGTCATGGCAGCAGCTCCTCCCTCGTGTCCTCGACGACGTCCCCGATGCTCCTCGGGACGACGTCCCGGACCAGGGACTTCCGCCCCCGGAGCGCGGGCGTCAGTGGACGGCCCGCTCCTGCCCCGCCCAGTACGGCGCGCGCAGCTCCCGCTTGAGCACCTTGCCGGCCGCGGACAGCGGTAGCGCCTCGACGACCTCCAGCGACCGCGGCGTCTTGTAGCCCGCGAGCCGGTCGGCGCAGAAGTCCCGCAGCTCGTCGAGCGTCACCGTGGCGCCGGACGCCGGGACGACGACGGCGTGCACGCGCTCGCCCCAGGTCTCGTCGGGGACGCCGATGACCGCGCACGTGGCCACCGCCGGGTGCTGGGCCAGGACGCTCTCCACCTCGACCGAGTACACGTTCTCCCCGCCGGAGATGATCATGTCCTTGAGGCGGTCGGTGAGGGAGACGTAGCCCTGCTCGTCCATCCACCCGGCGTCGCCGGTGTGCATCCAGCCGCCGCGCAGCGCCTCGGCGGTGGCCTCGGGCCGGTCCCAGTAGCCGAGCATGACGTTGCCGCCGCGGACGACGATCTCGCCGACCTCACCGCGGGGCAGCTCGACGTCGTCCGGCCCGACGACGCGCACCTCCGTGCAGGGCGCGGCGCGCCCGACGGTGCGCCGGTGGACGGCGTCCTCGTGGTCCTCGGGGGTGAGCAGGGTGGCGACGGGCGCGAGCTCGGTCATGCCGTAGGCCTGCACGAAGCTGGCGTTGGGGAAGCCCTTCATGGCGCGGCCGAGCAGCGCGTCGGACATGGGGGAGGCGCCGTAGAGGACCCGCCGGAGGCTGGTGAGGTCGAACTCGTCGACCCGCGGGGAGTCGACCGTCAGCTGGATCATCGTGGGCACCAGCAGGACGTCGGTCACGCGGTGCTCCTGCACGGCGGAGAGGACGGCGACCGGGTCGAACGCCGGGATCATCACCTGCGTGCCGCCGACCACGCAGCCGGCGACCCAGGCGGAGAAGTCGGCGAGGTGGAACATCGGCGCCGCGTGCAGGTAGACGCGGTCGCCCGGGGTGGGGACGCCCGCGAGGTAGCCCATGGACGACGTCAGCAGGTTGTCGTGGCTGAGCATGACGCCCTTGGACCGGCCGGTGGTGCCGCCGGTGTAGAAGACGCCGGCGAGTGCGTCCCCCCCCGCGGCGGGCGTCCTCGACCGGCTCGTGCGCCGCGACGAGTTCCTCGAAGGCGAGCATGCCGTCGGGGGGAGGGCCGTCGCCGGCGTGGACGACGTGCTCCAGGCCTCCGTGGGCGGCCTTGATGCCGTCGACGCACCCGGCGAGGGCGTCGTCGACGGCGAGCACCCGGGCTCCCACCTCGGCGAGCGACTCGGCGATCTCCGGGACGCTCCAGCGGAAGTTCCCCGGGACGACGACGCCGCCCGCCCACAGCGTCGCGGCGAGGAACTCGGAGTAGCGGTCGGAGTTCAGGGAGAGGATCGCCGCGCGGTCGCCGTCCCCGATGCCGAGCTCCTGCAGGGCGGCCGCGAGGCGGGCGATCCGGTCGACGGACTCGGCATGGGTGCGGACGCGGCCGGCGCAGACGGTGGCGACCTCGTCCGGCCGTTGCTGGACGTGGCGGTGCAGACCCTGGGTGACGTACACGGGACCTCCCTGTCCGGTGGAGGCTCCGCATCGTGGCGGCGGCGGCGAGGGCGGGGCCAGAGGCGGACGGCCCTGCGGCGGCGCGCGGCGTGTTCCCGGGGTGACGCGCCGCGGCTAGGGTGCGCGCGCGTGAGCGCCGCCGTCGACACGCCCGTCCTGCCCTCCCCGCGCGCCGCCGTCGCGGAGCCCGCGCGGTTGGCCGCGATCGGCAGCTACCGGCTGGTCGGGCACGCGGGCGTCGCCGACCTCGACGCCGTCGTCGCCTACATGGCGCGGACGGTGGAGGCGCCGATCGCGATGATCAACCTGGTCGGCCCGGACGAGCAGTGCTACCCGGCCGAGAAGGGCGCCGGGGCGCCGTACTCGCACGTGCCCGACGAGCTGTCGTTCTGCGCGTACGTGGTGGCGCTGCGCGAGCCGCTGCAGGTGGCCGACGCGCTCGACCACCCGGTGTTCCGCGACAACCCCGCCGTGGCGGCCGGCGCGATCCGGTCCTACCTCGGGGTGCCGCTGGTCGACGAGGACGGCTTCGTCCTCGGCTCGCTCGGCGTCTTCGACGACGAGCCGAGGGCGTTCTCGCAGGCGGAGCAGGCGCTGCTGGAGAACCAGGTCCGGCTGGTGCGCAGCGTGCTGTCGCTGCGGCGGCAGGTGGCCGCGCACTGCTGGGACAAGGGGCTGCTGGCGGCGCAGGGGCGGACGCTGGAGGCGGTGGCCGCGGGGCTGCCGCTGGAGGCGGTGCTGGACACGCTGGCGTCGTCGACGGCGTCGCTGGCTCCCGAGGCGGACGCCGACCAGGAGCGGCGGCTGCACGAGACGGTGGACCGGCTGACCGCGGTGGCGACCAAGGCCGACGGGTGGAAGCAGGCGCTGCTGCGCTCGGCGCGGCAGGACCCGCTGACCGGGCTGGCCAACCGCAGCCACCTGCTCGACACCGGCCGCGCGGCGCTGGCGGTCGGGGGAGCGGTGTTGTTCGTGGACGTCGACCGGTTCAAGGAGGTCAACGACCGCGGCGGGCACGCGGTGGGGGACCAGCTGCTCGTGCGGCTCGCCGACCGGCTGCGCCGGCACGTGGAGAAGGAGCTGCCGGGGGCGGTGGTCGGCCGGCTGGGTGGGGACGAGTTCGTGGCGGTCCTGCCGGGGGTGTCCGCTGCTGTTGCCGAGTCGATCGGGCACGGGCTGGCCGCCGTGCTGGTGGACGAGGTCGAGGTGGGACGGCGGACGGTGCGGGTGTCGGCGTCGATCGGGCTGGCGATGGCTGCGCCGGGGACGACGCTGGACGAGGTCCTCTCGCTGGCGGACCGGGCGATGTACGGCGCCAAGGAGCGCGGCCGCGGCGTCCTGCACATGGTCGAGGCCGAGGACTTGCCGGCGTAGAGGCGACTGCTCCGGTCCATGCTGTGCTTGCTGCAGCTGGTGGTGCTCTACGCCGTTCCCGGCAAGCGGCCATCGCGGACGTCAGCCACGACCGGGACATGGTCACTCCGGCCTGAGGCAACCCAGGTGTCGAAGTCCCCGATGCGGACCTCAGCTCCCTCCGCCCACTCGGCTGGCACCCACACGTGGTCAATGTGGAACCCCTGCACGCTGCCTTGCTGACACCGGTAGTACGTCGCCTCTTCCGTCAGAGGTGCAGGTGCTTGTTCTCGGGACGCCCGGTAGACGTCAAGCAGGCCGCGCTGTTGGAGGCGACCCACGACTGCGTCATACCGCTTCTGACTGGTCTCGATTGGGGAGTTGAAGTCTCCGGCCACCACGAATGGCCCCGGGTCACCCACCTCGGCCATCCAGTCGACAACGAGATCAATCTGCTTCTCGTAGTTCGGTATTCCCGTCGCCTGAAAGGTGTGGATACCGACAAGTGTGAAGGGTGTCGGTCCATCAACACGTACGGGAAGTGTCCAGGCCGGTGCGCTCTCGGCGGCCTCGTGCAGCGTCACGGACCACGGAGAGCAGGCTAGAACGACGACTTCGTGCCAGTAGTCCGGCTGTACTCGTCGGCCGTGGCCGGTCACCATCCGGCCACCGGGTGCCGTGGGCCAGACGGGTGGCGTTTGTGCTTCGCACATAACGGCGACGTCAATACCTAGGTCGAGTAGATGTCCGATGTTGGTCACGGTCTTGCCGCGGCAGTTCCAGGTAGCCAGCCTCATGAGCGCGTGCTTCTCCCAATTCGCATCCGGACGACCGCTACTTGCGAGGAGCGCGTGTTGAAGCGCACACAGGTGGTGATCTCACCGATTGTGGCCCGCCTCGAAGTTCGAGGCGCTTTGCGTTGACTGCTAGCTGAACTCGATGGTGGCCGTCAGCATGACCTGTACCTGCTCTTTCGCCTGCTTGGAGAAGTTGGCGCTCACCTTGACGAGTCTGAGACCCGAGTATTCACCGGCCAGCTTGAGGTTCTGCTGAGCCTCCTGAGTCAGGTTGAGGGTGATCTGCCGGCGCTTCAGGGGGTTTGAGCCGCTGCGCATGTCTACCAACGAGACAAGTGTGCTGTCGTCCTCGAGACCGACCCGAGCCAGGAGGGCTCGTGCGGCGGCCACGTCGGCGCTTCCACCGGCGAATGTGTCCTTCAGGGTGAGGCGTTCGTTGATCTTTCGGGTCAGATCGCTGTCGACGTCAACATGACCCGAGTGGACGGCCGCCTTCGCTTGGACCTTCGCGTGCATCCCGCTCGAGTTGGTCACCGTCCTCACTTGTTCCACGCTGACCGACTTCGCCCCGAGCAGAGCGCAGAGCTCGGACAGGCGGACGAACTTGGTGACGGCGAACTCCGCTACAGCCGAGTCGGCCGGCTCGTACTGATCGGGGTCAAACGGGCTCTGGATGAGCAGAGCCCCGGCCCGGACCTTGTTGGAGCGGCGAAGCCGGGCGAGTACCGGGTCGTTAGCATCCATTTCAGCGAGCGACAGGACGACCGCTTCGGGGTGGTCCATGGTGTCGAGGAGGTCCGGGTCCCGCAGGGCCGACCGATAGTCATCCGCCGACAGCGGAACCACAACGCGACGACGCTCTTGTGGCAGGTGACTGAGGTTGACCATTCCGTGTTCCACTCTCTCGCTGTGAAGATCCGTTGACATTTCGGCACCCTCGGGTTCGCTCGTCCTGAGCAGCCACTGCATGTTGTGCTTCAGTCGACCAAGGAATTGGTCCACTAGCCCGGGAGAAGGCGGCCAAGCCGGTGAATCAGCCGACGAAGCCGACGAAACCGGTGGCCGCGATGAGCTTTTCCCGTGGCCGCCCACAGCTTCAGGTCTGCCTCGAGTGCGTCGGCGTCTAGTTGGCGACCCAGCAGTTGCGCAGCCTTCATGACGTCTCGGCTGAGGTCGTCGAGCCGAGCCGGCGGCTCGTTATCCAGCAGTATGTACAGGGGCGAGTTGCGGCCGAGATTATCGCGCGTGAAGGTCGAGGCCTTGACGGCGATGGTGGGACCGTCCTGGGTAATCTGGGTTGCGCCGAAGCGGCGTGCTGCGCCCGACTGTACGACGTCGAAGAGGCGTGCAATGACCGGTCGAGCCTCGGGCGCCGAGGCTGATATGCGGACGCCCCCGATGACGCACTCGTCCTCCGCTGCATTGTCCAGCGCTTGTGAGAGGACCAACACAGCTAGTTCAGGACCTGACGCAGTACGGCAGCGACGTCGTCAGGGGAGCCCGCCAGCGATCCCACCGTGGCGGCCTTCACGTCTGCTCGGGTTCGAAACGCTGCCACGATGTCATGGTCGAGGATGAGGTCGCTGTAGGTGACCAGGCCTCGCTTCCGGCAGGCCGGATCGGTATCCGCGTGTGTGCCGATCATCATGACGCGTCTACCCTCTGTGCCCCAGTCTCGGAAGGAGCGTCCATCCCGCCGGACGCGGTCCGCGTATTCAGTGTCGACGCGGAGCTGGTGAGCGTCGAAGAGGTAGAACACCTTGTTGGCAGCGGTGAAGACCTCTCGCCAGCTGTCGTGTGCATGCTCGCCACCGGGGACATCGCGACCAGTGCGGACGCTCAAGCCCAGGGTTCCGTTGCGGAATGCCTCTCTGTGCTCGGGGGCGACGGTCTGCTCCGGTGGACTGTCGCCGGTCCTCCCCGTCAGGAAGTTGTAGAGGGTCGTCTTTCCCGAAGCGCGCGGGCCCAGGACCGCGATCCGGTCTCCGGCGAACGTGACGACGAGCCAGTCCCACAGGTTCAACGCGCCCAAGCTCCTCATCTGTTCGCTGCGATGGCTCATAGGCGGCCAGAGGCCGTCCTTTCCTATCGGCCGGGTGGAAGGGCGGATCCAGTCAAATTGGCCACTCGTCGGTAGGAGACTGCTCCTGGTGAGGTCGCCGTCACCGCTTATCAACCGACGTGGGGGCTTCGCCGGCTCATGTGCCAGGCGAGCAACTGAGCGCCGGAGTCCCGCTGGTCGAAGAACACCGTCTCCTCGGCGACGTCAGTGAGCTGGTCGAGGAAGGCTTCGTGGGCCCCGTTCGCGGGGTCCTCCGCTGTCCCGCGCACGTACATGACGATGAAGGTGGCGGGTCGGTGGTCGGACTTGGGACGGATGACACGACCCATGCGCTGGATCATCTGCCTCCGGCTCCTGCTGGCGGCCAGGACGACCCCGACGTCCGCCTCGGGGACGTCCACTCCCTCGTCCAGGACGCGTGGCGCCGTCAGTACGTGGACCGCCCCACGTCTGAAGTCCGCGAGGCGCTCCTCGCGTTCCCGCTGCTTCAACGCGCTGGTGAAATCCATCGCCGCTAGCCCTTGTCTGCGCAGGAGTTGAGCGGCGCTGCTGGCGCTGTCCTTCGTCTCGCTGAAGACAAGTCCCCTGTCGGCGGCGTGAAGCAGGGGAACCAAGGCGCCCAACGCGTCGTGCTTCCGCCGACAGCCGGCGAGCAACTGCCGACGCTTGCTGAAGGCGTTGAGATAGCGGCGTGCGTCCTTCGTGGGGCGGGCATCCTCTAGGCCGCCCGTGCTGAGCTGCTGTACGGCGGCCATGAACTCGCCGAACGGCTCGGCAGGACAAGCGTGCTCATCGATGAGACGGCGCCGCAGGCTCCTGGCTTGATCGTCGTACTCGTCGTGTTGTTCGCGCTCCTCCGGTGAGAATTCGACACCCAGGAAGGCGACACGGAAGCGAGCCAGGATCTCGTCAGCGAGGCCGCGCTCGTAACCGCAGCGGAAGACGACCCCACCGAAGTACGGCTCCAGATGTCTCGCGACCCCGTCGTCCTCGCGTTCAAACGTGGCGGTCAACCCCAAGCGGGCGTGGAACTGAGGCTTGAGCGCCAAGGCGAAGGTGTCTGCGCCGTAGCGGTGCACCTCGTCGGCGATGAGCAGCCCATGACGGCCGGGGGTGAGCAGCTGCCACCTCGAGGCCGACTGCACCGTGGCGACGAGAACATCATGGTCGTCGAAGCGGGCACTTTGTCTAGCTCCGAAGCATCCCACCCGAGCTAGGGGGAGGTCCTTCCGCAGGATCTCGTACCACTGGCGGAGCAGTTCTTGGCCTGGCACGAGGATGAGGACCTTCTCGTCCCTGGCGACCGCGGCGGCCGCTGCCAGGACTCCGACCGCGGTCTTCCCTGTGCCGGTGACCGCCTCGATGACACCGCGCCGACCGCGGGCCTGCCAGGCAGCGAGCGCCTCCCGCTGCCAGGCGCGGGGGTCCATGCCTACGTAGCCGCGGGGACGAGAGAAGGTCGTCGCTTCCGCCGCCGGTCGTTCCTCTGGCGAACGTGATGAACCAGTTAAGCGCCATCGGGGCGGTGTCCCGCCGTCCGAGATGAACAGGTCCCGGTGCGAGTAGAGGACGCTGTTGACATCGGTCGTTGTCAGCCGGGCTGCCCTCTTGCCCAGGCGGGCGAGCAGCTGGCGCTTGTTCTGGTCGGGTTGAACGGCGAGCAGATCGCGGATGGCGAGCGCGACGCGCTCACGCCTCATGGGAGTGCTCCCGTCCTCGCCGCCGACTTGGGTACCGCGTGACCACGTGACTTCTCTCGGCATGAGGCCGTGTCATCTTCACCGGATCGCCCGATGTGGTGAGCCGTGCTCAGCGCTCGTTGATGGCACCTGTCCGGCGCTTCATCGAGTCACGGGCACGAGGCAGACCGTCGATGAGTACGTTCAACGGGCGTGTCGCCGTAACGTCAGCCGTTGACCTGGGCCGGTGCTCGTCCGGACCGTCCTCCTCGCACGTCGAGGAGGCGGCCATGGATGGCACCCGTATCGACACCGCTCGGACCTCATCTGGCGGGCGCCGGTTCATTGTTGAGCGCGTCTGCGGAGCAGTGGCACCAGGGGATGAATCTCGGGCGTCATGGTCCGGAGCCCGTGGGCCCCCGGAGACGAGATCCCGGTTCAGCCGCCTGATGGTGCGGCCCGGCCATGGGTCGCCTGCCGTCGTACGAGCAGGTGCCGACGCTGGAGCACGCTGAGCGTCTCGTGGCCCTGATGACCGAGAACTGGGGCCCCGAGCCGCGTCCTCCGCCGCTCGGCCGACCGGAAGGTCACCAACCTGCCGTCGCTGAACGGCAGGACGGCGAGGATCGCCAACAGCTTCGGCTGCCTGCGGGACGTGCGCTCTCATGCCCAGGGGCGACGGCCACCTGTGGGCAGGTCTGCTATGCGGGAAAGCTCGAGAAGCTCTACAAGGGCGTCCTGGACGTCCCCACCAGCAACATGCAAGCGCTCCTCGGGCGGGACCAAGCCGGGATGGCAGAGCTTCTGGCGGACATGATCGACGACTTCCGGGCTGACTGCGAACGAGCGGATAAGCGTGGAGCTGTCGTGCCCCGCGACTTCCGCATCCACTGGGACGGCGACTTCTTCTCCCTCTCCTACGCGGAGGCCTGGGCCGATGTCATCCGCGCCGCTCTGGACATCCGTTTCTGGGCGTACACGCGGAGCTTCGACCCCGCCGCGCTCGATGTCTTGCCCGTCCTCGCGGATCTGCCCAACCTCTCCATCTACCTGTCTGTCGATCCCGACAACCTGGAGGCGGCCAAGCGGGCGCGGTAGCGCCATCCCTGGGTCCGGTGGGCCTATCTGGCCGAGACAGTTGCCGACGGACGCGCAGACCTGGCGGCCCTATCTGGCAAGCGCTACCCGTGCCCCGAGAACGGACGACGGATCCCGCTGATCTCCGAGAAGGGGTCCGCCTGCATCCGTTGCGGTGTCTGCCCCAGCGGTCGGGGTGACGTCGTCTTCTCCATCGCCAAGGACTGCCAAGGACTGAGGTGGGCAAGGAGCCGCTCAGGCTTCCTTCTGTCGTTGAGGGCTCAGCGCGAAGATGCAGTCCGGACACAGGTAGCGACGCCAGTACGTCGAGTTCCGACCGCTCTTGTCCCGTTCTCCGGCCGCTGTGTACAGCCACCACATGAGGCCCTTCTCGGTCTTCGCGGCAGCAGACAGGTCCGGG
This sequence comes from Geodermatophilus sp. SYSU D01119, assembly GCF_054049975.1. Classification (NCBI taxonomy): domain Bacteria; kingdom Bacillati; phylum Actinomycetota; class Actinomycetes; order Geodermatophilales; family Geodermatophilaceae; genus Geodermatophilus; species Geodermatophilus sp. SYSU D01119. The sequence goes on along the minus strand of NZ_JBJGYL010000028.1, from coordinate 25,813 downwards.
GAGGAGTCCCATTCCCGCCGCACGACAGTGCTGGACCCCGACATGTTCTTGGTCCGGAAGATGGTCGAGCACAAGGTGCACGTCGCGCAGTCGAGCTTGTCCAACAGCTTGGCTCGAAGCTCGGGGATCGGCTCCTGCAACGGGGCAGTGAGCCGCTCTGTCACCCGGCCCGCATCGGAGATCAGGAGGAGCCCGATACCCAGCTGGCTTGCGACGACCATCTGATCGTCGGTGATGCTCTCCCCTTGTTGGGCCAGGTAGCAGCGGTCCGCCATGACTGAGTAACCGTGAGCCTGGCCTGCGGACTTCGCGAAGGGCGCTCCACGCCTCTTCACCTCGATGGCGACGACCTCCGACCGTGATGCAAGGTCGCCACCGCCGAAGTCGCGCAGGCCGACGACGTCGATGCGCCCGAGGCTCGGACCGGTGTCAACGGCGACCGCCCAGCAGCCGAGCGTCTTCTTCGCCCATGCCTCGACTGAGGGATACAACGCGGCTTCGGGCCCGGTCGTGCGTGCCATGCGAATCCTCCGTGAGCTGGTTGGGGAGCGGAGCGTCAGCGGCTGCGTCAAGCGAGCGGCGACGGCAGGAACGGCGAAGCAGCGCCGTGCCACGTGACGACGAGCTCGTCGCGAGCGCGCGACGAAGCGACGTAGAGGAGCAGCCGTTCGCGTGTCACCGCATCGGCCCTGTCGTCGTCCGGGTACTGGCCGACGACCCGGCCGGCCGGAACCTGCGTCTCGTCAACGCCGGCCAGCACGACCTTGCGGAACTCCAGCCCCTTCGCCCGGTGCATCGTCAGCAGGGAGGGAGCCGGAGCGGTCCGCGAGCGTCGGCCCTCCACCGTCTGAACGGTGACGTGCCGATCATCAAGCCCTCGCTGCACCAGGTCGCGGACCGCTGCACTCCGCACCAGGACGGCGAGGCTGGACGGCTCGACGTCCGGCTCGGCCAGCCACTTCTTCAGCACGTCAGCGATCTCGTCTAGCTCCGCCGAGAGGGATGGAGCGGCCACGAGACGCGGCTGCGCGCCCCGCAGCGGCGACCGGTAACCGGTGACGTCCTCCTCCTCGCCCTCCAGGTCGGTGACGTCCGCACCTTCGAGGACGCCGAGGGCGAACCGGAGGTTTTGCGCGGTCGTTCGGTAGTTGAGCGTCAAGCGCCGGGAACGCCCCTGGATGTTGACGCCCAGCCGTCCGAGGACGACCTTCTCGCCGTAGATCCGCTGGTGCGAGTCCTCGCAGACGAACAGGTCATTCGGTCCCACCGGGACGAGGGCGCGGAGCAGACGCCAGTGCCCCGTGTGAAGGTCCTGTGCCTCGTCCACCACCACGTGGTCGGCGAGGCCGTTCGGCACGGCCACACTGACCGCCCCCGCAGCGAGCGCGGCCAGCTCCGCGAACGTCGCCTTCCCTTCCATGGAGAGGCGCCGGCGGTACGCCTCGACCACAGACCAGACGCCCAGCCGCTCGGCGCGACTCAACCGGACGCCCCGCCCGGTCCGGGGCACGCGGGCGTACTCCTCCCGCGTGGTGACCGCATTGCCGAGGATCACCGATCGGTACTCCGCGGTCAGGAACGTCGGCGTGCGCAGGTGCGCCGGAAGGTCTTGGCCCGAGGTGGCGACGGACTCCTCCCACAGCTGCCGGTCCTCGTTGTCCCGCAGAGCCAGCTCGCCCTGCAGGGCGAGGAAACCGAGGTGTGCCGACACGGACCTCAGCGCCCGGTCGCCCGCCTTGCCCAAAGCCTCCCGTGCAAGCTTGTCGACGCCGACGACATGCACGCCGGGCTGTCCCAGCTCGACGGCCAGCGGCAGGGCTGGATCGAGTTCCAGCAGACTCAATCGCAGACTGTCGGCAAGGGTCGTCGTGTACGTGGTCAGGACGATCCGGGCGTTCGGGTCCTGGCGTGCCAGGAAGTGAGCCCGGTGCAGGGCGACGACGGTCTTCCCGGTCCCGGCGCCACCGCTGAGCCGGAACGCGCCGCTCGCGGGGTATTGCAGTTCACAGACAGTGAGGCTTGAGTGTTCCGGAACGTCTCAAGCGCACTCACGGGGAGCCGGTGGCCGGTCAAGTGATCAACGCCCGTGACTGGATGCAGGGTAAGGAGGACCGCTACCGGTCACTGTTGCGAGAGGCCTCGCTCGCTGTCGAGGCGAACTACTCCCAGGTGGACGTAGAGCGGATCCTCGAGGCCTTCGGTGCCCGCCTCCGCGTGTTCAAGAGACGGGGATACGAGTGGCATCAGGCATTCGATGACTATCCCGCCTGCCTGCTCGTGGGGATGGTGGGCACCGCCGCAACAGCGCCGGAGTCCAACACCTTCTGGCCGGAGTTCTGGCGGAACGTCGAGCACGACCCTCTGCCGGAACTCCAGGGACACATCGGCGACCTGTTCCTCCAGGCGCTGTCTCGATTTCGGCTGCCGTTGTTCAGCGACGTCGCCAAGCAGCGCTTCGTGGGGCCGGCAGCCATGCACGCGGCTGTGCCTGCTGCCGGCATGTCGCGTCTCGTGGGCTTGATCCTCAGTCGGAGGCGCATCGATCCCGCCTTGACCGGCAGCACGCTGCTCGGCTGGCTCCTCGGGCAAGGATCTCGCTGGGAACTGATCGACCGGAGCGTGGGTCGCTTCCTTCAGCATGGAGGCGAGCTGGCTGCCGACGTACTCGATCGCATCATCGAGGTCGTTTCGCACGTCGGCGATGTGCCGACAGCGCTCGATGACGAGTCGTTGACGACCGAGACGACCGGCCTGCCGACCGTCATGCTCTCGGCGCTGGTCCACTCACTGCGAGACCGGCTCGAGGACGTCACAGCCCAGCCGAAGCCGGTGAGTCGGGCCCGCGCGGTGGCCGAGGTCGCCATCCGCCTCGATGTCGGCTCGGGGGCGGTCGTGGTCCGCCTACCCGCCGTGTCCGCCGAGCAAGGAGCAGCGGTCTGGGTTATAGCCGCTGACGGCCAGACGGAGGAGATTCGCTCGGAGGCTCAGTGGGTCGGCCGAGGCGCTGCGACCTCCGTGAGGACGACCGTGTTGCGCCGGCCCACCCGGTCGGTGAACGTCCGTCTGCGGGGACAAGAGTACTCCGACCACCGACTCGTCGAGCCGTCTGATCCCCTGTTGCTGTTCGACCTCGACGGTGGGTTCATCGGGCCTCACCAGCCAGTACCTCGGGGCGAGCTGTGGGTGGTCACTCCAGCCGGCAGGGAGCTGGTGGACAACGCGGGCGCAGGCCTGCGCGTGCTCGGAGACCTCGGCGAGCCGGTTGGCTGGAGCGGCTGGAGCATCCGCTCGGTGGACGTCGGGTCGGCGGACGGGCTGCGTCTGGACGGCACGTCAACCGCGGGGCGGCTCCGAACGGTCCGCAAGTCCGGCGCACCCACCTTCTGGATGCCGCCTCCGATCAGCGGTCTGACCACCCAGCGCGGCCTGCGCGTCCTGTCGGAGCGGCCCACGATCGCACTGCCCGCGGGCTCTGATCCGGCGACATGGCACGTCGAGGTGGTGACCAACGCGGGTGGTGATCGGATGACTCGCCGCCTCTCGCTGGCGGAGTGCGAGCAGCGAGGCGACGGCCTGGACCCGCTGACCGGCTTCCCTGGGCCGCTCCTCGGTGACTTCTTCATCTCCGTGCGTGGCTCGTTCGGCAAGAAGGCGCAGTGCATGGTCTCGCTGGCCGAGGGCCTCGACCTGACCATCGAGCCCTCCGTGCGCCGACCATTCGCTGGGCGGCTCCAGTCGGCGACCGTCCAGCTGTCAGCTCCGGAGGGCATGTCACTCTCCGCCACCGCCGTCACCATGGCCCCGGAAGAGATCCAGGCTCAGCTGACGTGTCAGGTCGGTCAGACCCTGCAGTACCTCGTCGTGGCGCCGCCCAGTGTGCAGATGCGCGTGGCCGCGGACGGCGTGCCGGCTGCCTGGACGGCAAGTCCTCCGACCGTCCATCCCGACATGCTCGAACAACCGGCGTCCCTCTACGTGCGACTGCCTGGGGACCTGTCGCACTACCGGCTCGAGTTCATCGCCGACCAGGGCGACGAGCGCCAGTCCGTGGAGCCCTCCGGACGTCGAGGACACGACAGTCGGTTGTTCGACCTGACGAGGTTCGTCGAGACCGCACGTCGAGCGCAGTCCGGCGTCTTCTCCCTCGTCTCCGGGGAGGAGTCCTTCACCGTCGCGCTCCTGCGGCCGAGGCGCTTCGCCACCGGAGCGCGACCGGTGACCGGTGGCCTGCAGCTCGAGGACCACCGTCACGTGGCTGGCCTCCATGCCGCCGTCTACCAGAAGACGGCGCCTTGGGTGGCGCCGCGGCAGATCCCCGTGACCCCGTCTGGACTCGTCCCGCTGCCCGACGACCTGTTGGAGGCGGGCCCCGTCCTGCTCGAGCTGGCCGTCATCGACCCCTGGGCGGCCACCGAGTGGCCGGCGTGGCCTGGCGCCGACGCCGTGGAGTGTTCCCTGCTCGGTCGCCTCCGGAGCGAGTCCCCGGGTCTGGAGGCGCTGTCCCGGGTGTTGGCCGGAGAGGTCCTGGAGGAGACCCCGCCACCCGCTGACCTCTCGACGGTCTGGGATGTCCTGTGGCTGCACGGGCGCTTCGACCTGCCAGACGACGTGGCCAGGCGGGCTCACCAGCTGTTGCTCGACACCATCCATCTCGATCCCAATGCCGCCCTCGCATCGCTGATGCGATCCCCGCGGGGGCACGTCGCCGTGGTGCAGTTGCTCATCAAGAGCCAGCTGGTCGAACGTCGCTTCAGCGAGATCCCGCTCGACGACCTGACGGTCGGGTGGTCGGCCGCTCCCGTGCTGGCCGCCCTCGGTGTTGCCTCGTCCGTTGCTGCGAGACAGACAGACGAGGAGGTCATGGAGCCGATCCGACTCCACGGCGGTGACAGCCTCGCCACGATCCTCACGACGGCTCGAGATCCTCATCGTGAAGTGGGTGGGTTCGGCCCTGCGGCTCGAGCGATGGACCAGCTCTCACCCGCCCGAGTCGCCGAACTCTGGAGCGCCGTACAGGTCGTTCCGGAGGGGTTGCTGCACCCCGACAGTCGAGTGGCCGCGGCCAAGCAGCTCTTCGATGTGCGTCACGCTCCGGCCCTGCGTCCGGTCATCGACGTCGTCGGGCGGGAGATCGGCCGCATCCGGCGCTTCCTCAAGGACGCCGCACCCGGCGCCGTGCTCGCGCAGCTCGATGCCCGGCTGGACGGCTTCACCGCCGCCTGGCAACTCCTGCCGGCTGCATCCTTCGCCTGGGCCGCGCTCGCCCGACTCCGGGCGCTCGATCCGTCTGCCGTGTTGTCGATGACGGTGAGCCGGCGGGACGCCTGGGTGCAACTCGCCAGCCTCGCGCCTGACTTCGTCGGGATGGACATCGTCCTCGCTGAGGCCCTCGTCCAGTCCACCAACCACCTCGTTCAGAAGGCCACAGCGTGACTCAGCACCTCGACCCACTCCTGGCCAGCACGTCCGTCACCGAGACGTATCACCGGTACGTCAAGACCCTCGTCGACGTCCGGGACGATCGACTGGCTCGGGCCTTCTCGGACGCGGTGGATCTCAGCGGCTCCCTGGCCAAGGGCCCCTTCCTCGAGGCGACCCCGGCCTACAAGCGCGGCGCGTCCCTTGCCCAGCTCATCGACGAGGGCGTTCTCCACCCGGACTTCCGGTCGATGGACAGCCCGGCCATGCCGCTCGCGCGGCCCCTGTACAAGCACCAAGAGGAAGCGATCCGCAAGGCCGTCGCCGGCCGGAACGTCGTCGTGACGACGGGTACCGGCTCGGGGAAGACCGAGTCCTTCCTCATCCCGATCATCAACCGGCTTATCCGTGAGCGGGCGGCCGGGACCTTGGGGCCCGGTGTCCGTGCGCTGTTGCTGTATCCGATGAACGCGCTTGCCAACGACCAGGTCAAGCGACTGCGAGCGCTGCTGTCGGGACACCCCGACATCACCTTCGGCCGGTACACGGGGGAGACGAAGGAACAGACCGGGAAGGCGGAGGACCACTTCGCCGCGCTCAACCCCGGCCAGGCGCGGTTGCCCAACGAGCTCCTCAGCCGCGAGGAGATGCGCGCGACGCCGCCGCACATCCTCCTCACCAACTACGCGATGCTCGAGTACCTCCTCCTGCGACCGTTGGACTTGACCCTGTTCCAGGGGCAGGGCTGGACCTTCGTCGCGCTCGACGAGGCCCACGTGTACGACGGCGCCAAGGGCGCCGAGATCGCCATGCTGCTGCGGCGCCTCCACGACCGCGTGGCCCCCGGGCGCTCACTGCAGTGCATCGCCACCAGCGCGTCCGTGCAGGGCAGCCCGACCCACGTCATGGACTTCGCGACGAAGCTGTTCGCCAGCCCCTTCGAGTGGGTCGAGGACGACCCCGAGCGCCAGGACCTCGTGGTGTCCAGCCGCGTCGCGAGCCCGGCCGTGGCGACGTGGGGACCGCTGAGTGCCGCAGACCTGCGGGCGCTCGTGGGGAGCGCGCCGGCCGACGTCCTGGCACATGCAGGTGCTCAGGGTGCGCAGTACGACGACGCAGCAACGGCCCTAGAGCACGAGAAGTCCGTCGTCGAACTCAAGCGTCTGCTGGCCTCCGGACCCCAGACCGTCAGTGATCTCGCACCTCAGGTCTTCCCCGGGGTCCCCGAGCCCGCGCAGGCGCTGCGGGACCTGGTCGACCTGGCCAGCTCTATCGCTGACTCGTCAGGGACGCCGGTGCTCTCGGCCCGGTACCACCTCTTCCTGAGAGCCACCGAGGGTGCCTTCACGTGCTTGTCCGCATCGGGACCCCATGTCCAGCTGGCACGACATGAGAGGTGTCCGGACTGTGAGGGAGCGTGCTTCGAGTTCGGTGCGTGCCAACGCTGTGGAGCGGTGTACCTCGCCGGATCAGTGGAACAGCGGGACCGCGTTCCCTACTTCGTTCCCTCCCCGAGTCCGGACGGTGCGCACACGTGGCTGATGCTCGGTGACGAGGACTCCTTCATGGACGAGGACGAGGACGTACTCGACGACGGCACCGGGACAGCGATCAATGAGGCGCAGGCTCACTTGTGCGCTGACTGCGGGGCTCTTCACGGGAGCTTGAAGCGCGTCTGCGGCGCCGGCGGCTGTCAGTCCAGCACGCTGCGGGCCGTCAAGAAGTTCGACCGCTCGCACCGCGTGATGAGCGCCTGTACTCGGTGCGGAGCGCGGGCGCGGGACGTCGTCCGGCGCCTGCAGACCGGGTCCGACGCGCCGCCGTCCGTCTTGGCCACGGCGCTGTACCAGCAGCTCCCGCCCGGGCCGCCTGAGACGGCCGACATCCCGGGTCAAGGACGAAAACTCCTGCTCTTCAGCGACAGCCGGCAGGCGGCCGCCTTTGCCGCGCCGTACCTGTCCAACACCTACGGGCAGCTGCAGCAGCGAGCTCTCCTCGTTGCCGGGCTGGAGCGCGCGGCGAGCGCGACGGACGACATCGGGGTGGCGGACCTCGTCCACTACACGCTCGCCGCAGCTGACGAGGCGGAGTTCTTCCGGCACAGCGACACGCGGGACACCAAGCGTCGCGAGGTCGCTCGCTGGCTGGCGGTCGAGCTCGTCGCCATGGACCGGAGGCAGTCGCTCGAGGGGCTCGGCCTCCTCGCGGTCAACCACCACAGTGTTCGGCTCCCGGCCGCTCCGCCGCCGCTCCTCGCGATGGGCCTCAGCGAGGCCGAGGTGTGGGACCTCTTCGAGGAACTGACCGCGATGATGCGGCAGCAGGGTGCTCTCAGCATGCCGGAAGGCGTCGACCACAAGGACGAGGCCTTCGCGCCGCGGATGGGCCCCATCTACATGCGGCAGCTCGGGTCCGAGGCGGGCAGGAAGGTCCTCAGCTGGAGCCCGACGCGGGGTACGAACAGGCGTAACGACTACCTCGCTCGCGTCCTGGCCGGCCTCGGAGCACAGGTCGATGTCCGTGAGGTCCTGGACCGCTCCTGGACCTTCCTGCAAGGCCAGCTCAGCTGGACCGTGTCGATGACCGACAAGAAGCTGGGTGCGCTTTACCAGGACAACGTGACCTTGCTGCGGTTCCGTCGCGGGGCGGACGTCGGCTGGTTCCGTTGCTCCAAGTGTCGGACTATGACGGCGCGGTCGGTGCGGGGCATCTGTCCGACCCTGCGGTGCGACGGGCAGCTCGTGGTCGAGGAGCTGCCCGCCTGCGACCAGGACGACCAGCACTACCGGCGGCTGTACCGCACCATGCAGCCCATCCCGATGGACGCTCAGGAGCACACCGCCCAGTGGTCGTCCACTCGCGCCGCGGAGATCCAGAACCAGTTTGTGGCCGGCCGGACCAACGTCCTCTCCTGCTCGACGACTTTTGAGCTGGGTGTGGACGTCGGCGACCTCCAGTCCGTCGTCCTCCGCAACATGCCGCCATCGACCGCGAACTACGTCCAGCGGGCCGGACGAGCAGGGCGACGGGCAGCGTCTGCCGCGTTCGTGCTCACCTACGCCCAGCGGCGGTCACATGACTTATCCCGCTTCCAGAACCCCGAGCGGATGATCGCCGGGCACATGCGCGTACCGATCATCCCGCTGGAGAACGAGCGCATCGATCGTCGGCATGCGCACTCGATCGCCCTGGCCGCCTACTTCCGGGTCCGCTACCAAGCGGACGGCTCGAGATGGTCGAAGGTCGGGGAGTTCTTCATCGACTCGGCCGGTGGTACGCCGCCCTGTGACGGGGTCCGCGACTTCCTCTCGCCGGTCCCGGCGGACGTCCTCGCCTCCATCCGTGCCGTATTGCCCATGTCGATCGCGGACGCCATCGGTGTCGACGACGGCGCGTGGGTGGACGAGCTGACCGATCTCCTCGAGTCGGTCAAGCAACAGGTCGTGGCTGAGGTGCAGGACTTCGAGGCCAAGCAGATGGAGGCCGTCAACAAGAAGCAGTGGCCTCTGGCGGGAGCCATGGGCAAGACGATCGAGACGATCACAGGCCGAGACCTGCTCGGCTTCCTCGGCAGCCGCAACGTCCTGCCCAAATATGGGTTCCCCGTCGACACGGTGGAGCTGCGCACCGTGCACGCCAAGCAGCCGGTGGGGCGCGATCTCGAACTCGCCCGCGATCTTGCGCAGGCCATCTACGACTACGCGCCGGGGAACCAGGTCATCGCGGGCGGCAAGCGGTGGACCTCAGCGGGCGTCCACCGAGTGCCTGGCAAGGAACTGGTCGCCGTCGACTACCAGGTCTGCACGGCATGCGGGATGTACGTCGAGGGCTCAGCGGCGGGCTCAGTTGCCTGTCCCGGGTGCTCGACCGCCTACCAGTCCAACAAGCGGCAGTACGTCATCCCGGAGTTCGGCTTCAACTGTGACGCGGACGCCGATGACGTCGGTACGGCTCCGCCGGAGCGTCGGTGGGGAGGCGCGTCCCACATCGAGTCCCTCGGAGCAGAGGTCGACGAGCGGACGTGGTCGAGCCCGTCGGGGGCCCTGTGTGTGGCCCGGGCAGGTGCGCGTGGCCGCATCGCCGTCATCTCCGACGCCGGAAACCAGCAGTTCACCATCTGCAGCTGGTGCGGCTTCGCCGTCGTCGGGCCGGCGGGTGCGGGATGGGCTTCGCACAAGCGCCCCACCGACGGCAAGCCCTGCGGAGGCGGTTGGGAGCGGCGCTCGCTCGGACACCGCTACGAGACGGACATCGTCGAGCTGACGTGTGACGCATGGGAGGCCACCAGCACGCAGGCTGACTGGCTGTCCCTCCTCTACGCCGTGCTCGCCGGCGCGGCGGAGCGGCTAGAGATCAGTGAAGACGACCTCGACGGAGCCCTGTACCGGACGCCTGATGGCCGGCGAGCGATCGTCCTCTTCGACACCGTCCCGGGAGGTGCCGGAGGTGCGCGGCTCATCGCCTCGTCCCTGCCGCAGGTCATGGTGGGTGCCTGGGAGCGAGTCGCCGAGTGCGAGTGCGGTCCTGAGACGGCCTGCTATGCCTGCCTTCGCTCCTACCGGAACGCGAAGCACCACGAGGTGCTCAGTCGTGAGGGAGCGCTGCGACTGCTCAGGCGGATGGACGTGGCCGCCGTGACGAGCTCGGCTCAGTCGGGCCGCGTACTGCCTCCTGAGTGGCAGGACCTCGTGGACACCGCCTTGTCCGAGGCGGAGGTGTGGCTCCTCGAGGCATTGGAGGCGCGGCAGTTGCCATTGCCGGTCCAGGGACTCGAGACCACCGAGGGCGTGCCACTTACGCTCTCGTGGCCGTCGTATCGGCTCGCCGTGCAGCTCGACGGCCACGCCATGCCACAGGAGGACGGCTGGACCGTCCTCGGGGCGGGTGGGGACCTCGAGGGGCTCGCCGCTCGAGTGCAGGAGGTCGTTACACAAAGCCCGGTCACGACTTGACCGGCCGCTGAAAGTTCAGCAGCAAGCCACTGCGGGGGATCTCGACTGAGGTCCCCGATGAATGGATTCGTAAAACGGAGAATCAAATGGCAATCGTGAGGTCCCTCGAGTGGGTTGCTCAGGGCGGTCGCGTCCATCCCACCGAAGTCGACTGCGAGGTCCGCGCCATCGTGGAGCAAGGATCAACCTACCTACAGATCAGCTCGTTCGGGTCGGACCAACGGCGGCGTGAGAAAAAGGTCAGCCAGACCCTGCAGTTCGACCGGGAGTCCGCTTTGGCGCTGGCGGTGCTCATTGAGCGGGTGTTCGGTCGGCCGTCCTCGTGAGGAGTGGGACGGCAGGAGTCATAACGGAGGGCTGTGCGAGTTCAATGGCGGCGTCGCCGGGGTGGCGGATCTCGTTGCCTACGGGACTCCACTGCCTCTTTCGTGACGACGAGGCCGTTGTTTTTGGCGATGTGAGGCAATCCCGTGGGCTTCCCGTGGCTTGCTAGGCGGGGATTCGCCGCGGCGGCGCGCGATGTGCAGCTCGGCGTCGTGTGCCAGTAGGGGTTGCCGACGCATGGATCGCCGAATCGCTCGGGTGTACGTCGAAGCATGCGCCGTAGAGATAGTCAGGAGTGCCTGCGGGACTTGTGCGCGGAACGGCTACCGCCCTAGGTCGAATGCCAGGTCATGAGCGCGTCCGGATACGTTCGCCGCTCTCGATAGAGAATCACGTAACCAGGCAGGCCTGTCACTTGCCAACCTGCTGGTAGGGCTGCACAAAGTACGCTGAAGATCTCGGCGGCGGTCTCGATTGACTCATGTAATTGAACATGCGTGTCCTCCAAGTCAACGTGGTGTCGGTCTCCGTTTCCGGAGTCGCGGCGTTCGTATCGGAGGTTGTAGGGCAGTTCTCGCTTCAGCCATTCGAGAATCTGCGCTGCCGTGTGATTGCCCCGGGGGATGGCGCACGGCCAATCGAGGTTGATCGGATAGAGGGCGTCGAAGTGACCTGGTTTGACTCGACTTGTGTCTCGCTGTCGGCCCGGGTCCTTGTTGCCGAAACCGTTCGTGTTCCACAGGCCCGCGGAGCCTGCGTACTTCTTGATGAGCAGTTCTTCAGGCGCTGTCGCGGCCAGGTCTTCCAATACATAGGCGCATACGAAGTTGACGTCTGCGACGTTGATGTTGCGCCGTCCGCGGATCTTCCAGTAGTGGTTCTCGAGTCGATCCGCGAGGCTGCGATCTGCCTTCCCCACGTAGACTCGCGCGTTCCGTAGGTAGAGTTCGTACACGCCACCGGACGCTCGCAGCGTCGTGAGGGCGGCGGGGTCCAGCGGGGTAGGCGTGCAGGTGGCGATCGCGGCTGCCAACTGCTCCTTCAGCGCCTCGGTGATGGACAACCGGAAGTCGACGTCTGGACGGCTGGGCGTACTGCTCGTCACGCGCGGACTTTGTCACACGTAGCCTCTGGTTCCGGTGAGCCCACGCCAGTGGCGGCTCCCCGGAACTGTCCCTTGGCTCGCGTAGCTTGGTTGACGTGGAACCTCTGCCCGTAGCGAGCGGCCGTAGTGAGCCGGTCACCGAGGTCGGCACGAGCGTCGAGCTGTTCACTGGGGGAGGCGGGTTGGCCATGGCCATGCACCGCGCCGGCTTCAGGCACCTCTTGGTCAACGAGTTCAACCACCGCGCCTGCTCCACCCTGCGCAGCAACCTGGCGGTGGACTACGCGGAGGCGGCGCCGCTGCCCACGACGCTCGACGACCCGTGGCCCCTCGTCGAGGGTGACGTGCGCGGGGTGGACTTCAGTCGCCTCGAGGGTCAGGTCGACATCGTGGCCGGGGGTGTCCCGTGTCAGCCGTTCAGTCTCGGTGGCGCTCACCGCGGGCACATGGACGAGCGCAACATGTGGCCCGAACTGCTGCGGTGTGTTCGTGAGACGCGGCCCCGGGTGATCGTCGCCGAGAACGTCAAGGGCCTGCTACGACCGTCGTTCGACCCCTACTGGCAGTACATCCTCCGGGAAATCGAGGCGCCGTTCGAAGAGCGGGTCGAGGGTGAGGCCTGGCAGGACCACGACAAGCGTCTGGTCAAGGCCCAGCGCACGGCCGCCGAGGACGACGCCGACAGGTACGACGTGCACTTCAAGCTGGTGAACGCCGCCGACTACGGCGTGCCGCAGGTCCGCTGGCGGGTCTTCATTGTTGCCTTCCGCAGGGACCTTGGTGTGACGTGGGGCTTCCCGGCCCCCACGCACTCGGCCGCATCACTCGTCGCGGCCCAGGCCGATGGTTCGTACTGGGACGAGCACGGCTTGGCCCATCGTCATCCGGTCTTCACGACTCCAGTGACGGGATCGCTGGACCTGCCGCGTTGGCGCACCCTGCGCGACGCCATCGGTGATCTGCCCGAGCCGGTCGAGCGCCAGGAAACTCAGGGATATGCGCATCACGTGGGCTGGCCCGGTGCGCGCACCTATCCCGGTCACACCCCGAACTCCTTGGACAAGCCAGCGAAGACCGTGAAGGCCGGCGTGCACGGTGTCCCGGGCGGCGAGTCGGTCCTCCTGCGAGACGACGGCTCCATCCGCTATCTGACGGTGCGTGAAGTCGCACGCATCATGACGTTCCCCGACAGCTGGACCCTCGACGGCCCGCGTGGCGAGCAAATGCGCCAACTGGGCAACGCCGTGCCGGTCGAGCTCGCTCACGCGATCCTTGGCTCGGTCGCGACGGCGGCCACGCCGACTCTTCGGGCCGCCTCCCGCTAGGCCCGGTACAGGAGCACGCGTGGCACGGCTCGGTCCTCGTGACCCCGCAGTCACGAGCCGGATGATGTCCAAGGTCCGATCGAAGGACAGCAAGGCGGAGAAGGCGCTCCGACGTGTGCTGCACCGGCACGGCCTGCGCTACCGACTCCATGCTCGCGATTTGATTGGGTCTCCTGATCTGGTCAATCGCTCCCGCAAGATCGCCGTCTTCGTCGATGGCGACATGTGGCACGGCAATCCCGGGGAGCCGGCGCGTCGGGGGAGGGTGAGCTTTGCGGACCTCTTCCCGACGCGGACCGAGTGGTGGCTCGAGAAAATCGAACGGAACAGGGCTCGAGACCAGTACGTGACGGCGAGTCTGGAGAGCGCCGGGTACCGGGTGATCCGGCTGTGGGAGCGGGACGTCCTGTCGGATCCGGAGGCGGCCGCCGCGGAGGTCATCGCCGCCTGGCGCGGTGGCCTTCCCGCGGCGGAGAACAGTGGTCCGGAGGCTCATCAATGTCAGAAACCCGCCGACGCCGCCGACGACTGAACTCCCGTCAGCTGGCGAGCTCCTCCTCAGCCTCCTCGAAGGCCTCCTCGACGGCCTCCTCGACGGCCTCCTCGACGGCCTCGTCGACCGGCCCATTCGCGACCCTGTAGTCGGACTCGCTGACGGCCATGCCCATGCGCTCCACTTCGTCGAGGAAGCGGCGCAGATCGTGGACAACGAACCGGCGGTCCGGATCACCGGAAGCCGCCGGGGTCCAGATCATGCCCGGGCGATCCGCGCGCAGTGCGTTCAGCTCGAGCAGCTTGTCGTCGCCGTCCGGCATCAGACTGATGGCGATTCCCCGCCTGACCTGCTGTTCCAACTCCGCGAGCGTGAAGTAGCGGTTGGGGAGCTGACCGGCCCTCGGGCGGCCCGGGTGGATGGTGTCCCACGCCGACCGGGCGTTCCGGCGGTACGAGCCCGGGGCATTGGAGCCGAAGCCGTTCATGAGCGTGTTCCACAGAACCGGGCGGTACCGCCGGAGGAGCGCCCGTTCTCCCAACACAATCCAGGCGTCGTCCAGCTTGAGATAGCGAACGCTGAAGTCGTCGACGGTCAGCGGGTGCCCGCTGACACCGGTCACCTCGCTGATGCTGCGTGAGTGCTTGACGATGCGGTTGAAGAGCTTAGGCGCCGCATAGTCCGGCGCGAACCCGTAGCTGCTGTTCCCCGCCTCCGCCTTGCCCACGTAAACGGGCACGTCCGTGCCGGCGAGGTCCGCGTAAAGGCCTCGACCCGACGTCGCATACAGCGCGTACAGGCCTGATCCGTCAAACCGCGGCGGCGGAAAGGCGAGCGCCGGCTGACTGTCCAGTCGCTCCTGAAGGACTCGGCCGATCTCCTCGGGGTTCAGCGGGTTGAAGCGGTCCTCGATCACTGCGGCTGCCGCCGACGTCCCGTGCATGCGACCAGGTTAACGGCCCGTAAGCAGATGACTACTGACCTGCGCGGCGGACCCACTCGAACTTGGCAGGTCTCTACCCTCGCGGACCGGTGGCACGAATCGATCGCTCAGACCGTCGCGGGGAGTGGGACGACCGCCGCGGCCTCCGGGCCCAGGAACGCCAGACGCGCCTCGATGTTCTCGGCGGCGCCTGCGTCGGCGAGCATCCGGGTGTAGGCGCGAAGCTGGGGCGCGTAGTAGCGCGAGCGCGCTGCTATCGCGACTCCGGGGATGGCGTCGGTCTTGTAGTCGACGACCACCAGCGAACCGTCGTCCTCCCGGTACACGAGGTCCACGAAGCCCTCGAGCACGGTGCCGTCCTTCACGGTGCCCACGTACATCTCCCGCCAGTGGGGTCGCTGCGCGGCCCGCCGGATCTCCGGCGCAGCCAGTGCGGAGCGCACGAGAGCCGCCACGAGCTCCGTCTCGTCGTCCACGTTCTCGGCGACGCACTGCGCGGCCACGGCGGCGTCCAGGCCGTCGCCGGTGCGCAGGTCGATTGCCTGCAGCACGCCATGCACTGCCCGCCCGATCGCCGTGCCGTGCCGGCCCTTCGCCCACGGCGGCAGCTCGACGTTGACCGGCCCCTTGGCCTCGCCCGCGCGGCTCTCGTCGGCGGTCAGCACGACCTCGGGCTCGGTGCCCTCCAGGCCCGACGCCGAGACGGACGCCGCTCGCCGGCCCGCCTCGCGGGCCCGCTCGACGCTCGCGAGCCAGGCCGCGTACTCCGGCAGCTGCGGCCCGTCGGTGGCCGACCCCTCGGGTTCGCCGTCTTCGTGCCGCTCGGGCGCCGCCCAGGCCTCGGCGCCCTCGGTGGCGCCGCCCTCGGCCAGCCGGTAGGCCGCGGTGCGCGTGGTCGAGCCGGCACAGCGGTGCAGGGAGACGACCAAGTGGTCCTGCGCCCGCGTTGCGGCGACGTAGAGGAGCCGGAGCCCCTCCTCCTCGCTCATCTGCTCGTCGATGGGCGCCGCGGTGGCGAAGTCACCCGTGCTGACGTGCTTGGACAACGACACCGCGTAGCCGCCGCCCTCCGGCCAGAGCACCCGGACGCCGGACTGCCGGCGCGGCTCCGTAGTCATGCCGCTCATCACGACGATCGGGAACTCCAGGCCCTTCGCCGCGTGGACGGTCATGATGCGCACCGAGCGGGCGTCGGTCTCGGGCAGCGCCGACTCGCTGACCCGGGTGGTCTCCCCGCCCTGCAGCGCGGCCCAGGCCAGGTAGGCGCGCAGCCCACCGTGCTCCGACTCGGTCCAGGCGCGGGCCTGGTCGACGACGAAGCGCAGCGCGCGCCAGTCGTCCCGCGCCCGCTGGCCCGTCGCGGCCACCTCGAACATCCGCCGGTCGGCCACCAGGGTGGCCAGCACCTGCGCCGGCGTCATCCACCGGGCCCGCCCGTGCAGCCCGGCGAGGTAGGCCACCGCCCGGCCGACGGGGGAGCTGGATACGTCGTCGGGCGCGGGAACGAGCAGGTGGAAGGCCCCGCCGGCATGCTTCCACGTCCACAGGTCGTCGTCACCGCAGGCGAACAGCGGCGAGCGGAGCGCGGTGACCAGCGCATGGGCGTCGCTGGGGTCGGCGATCGCACGGGTGGCAGCCAGCA
Source organism: Geodermatophilus sp. SYSU D01119 (assembly GCF_054049975.1). Classification (NCBI taxonomy): domain Bacteria; kingdom Bacillati; phylum Actinomycetota; class Actinomycetes; order Geodermatophilales; family Geodermatophilaceae; genus Geodermatophilus; species Geodermatophilus sp. SYSU D01119. The sequence continues at coordinate 9,611 of NZ_JBJGYL010000028.1, read as the reverse complement.
GGTCGCGCACCACCGGCGCCTGGTACACCAGCGAGCTCGCCTCGGCCCGGTACGCGATGCCGGCCGAGTCCAGCGCGGCCTCGAGCGCCGGCAGCGACGTCCGCGACGGGACGAGGATGGCGATGTCGTCGAGCCGGGCGTCCCGCCAGGTCTTCGTGACCCCGTCGCGGACCTGCCACTTCTCCGCGACGGCCTGCCGCACGACGCCGGCGACGTCGGCGGCCTCCCGCGCGCGCAGCGCGTCCGCGTTCAGCTCCTCCTCGTGGGCCTCTGCTCCCACGACGACGACCGCGGGTCCACCCTCCTGCGCCGGTGCCCGGTCGGCCTTGAGCGGGCGGTACCCGGGCTGGACGCCGGGCTGGAACCGCATCAGCCGGCCGAAGACCTGGTTGATCCAGTCGAGCACGGCGGGCACGGTGCGGAAGTTGGTCGTCAGCTCAATGTTCGTGCCACGCCGCTGCCCGAACACCTCCTGCGCCCGCAGGTAGACGCCGATGTCGGCGCGGCGGAACCGGTAGATCGACTGCTTGGGGTCGCCGACGACGAACAGGGACCCGGCGGGGACCTCGACGTCCTCCCAGCGCTCCTGCGTGGCCGCGGCGCCGCCGGCGATGCGGACGGCGAGCTCGATCTGGATGGGGTCGGTGTCCTGGAACTCGTCGAGCAGCAGCCTGGGGTAGCGCCGCTGCAGGGCCGCCCGCACGCCCGCGTCGCGGAGGACTTCGCGGGCCAGCACGAGCAGGTCAAGGAACTCCAGCCGCCCGGCGGTGCGACGCTCCTCGGCGGCCTGCACGGCGGACGCCGCCAGCCACCGGGCCAGGATGCGCAGGGTCTGCTCGACGACGTCCCGGACGACCTCGGCGGCCTGGGCGACGAGCTCCTTGCAGTCGGCTCGGAGGGCGTCCAGCCGGTCCTTGCCGCCCCAGTTGGGTCCCTGGCCGTGCTGGAGGTTCAGGCCGGCGGCGGCGCGGAGGACGTCGAAGCGGTCCGCCGTCCCCTCGGCCGCGCCCAGGCGCCGGCCCCACGCGCCGATCGCCTCGAGCTTGGGCAGGAACTTGTCGTCGTGCTGGGTGCAGTCGGAGGCCCGTTCGGCGAGCTCCGCCGCGCGCTCGACCAGGCGCTCCAACTCGCGGATCTCCACGGACGACGGCGCGCCGGACTCGCCCAGAATGCGGTCCCGGGCCAAGTCCCAGTCGTTGCCGAGCAGCTTGGCCAGCGTCCGCAGGTGGTCCAGCGTCACGCCCGCCGACATCGCCAGCAGGAGCGTCGGGGCGATGGCGTCGTCGTCCAGCAGCCGGCGGCGCTGCTCGGCCCACCGCTCCTCGAAGGCGACTGACGAGCTCAGCTCGTCGGCCACCTCGACCAGGGGCGGCAGCCCGGCCTGGATGGGGTGCTCGCCGAGGATGCGCTGGGCGAAGGAGTGCAGCGTGCCGATGGCGGCGCTGTCGAGGTCGTCGAGGGCCCGGTCGGCCAACGGGTGGCGGGCCTGCTCCAGGGCCGCCCGCAGGCGGTCCCGGAGCTCGGCCCCGGCCTTCTCGGTGAAGGTGACGGCTGCGATCGCGCGCAGGGGTACCTCGTCGACCAGGACGAGGCGGACGATGCGCTCCACCAGGCTGCGCGTCTTGCCCGACCCGGCGCCCGCCTCGACGAAGAGGGTGCGGTCGGTGTCCTCGCAGATGACCCGACGCTGCTCGGCGTCCTCCAGGGGCAGCTTGCTCTCGGTCACGCGTCGGCTCCATCGGTGTCGGTGGGGGCGGCGGGCGCAGGCGGCAGCGGCTCGACGAGCGCCACCAGGTCGGCGAGCAGGGGGTCGGTCTTCAGGCGCTCCCAGCGCCGGCGCGTCTGGACGTGCCCGATCCCGTCGGGGTTGCAGTACCAGCACTGGACGTGGGTCCTGTCGGCTGCAGCCGGCGGCCGCAGCGGGAAGAGGCCGGCGCGGATGCTGGTCACGATGGTCAGCAGGGTCTCCGCGTACCGGGTCTCGACGGCCTCGGTCAGCGGGACGTCGATGCGCCGCCGCTCCTTGCCCACGAACCAATACCCGGCCTCGACGACGGTGTCGCGGTCGCCGTGCACCTGCCGGACGGCGTGCGCGTACACCGGCAGCTGCAGCTTGCTCCCCCCGAGTACCGGGTCGCGCGCGCCCAGGCCCTTGAACGGCTTGCTGCTGCCGCTCTTGATGTCGGAGACGACGAGGCGGCCGTCCGCGGTCCGGTCCACCTTGTCCGCCGAGCCCCGCATCAGCAGGGTCGTGCCGTCGGGCAGCGCGATCGCTACCGGGGCCGCGCCGTGCATGCCGAACGGCATCTCACTGGCGATGACCGCCGCCTGGTTGTCGGCGCGCCAGGCGTCGTCGTCGTCGAGCATCGCCTGCAGGTCGTCCTGGATCCCGGCGAGGGCCTTTTGCCACAGCCGCCGGTGGCCGGTCCGGCCGTCGGCGGCCAGCGTCGCGGCCAGCCCGGCGGCGATGTCCCGGAGCCGATCGCGCTGCTCGCGGCTCCACGGCCGGCCGTGGCCGGGCAGCGAGTCGGGGAACGCCTTGACCAGCGCGTCAAAGGCGCCGTGGATCAGCGTCCCGACCTCGCGGGCGCTGACCGTGAGGAGGTCCTCGGGCTGCTCCACCGGGCGCACGCCGAGGAGCCGCTCGACGAAGTACCCGTGCGGGCAGGCGACGTAGGCCTCCAGCGACGTGGGGGAGACGACCCGGTCGGCGTCGAAGAAGCCGGGGAAGGCGGAGGCCACCGACGCGAGGTTGCCGTCGAAGCGGGTGAACCGATCGCTGCGCCGGGCGTCCACCAGCTCCCGGGCCGCGGCCAGCACCGGGTCACCGATCGGGCCGTGCCCGGCGTGCACGGCGGCGGTGCGCCACTCCTGCTCGCTCGCCGGCTGCCGCGTGGTCGTCAGGGATCCGGCGAACGACGGCGACGTCCACACCCCCGGGATCTGCGCCTTCGCCCAGTCGGTCGCCGCCAGCTCGGGGCGGCCGGCGAGCGCGCGCAGGGTGGGCAGCAGGAAACGGCTCGGCAGGTGCTCCCGCGACGCGCGAAGGTCGCCCCGCGGGAAGGAGGCCACAACCTCCGGGGCGGCGGCGAACGCCGCCAGCAGGTGGCGGTGCGCGGCGTCGACCTGTTCCCGCTGGCCGAGCAGCTGCCCGCCGGTGGCCAGGCGCGCCTCCTCGGGGAGCAGGGGGTCCTCGCGGAACCGACCCGGGTACAGGGCCTCGGCCAGCCCGACCACGTAGACGACGTCGGCGTCCAGGCCGACGGCGGCCGAGACCGGGGCGACGAGCACGCCCGTCCCGAAGCGCCCGTTGCGGGGCACCTCCCGCTCGAGCTGGCTCGTGATCGTCTCGCGCAGCGCGCCGAGGTCGGCGGGTGCGCCGAACTCGTCGAGCACGGCCACCGCCCGCAGCGCCCGCTGGAGCGCTGCGGCGGCGTCCTGCTCCTCCTTGGGCAGCCGGGTCAGCGCGTCCCGGTCCCCGAGCAGGGAGTGGGACAGGTCCAGCGCCCAGGCGCTGAGCTCGCGCCATTCGACCAGCCTGCGCCCCCGGTGCAGCTCCCCGCGCAGGTCGGCGACGAAGCGCCGCAGCGCGTCGGCAGCGCGGGCGTCGCTCTCGCGTCGTTCGGCGGACGGGCGGCGCGCCTCGTCGCCGGCGTCGCGTTCGGCCTGGGCGTGGTGCTCCTCGACGTAGCGGGTCAGGTGGCGGTCCCAGTCATCGCCCTGCACCACGCCCGCGGCGCGGGAGATCCGCTCCCACCGGGTCACCGGCACGCGGTCGCCCTCGAACCACACCGGCGCTGCGCTGAGCACGCGGAAAAGGTCGGCGCGGGGCACCTCGTTGCCGGCCAGGTCGAGCAGCTCGACGAAGGCGCGGGGGACCGCCCGCTCGTGCACCGGCCGGGTGCCCGGTCCGTTGACGGCGATGCCGGCCGCCCCGAGGTGCTCCTGGAGCAGCCGCGCGTAGGGGTCCCGGGCCGTGTACAGGACGGCGACGCGGTGCCCCGCCTGCTTCGGCTCGTCGGTCTCGCCCTCCGCCTGGCCCTCCGCCTCGTCGTCCCGGCTCAGCGCGGCGACCACCTCGCGGACGACGCAGCGCACCTCGTCGTCGGCGTCGGAGGCGGTGATGACGCGGTGCGCCGTGGGCGTCGCGGGTGCCGGCGGGACGTCCACGCCCACCTGCTGCAGGGAACGCCGGACCGCGTCGTCGGCGCGGGCGACCCCGGTCAGCCCCGCGACGACCCGGAGCCGGCCGCCGGCGGACAGGGCCCGAACGAAGTCGGCCTCGGCCCGCGTCAGCGCCTGGGGGAGGTAGAGGACGACGGCGCCGATCGCGACGACCCGGGTGGGGCGGTCGAGGCACAGCGTCGTGGCCGTGCGGAGGAGGTCCGTCTCGTCGTACCACTCGGCGCCGAGGCCGGACTCGACGTCGCCCATGAGCCGGACCAGGTCGGGCCCCAGTGCAGTCGCCGCCCCGACGGCGCGCCGCCCGGCGTCGTCGACGTCGCGCAGCTGGACGCCGGCACGGACCAGGGCCTCGACGGTGGCGGGGTGCTCGGCGACCGGCTCGAACACGCCGGGCGCCTTGAGCGCGCGCCGCCACGCGGCGGCCAGCACCGGCGCCGTGGCGGGCCGTCGCGGGTGCAGCACGGGCGCGGCGAGTTCCTCGGCCAGACGCTTGAGCGTCGTGGGGTAGATGGCCGCGATGCCCGGTCGCCCGTCCAGCCCCTGTGCGAGGAAGCGGCGGGCCGCGATGCCCGCGAGGTCGCTGGGCACCACAATGGTGACCGGCGACAGGGGGTCGCCGTTCTTGGCCGCGCGCACCGCGTCTCGCAGAGCCGTCAGGGCCGGTTGCCCGTAGCCGCTGGTCATGGATGTGTCGCCCCCGTTCCGGATTGCGGGAGAACGTAACAGCGGAACGTCACCGTTCAGGTGCACTCCGTCACTCAACGGCGGTGTGTCACCCAAAGTGGCGGTACCGACCGGGACCTCCTCCTCACGAGTCACGAGCGTTCTTGTTCCGCTACCTGAGGCCGCCGCGAGCGCCGATGACGGACCCGTGAGCCCGAACAACCCCGTGATCCCCGTGTCGCCCGGCGGAGGTGCCTGATGACGGCCCGCCTCCTCCCGGACGACCCGCAGTTCGAGTCCTCCGCCGAACGCAGCTTCGCCGAGGCGCTGCGCGACCAGTTACCGGGCGACGCGGTGATCATCTGCAACCAGCGCTTCACCGACGAGAGCGAGGACCGCGAGGCCGACCTGATCGTCGGCTGGCCCGGCGTCGGCATCGCCGTCATCGAGGTCAAGGGCGGAGCGGTCGAGATCCGCGGCCGGGAGTGGCGGCAGACCGGCGGGCGCGTGCGGGACAAGCGCATCCACCCCGTGGACCAGGCGCGCACGTGCATGTACCTGCTCCGCCGCTACCTGGGCGGGCACCGGGGCTGGGGCTCGTCCCGAGACCCGCGGATGGCCTTCTTCGTCGCGGTGCCCGCCACCGATCTGCCATCCGGGTTGGACCTGCCGGAGCTCCCGAGGTCGAGGGCGATCGGAAGTGCCGACGTGCCCCGCGCCGCCGACCGGATCCGCGCCGGGCTGCTCGCCGTGGGCAGCGGGCCGGCCGTCCCGACGGCGGACGACGTCCGGCGGCTCGAGGAGTGCCTCCTCGGCGCCGGTCTCCCTCCTCAGCAGGTGCTCGCCGACCTGCGCGAGCGCGGGGCCCGGGTCGAGCACCTGACCGGTGAGCAGGCCCGGGTGCTCGACCAGCTGGCGCTCAACCGGCGCGTCGAGGTCCGCGGCGGCCCGGGGTCGGGGAAGACGTGGCTGGCGCTGGAGAAGGCCCGGCGCCTCGCCGAGGACGGTCAGCGGGTGGCGCTGCTGTGCTACTCGCGAGGGCTCGCTGAGTACCTGCGGCGGCGCGCGGACGAGCTGCCCGCCAGGCAGCGACCGGCCTACGTGGGGACCTTCCACGGACTCGGGACCCTCTGGGGTCTCACTCCCGGCGCCGGCGACGACGACCGGTTCTTCTGGGACGAGGTGCTGCCCGCGCTCATGGCGGACGCCGCCGCCCTCCTGCCGGACGACGAGCGATTCGACGCTGTCGTCGTCGACGAGGCCCAGGACTTTGGCAGCAACTGGTGGACGACGGTCACGGCGGCGCTGCGCGACCCGGACCAAGCGCCGTTGTACATGTTCACCGACGGCGACCAGCAGGTCTTCCACCGCGACGGCGAGACGGGCCTCGACCTCGTCCCCTTCCTCCTGACCGAGAACCTGCGCAACACCAAGCAGATCGCCGGCACGTTCAGCAGCCTGCAGACGAACCGCCAGGTCCTCCGCGGCGGCAGCGGCGCGCCCGTCGTCTTCGTCGAGTGCGCGATGCAGGACGCCGTGGCGAGGGCCGACGCGGAGGTGCGCCGTCTCCGCGAGGAGGGGTGGCCTCCCGGCGGCATCGGCGTTGTCACGACGCGCCGCCGTCACCCGGAGCACGCCGCGCGGTTGGAGGAGCGGGGGGCAGACGGGTACTGGGCCTCGTTCTTCGAGGAGGGCGAGCCGTTCTACGGCCACGTGGCGGGGGTTAAGGGCCTCGAGTGGCCGGCCGTGGTGCTCGCAGTCGACGGGTTCAACGAGAACGCCCGCGCCGAGCGGCTGCTCCACGTCGGCCTCTCCCGCGCCCGCGACCTGTTGATCGTCTGCGGTGACCTCGACGTCCTCCGCCGAGCGGGCGGGGAGGGCGTCCACCGCCGGCTCCTCGCCGCCCGCCGCTCCACGACCACCCCCTCGACCTCCCCAGGAGCCCCCCGATGAACCAGCACCTGCAGACCCTCTGGGCCCTCGCCGTGGCGGAGTACCCCACCGTCGACGCGCAGGACTTCCACGCCGTCCACCTCACCTACGGGCCCGCGTTCGGGCCGTGGCGCGCGGTCGAGGTCGTCGCCGGCGAGAAGCCCGTGGCGACGCTCGCCGCCGGGGGAGCGCTGACCGACGTCCCGGCCGCGCTGCGCCGGGTCGCGGCCGACTGGCGCGACCTGACCGAGAGCGACCTCTCCGGCAGCCTCCCCGCCTGCCCGGACGCCCCGACGGCCGGCGACGTCGCCCTGCAGGCACCGCACGGCCTGCTCGTGCACCGCGGCCTGGTGCGGCTCGCCGGCGAGGCACCCGGCACCCGGGTTCCGGCCGACCTGCCGCTGGCGATCGGGAAGGCCGCCTCGTGACGACCACCCCGTTCACGCCGGAGAACATCCACCAGGGCGACGACGGCCGGTGGTGCCACGACGGCGTGGACGTCACCGACCGTCCGGTCTGGTGGACCTGCCCGCAGGGGCACGACTATCAGCGCAGCATCGCCGGGGCGATCGCCGCGGCGGGGCGCTGCCCGGGATGCGAGGGCTGAGGTCGCTGCCGATCCCCTGATGCGCAGCCGCGCGCGTCAGAGGATCGGCGCCCGCGCCACCACCCGGGCGCCGGCGAAGACCAGCGGCGACCACGAGCCCGCCACCGACCATCCCCACCCCGGGTCGACGCCGGCGAAGTGCCGGCTGCCGATCACCCCGCGCAGGTGCCGGCACCGCCGGACGGGCACGAAACGCGCCGCCACCTCGGGTGGGCACCGCCAGGCCCGTGTCGCCCAGTCGAAGGCGCTGGAGTGCCCGTGCACCTGCCCGAACGGCACCGGCCGCCCGGCTCGCTCGTGCCCCAGCCACGACGGGTACACCTCGTGGCCGGCCTCAGCCCACAGCGGCCCAGCGTCCGGATCGTCGCCTCCGGCCCGCATCATGCGGCCGGCCGCCCACAGCATGGCCGGATCGGTCTCGCGCAGACCGTCGAGCAGCGGTACTGCCTCCCGGACGTCGCCCGGTGCGCTGATCCGCCCCCACACCCCGGCGGTCAGGCCCGCGTGCGTGACCAGCAGGTCGCCGTGGTCGGTCGACAGGCCGGCGGCGACCGTCATCCGTCCGTCCCGCCACCAGGTGCGGAGGAGGTCCTGGTCCTCCGGCGCCAGGGCCCGCAGCCAGGGGAAGTGCGGCGCCTGAGGGAGGTACAGCCCCTCGTGGTTGCCCGCCAACTGAACCCAGTGCTCGGGTTGCCGAATGAGGAAGCCGTCGACCATCCGCAGGACCTCGGCCGACGCCGGCCCGCGGTGCACCAGGTCACCGACCTGGACGACGGTGAGGTCGGCGGGCAGCGTCTCACTGCCGGGGTCCATGCCGAGGTCGACCAGGGCCTCCCGCAGGCGGTCGGCATGGCCGCCGATGTCCCCGATCACCGCCACGCGGCGCACGCGTCTCTCCCTCCGACGGGGCGCGCGGCTTCGCTCCCGAGGAGCGAGGCCGCGGGCGCGGATGTCCGCCTACCGGGCCGCGAGCGGCTGCGCCGCGACGGCGGTCTGCGCACCCAGGGCCTGAAGCGCGGGCACGATCTCCGCGGCGTGTGCGGCTTCCATCTCGTGGACGGCCCGCGTGAACAGGGCGTCGTCGGGGATCTCCCCGGCGCAGGTGGTGGGCGGCATCCCCAGGTCGGCGGCGGTGAGTTCGCGACCGCGCCAGCCGCACCAGCACCCCAGGACGATGCGCTCGATGCCCTCGTCGAGCCAGCAGGCTGCCTCCACCCACTCACCGCCGGCGGTGCGCCGCAGCGGGACGAGGTCCAGGGTGTGGGTGTCGACGGTCATGTGGTGGCTCCTCTTGTCGGAATGGCAATTGCGGACGACGCGAATTCGCGGTGTCGGCCGATGCGTCAATTGTCGTGACGGTGTGTGACAGAACTGCGGTCCTCGTTGTCGGGAATGGCCCGATCCGGTGAACGGCGTTGCCATTCGTGCTGTGCGGGGCGAGCGGCCGCAGGGGGATGTCCGAGGCGCTTCAGGGCCTGGTCCAGAGCGCGGGCGATATCGTCGGCTCACTCGGCCCTCTGCTCCGGAGTGACCGGGACAGGAGGGAGCAAGGACCCGTCCGAGTCGCAGTTCACGTCGAGCTCGGGATGTCGCCGCACCCAGTCCCGGTTGCCCGCGGCCAGGGCGGCGAGGTACTGCTCGCGGGTCAGGTGCGGAGGCCGGGTGTGGCCGGTGTGACCGTGCATGTCGTCCTGGGTTTGCTCTCTCTCCGGTCACCAACTATCGATCGCGGTGAAGTCCGTGGTGGCGCCGGGCCAGCGATAGGTCCAGCAGGGCGTGCCGTCCGCGGTGGTCACCCGGACCCGCTGGAACAGGCCGACCGCGACGCCCTCGATCGCGTCCAGCAGGGCCAGCGCCTCCGCGACCCGGGAGGGGACGAGCGGAACGAGGACGCCGGGGACCGGGGCGGCGCCGGAGGTCATGGCCGGCCAGCCGTACCCGGTGTCCCACAGGGCTCCACGCACCGCCGTCTCCCGCACGCCGGCGGGCTCGTCGGCGAAGGGGGCGAGCGCCGGCCAGCGGGCGTGTCCGGGCTTGAGCGTGCCGTAGACGAAGACGGTCCGGAGTTCGGGCGTGGTGTGTTCTGCCATGGGTTCTCCCCTCGATCGACGGCCTCCCCGGGGTGGGGGGGGGGGGGGGGGGGGGGGGGGGGGGGGGGGGGGGGGGGGGGGGGGGGGGGGGGGGGGGGGGGGGGGGGGGGGGGGGGGGGGGGTGGGGGGGGTGG
>NZ_JBJGYL010000027.1:0-75842 GCF_054049975.1 Geodermatophilus sp. SYSU D01119 | reverse complement strand
GACGCGGCACGATCAGGCGGCCTGATCGTGCCGCGACGCGGTCAGGCCAGGTCGGCGACGAGCTCGGCGACCGCCTTGCGGGTGCCCGTGTAGAAGGGCACCTCCTCGCGCACGTGCCGGCGGGCGCGACTGGCCCGCAGGTCGCGCATCAGGTCGACGATGCGGTGCAGCTCGTCGGCCTCGAAGGCGAGCATCCACTCGTAGTCGCCGAGACCGAACGAGGCCACCGTGTTGGCCCGCACGTCGGGGTAGGGCCGGGCCTGCATGCCGTGCTCCTTGAGCATGTCCCGCCGCTCCTCGTCGGGCAGCAGGTACCACTCGTAGGACCGCACGAAGGGGTAGACGCAGACGTAGCGGCGCGGCTCCTCGTCGGCGAGGAACGCCGGGATGTGGCTGCGGTTGAACTCCGCCGGCCGGTGCAGCGCCATCTGCGACCACACCGGCTCCAGGCGGCGGCCGAGCGCCGTGCGGCGGAACCGGGTGTAGGCCTCCTGCAGCGCCTCGGGCGTCTCGGCGTGCCACCAGATCATCAGGTCGGCGTCGGCGCGCAGGCCCGCGACGTCGTAGGTGCCTCGGACGACGACGCCCTTGCCGGCCAGCTCCTCGAACAGCCCGGAGACCTCGTCGGCGGCGGCCGCGCGGGCCTCGTCGCCGAACGGGCGGGCCAGCCGGAACACCGACCACATCGTGTAGCGGATCAGGGCGTTGAGCTCGTTGGCCCGCTTGCCGACGCTCTTGGTCTCCGTCTGCTCGCTCATGCGCCCATTGTCCCGCTGCGCCGGGGTGCGGTGCCGTGGGATCCCGGTCTCAGGACGGGACGACGCTCAGCTTGGGGCGCCTGCCCCGGCCCGGCCGGGCGGCCAGCGCGGCGAGGGTGATCGCGACGGCGTCCTCGGCCAGCGCCGCCTGCCAATCGGGCACCCGCTCCGCGGCCCAGCGCCGCCAGGCCAGCCCGCCGACGGACCCGGCCAGCGCGCCGAGCAGGCCCGCCGTCACCGGGGCGGCGGCGTTGGCGCCCTCCCTGCCGGCGAGGCGGCCCGCGGCGCCGGCCCCGCCGAGCAGGCGTACCGGCAGGGACTGCGGGCTGGTGCGCGCGGGGGTGGCCGGCAGCTTGTCACCCACGAGCTCCCCGGCGACGGCGGCCAGCGCGCCGAGGCGGGTGCCGCGCCGGGACCCCGGGTCGCTGAGCACCGGCGCGGCCAGCGCCAGGGAGCTGCGGCCGCCGGTGGCCACCCCGAGGACGGCCGAGCGCAGCACCAGCCCGGGCGGCGCCGGGGTGCGCCGGTCCCGCTGCTCCCGGGCGACCGGCACCGAGGACAGCACGCCCTGCACGGCCGCGCCGTAGGCGAGGTGCGGCACGGCGTCGGCCACCCAGTCGGCGGTGCTCCACGTGCGCGGGTCGCTGATCCCGAGGGCGGCGACCGGGCCGTCGGTGGCCGCCATCGCCGCGGCACCCGCGACCACCGCGCCGGTCGGCCCGGAGAACCGGACGCCGGCCGCGCGGAGCACGCTGGCGAGCACGCCGACGCCGAGCCCGGTGCCGATGCCGCTGAGCGCCCCGAGCGCGGTGCGGCGGTGCGCCCGCACCGCGCCCTGCCCGGGGACGCCGCCGGACAGCCGCCCGGCGAGGGCGTCGACGACGCGCTCGGGCGTCTCGCTGGGCGCCCGCCCCCGCCACAGCACGTCGGCGTACGTGACGGCGTTGAGCACGGTGGTGCCGGCTGCCCCGGCCACCAGCCCGCGGGCGAGGCTGCTGATCACGCCTCCACCCTGCGGGGATCCCCGCGCCCGCGCCAACCGGGACCTAGAGCAGCGCCTCCACCGCGCGGCGGGCGCCGCGGATGCAGGCCGGCACGCCGACGCCGTCGTAGGCGGCCCCGGCCACCGCGAGGCCCGGCACCGCGGCCACGGCGTCACGGATCGCCACCACCCGCTGCGGGTGGCCGACGAGGTACTGCGGCAGCCCGCCGCCCCAACGCACGAGGTGGGCCTCCACCGGCTCGCGGCGCTCGAGGTCGAGCAGGTCGGCGACGTCGGCCACCACGGCGGCGGTCAGGTCGTCGTCGTCGCGCTGCAGCTGGGCCTCGTCGCCGTAGCGGCCGACCGACGCGCGCACCCGCAGCAGCCCGTCGCCGGACAGGTGCGGCCACTTCGACGACGACACGGTGACGCCCTTGACCAGCCGGCCGGTCACCGGCGGCACGAGCAGCCCCGACCCGGCGGCGACCTCCTGCCCGGGGAACGCCATCGCGACGACGGCCATCGACGCGTACGGGATCCCGCGCAGCGGCTCGACGGCGTCCGGCGCGAGGCCGCCGAGCAGCCGCGCCGACTTCCCGGCGGGGGCGGCGACCAGCACGGCGTCGGCCTCGAGCACCTCCGGCGCGGCCACCGGGCCGACGGCGACCTCCAACCCCCCGCCCGCGCGGCGGATGGCGTGCGCGGGCGTGCGCAGCCGCACCCGCGCGCCCGAGGCGGCGGCCAGCGCGCCCGGCAGCGCGCCGATCCCGTCGGCGACGGTGACGAACACCGGCCCGTCGACGTCGCCGCGGCTGCGCGCGCCGGCGTCCCGGGCGGCGACGGCGGCGGCGAGCACCGAGTCGGCGTGCGCCAGCTGCGCGGCCAGCGCGGGCATGGTGGCGGCCAGCGACAGGTCGTCGGGCCGGCCGGCGTAGACCCCGCCGAGCAGCGGCTCGACCAGCCGGTCGACCACCTCGTCGCCGAGCCGAGCGCGCAGCAGCGCCCCGACCGGGACGTCGCCCTCCAGGCGCAGCGGGGGCAGGTCCGCCTCCGCGCGCACCCGCGCGACGCCGTCGTCGGTGAGCACCCCGGCCAGCCCGTCGGCCGACGTCGGCACGCCCTGCACGGTGCCCGGGGGCAGCGGGTGCCGGCCGTCGGGCAGCACGATCGAGGCCTGCGTGGTCGACGGCGCCACCAGCCGGTCCCCCAGCCCGAGTTCCGTCACGAGCTCGACGGCCTCGGGGACGCGGGCCAGCACCGCCTCGGGCCCGGTGTCGTACCAGGTGCCCGCCAGCTCGACCCGGTCGAGCTTGCCGCCGATCCGCCCGCCGGCCTCGACCACGACCACCTCGTCACCGGGCCGCTGCCGCGACCAGGCGAAGGCGGCGGTCAGCCCGGTGATCCCGGCGCCGACGACGACCAGGCGGCGGGTCATCGGGCCGAGAGCTCGTGCACCAGCTCGACGACGTGGGTGAGCACCCCGGGGTCGGTGTCGGGCAGCACGCCGTGGCCGAGGTTGAACACGTGCCCGCGGGCGGCCCGGCCCTGCTCGACCACCCGGCGCACCTCGCGGTCGACGGTCCCCCGGTCGGCCAGCAGCACGGCCGGGTCGAGGTTGCCCTGCAGCGAGCGCTGCGGCCCGACGCGGCGGGCCGCCTCGTCCAGCGGCACCCGCCAGTCGACGCCGACGACGTCGGCCCCGGCGTCGCCGATCAGCGCCAGCAGCTCGCCGGTGCCGACGCCGAAGTGCACGCGCGGGACGTCGCGGTCGCCGAGCCCGTCGAACACCGCGCGGGAGTGCGGCAGCACGCGCTCGGCGTAGTCGGCGGCCGAGAGCACCCCGGCCCAGGAGTCGAACAGCTGCACCGCGGAGGCGCCGTTGTCGACCTGCACCCGCAGGAAGGTGGCCGCGGAGACGGCGAGCCGGTCGAGCAGCCGCTGCCAGGCCTCCGGCTCGGCGTACATGAACGCCTTGGTGCGGGCGTGCTCCTTCGACGGGCCGCCCTCGATCAGGTAGGTGGCCAGCGTGAAGGGCGCCCCGGCGAAGCCGATGAGCGGCGTGGGCCCGAGCTCGGCGACCAGGCGGCGCACCGCCGTCGCGAGGAAGTCCAGCCGGTCGGGCTCGAGGCCGGGGAGCGCGTCGACGTCGGCCACCGTGCGCACCGGGCTGGCCACCACCGGGCCGACGCCGGGCTTGATCTCGATGTCGACGCCGGCGACCACCAGCGGCAGCACGATGTCGGAGAACAGGATCGCGGCGTCCACGCCGTGCCGGCGGACCGGCTGCAGGGTGATCTCGGTGACCAGGTCGGGGTCCTGGCAGGCCTCGAGCATCGCCGTGCCGGCGCGCAGCGCGCGGTACTCCGGCAGCGACCGGCCCGCCTGCCGCATGAACCAGACCGGGGTCCGCTCGACCGGCAGGCCGCGCGCGGCCCGGACCAGGTCCGAGTCGGCGGGGGACGTCGTGCGGGCCTCTGCGGTGGTCACGACGGTCGATCCTCCCAGACCGCCCGGGGCCGGACGTGCGGCGCGTCGGAGACAGACCGGGCCCGCGACACCTACCCTGCCAGCGTGGAGCCACGCAGCACGGCCGGGACCCGCGAGGTCACGGGCGCGCGCGGGCCCGTCGAGCCCCCGCCGGCCGAGTTCGCCGCGGGCGTCGCCGCGCTCGCCGCGCTGCGGGTGCGCCCGGAGATCGTCGTCGAGCAGATCCCCGCGCCGCAGCGGCTCGCGCCGTACGCCCACGCGCTGGGCGCGCGGATCACCGAGGGCGACGGCGACGACGAGGTGGAGCTCGCCGTCGCGCGGTTCATCGTGCTGCACGACCCCGCGGGCCACGAGTCCTGGAACGGCACCACCCGCTGCGTCGGCTACCTGTCGGCCTCCACCGACGAGCACATGGTCGACGACGCGATGTTCTCCGAGGTGGCCTGGAGCTGGCTCACCGAGGCGCTGGCCTCCTCCGGCGCGGCCGCGCACACCCTCGGCGGCACGGTCACCCGCACGGCCTCCACCCGCTTCGGCGACCTGGCCGGCCCCGAGCACACCGTCGACGTCGAGCTGCGGGCGTCCTGGACCGCCGGCGACACCGCCCTCGACCGCCACCTCGACGCGTGGCTCGAGGTCCTCGGCAACGCGGCCGGGCTGCCGCCGCCGGGCGTCTCCCTGCTGGGCCCCTCCGGCACGGTCGGGGACGGCAACTAGGATCGGGGGCGGGGAGTTCCGGACTCCCCGGGTCCGCGCCGGCCGGTCCGATCCGCCGGGCACACGTGCTGCGGCGGACGTACGGACGAGAAGGTGGACGGCAACTGAGCACCGAGCCCCTGCCCGACCCCGCTGCCGAGGCCGGTACCGAGGACACCGCTGACGGGCCCGCGCCCGTCCCCCTGCTGGCGCCGCGCGACGGCCTGCCGCCGGTCCTGGACACCGCCGCGGCCGTCTCCGGGTACGCCGACGCGCTGCGCGCCGGGTCCGGCCCGGTGGCCGTCGACGCCGAGCGCGCCTCGGGCTACCGCTACGGCCAGCGCGCCTACCTCGTGCAGCTGCGCCGCGCCGGCGCGGGCACGGGCCTCGTCGACCCCGTCCCGCTGACGCTGCCCGACCTCGCCGTGCTGCAGGACGCGATCGCCGGCGAGGAGTGGGTGCTGCACGCCGCCAGCCAGGACCTGCCGTGCCTGGCCGAGATCGGCCTGGTGCCCGGGCGCATCTTCGACACCGAGCTGGCCGCGCGCCTGGCCGGGCTGCCCCGCGTGGGCCTCGCCGCCGTCGTCGAGTCGCTGCTCGGGTACTCGCTGGTGAAGGGCCACTCGGCCGCCGACTGGAGCACCCGCCCGCTGCCCGAGGAGTGGCTGGTCTACGCCGCCCTCGACGTCGAGGTGCTCGTCGACCTGCGCGACGCGCTGGCCGCGCTGCTCGAGGAGCAGGGCAAGACCGAGTGGGCGCGGCAGGAGTTCGCCGCCGTCCTCGCGGCCGGGCCCCCGCCGCCGCGGCAGGAGCCGTGGCGGCGCACCTCCGGCGTGCACGGCCTGCGCAACCGCCGCCAGCTGGGGATGCTCCGGGCGCTGTGGGAGGCCCGCGACGACCTGGCCCGCAGGCGCGACGTCGCCCCCGGCCGGGTGCTGCCGGACTCCGCGATGGTGTCGGCGGTGCAGGCCGACCCGCCGTCGGAGTCGGCGCTGCTGGAGCTGCCGGTGTTCCGCGGCCGGGCGAACCGGCGGCTGGTGGGCACCTGGTTCGGCGCGCTGGCCCGCGGCCGGGCGCTGCCGGAGTCCGACCTGCCGCTGCACAGCCGCCCCGGCGACGGCCCGCCCCCGGTGAACCGCTGGGCCGACCGGGACCCGGCCGCCGCCACCCGGCTGCAGGCCGCCCGCGCGGGGCTCGCCGAGCTGGGCGAGAAGCACGCGGTCCCGGTGGAGAACCTGCTCTCCCCCGACCTGGTGCGCCGGCTCATGTGGACCCCGCCCGAGCCGCGTGACGCCGCGTCGGTCGCCGCCGCGCTGCGCGCCGGCGGGGCGCGCGAGTGGCAGGTCGAGCTCACGACCGGCCTGCTCACCGACGCGCTCGCCCGCGCCTGACGACGACGGAGGGGCGGCCCCGGGAGACCCCGGGACCGCCCCTCTGTCGTGCGTGGACGACGGTGCTAGTGCCCCGTCGCCGCGGCCCGCCGCCGGGCCAGCGCGTCGACGCTGGCGGCCAGCAGCAGCACTCCACCGGTGATGATGAAGTTCAGGTAGGCCTCGACACCGAGCAGGCCCAGGCCGTTGGCGATGATCGCCACGACCAGGCCGCCGAGGACCGCGTCGCGCACCCGGCCCCGGCCACCGAAGAGGCTGGTGCCACCGATGACGGCGGCACCCACCGCGTACAGCAGCGTGTTGCCGGCACCCGACGCCGCGGTGACCGAGGCCAGCCGGGACGCCGCGGCGATGCCGCTGATCGCGGCCATCGTGGAGGACAGCACGAACACCAGGACGCGGATCTTGGTGACGTTGATGCCGGCCCGGCGCGCGGCCTCGGCGTTGCCGCCGACGGCGTAGACGTGGCGGCCGAAGCTGGTGCGGCTCAGCACGAAGGTGAGCAGCAGCAGCAGGATGACCACCAGCGGCACCGCGTACGGGATGCCCTCGAGGTCGACGGCCGCCGACAGCGCCCGGTCGACGCTCAGGATCGCCGTCACCGCGATGAGGATGACGCCGATGAGCACGCACCGGGCGACGACGACGGCGAGCGGCTGGTGCGCCAGCCCCCGGGCCTTCTGCACCCGCCAGCGGTTCAGCTGGATGGCGGCGTAGAGCAGGATCGCCACCGCGGTGAGGATCCAGCCGAGGGTGACCGGCAGGTTCCGGTTGGCGATGCCCTGCACGACCTCGTCGCGCACCGGGATCGTGCCGCCCTGGCCGATGATCCGCAGCGTCACGCCCTGGAACGCCAGGAACAGCGCCAGGGTCACCACGAACGACGGGATGCCGACCACCCCGACCAGCGTGCCGGTGAACAGGCCGATGAGCGCACCCGCGGCGCACGCGGCGAGGATCGCCACGTACCAGGGCGCCCCGGCCTGGGCCAGCAACTGGGCCAGCACCGCGGCGCACACGCCGCTGACGACGCCGGCCGACAGGTCGATGTCGCCGAGGAGCAGGACGAACACCAGGCCCATCGCGAGCAGGGTGATCGGCACCGCCTGCACCAGCAGGTTGCTGATGTTGAGGGGCGTCAGGAAGGTGTTCGGCCGCAGGGCGAAGAACAGCAGGCCCAGCGCGATGATGCCGAGGACGGCCGGGAGGGCACCCAGGTCACCGCCGCGGACCTTGTCGACGTAGCCGCGGACGACGCCGGAGACGCTGTTGTCCGGGCGGTCGGCCTCGAAGCCGGCCGGCGCGGCGCCGGACGGCTCGGGCTTGGTGGTGGAGACGGGGTTGCTCATCAGATGCTCGCCTCGGCGACGGCCGGCGCGATGCCCAGGTTGCCCGAGCGGCCGGCGGTGATCAGTTCGATGACCTGGCCGCGGTCGACGGTGCTGATCGGCACGTCGGCGGCCATGCGGCCCAGGTACAGCGCGGCCACGCGGTCGGACACCTCGAAGACGTCGACCATGTTGTGGGAGATGAACACGACGGCGTGGCCGGTGTCGGCCAGCCGGCGCACGAGGTCGAGCACCTGCCGGGTCTGCGCGACACCGAGGGCCGCCGTCGGCTCGTCGAGGATGACGACCTTCGACTCCCACAGCACGGCCTTGGCGATCGCCACGGTCTGCCGCTGGCCACCCGAGAGGCTGGAGACGAGCTGGCGGACCGACTTGAGGGTGCGGACCGACAGCTTGGCCAGC
The DNA here is from genome assembly GCF_054049975.1 of Geodermatophilus sp. SYSU D01119. Lineage (NCBI taxonomy): Bacteria > Bacillati > Actinomycetota > Actinomycetes > Geodermatophilales > Geodermatophilaceae > Geodermatophilus > Geodermatophilus sp. SYSU D01119. Next base: position 67,777 of record NZ_JBJGYL010000027.1, on the reverse strand, counting down.
GTGTCGCGGGCGGCGGCCTCCATGGAGGCCTCGTCGAGCAGGATGCCGCGCTTGCGCTCGCGGCCGAGGAACATGTTCTGGACGACGTCGAGGTTGTCGGCCAGCGCGAGGTCCTGGTAGACGACCTCGATACCGAGGGCCGCGGAGTCCCGCGGACCGGTGACGGTCACCGGCTTGCCCTCGAACCGGATCTCCCCACCGTCGATGGGGTGGATGCCGGCGATCGACTTGATGAGCGTGCTCTTGCCGGCACCGTTGTCGCCCACGAGGGCGGTGACCTGGCCGGGGTAGACCTTCAGGTCGACCCCGTGCAGCACCTGGATGGCGCCGAAGCTCTTGGTGACACCGCGGAGCTCGAGGATCGGGGTCCCCTCGCCCGCCTGCGGATCGGTCATGGCGGTCCTCTCTCGGAAAACGCGCCTGCGGGGCGCCTCCTGAGGATGTCAGGAGGCGCCCCGCAGGGAGGGGGTCAGGAGATGCCCAGCTCCTGGCAGTCGGCAGCGAACTCGCCGGTGCACAGCTCCTCGGCGGTCACCTGGCCGTCCTCGACGACGTCACCGACGTTGTCGCGGGTGATGGTCACCGGGGTGAGCAGGACCGACGGGACCTCGCGGCCACCCTCGACGTCCTCGACGGTGCCGGTGGTCTCGGCCTCGTCACCGTTGATCAGCGCGATGGCGAGCTCCGCCAGGGCGCCGGCCTCCTCGGCCGCCGACTTGTAGACGGTCATGCACTGGTTGCCGGCGAGGATGTTCTGCAGGCCCTCGACCGAGGCGTCCTGGCCGGTGACCGGGACCTGACCGGCCTGGCCGTTGCGGGCCAGCGTCTGGATCACGGCGTTGGCGAGCGTGTCGTTGGCGGCGACGACGCCCTGGATGTTGCCGCCGGCCTGGGTGTACATCTGCTCGAAGATCGTGGCGGCCTGGTCGGGCTCCCAGCCCGGGACGGCCTGCTCGGCGACCTGCGTGTACTGGGTCAGCGGGTCGAGGATCTCGTGCGCGCCGTCGGCGAACAGCGTGGCGTTGTTGTCGTCGGGCGAGCCGTTGAGGAAGGCGATGTTGCCCTGGGTGACGCCGCCGGCCTCGAGGCAGTCGGCGAGGCCCTGGCCCTGCAGGCGGCCGACCTCGGTGTTGTCGTAGGAGACGTAGTACTCGGCCGAGCCACCCAGGGTGAGCCGGTCGTAGTCGATCGTCGCCACGCCCTGCTGGGCGGCCTGCTGCTGGATCTGGGCGCCCGAGGCGGAGTCCAGGTTGACGATCGCGAGGACGGTGACGCCCTCCGTGATCATCTGCTCGGCGATGGTCGCCATGCGCTGGGCGTCGCCCTCGGCGTTCTGGATGTCGTACTCGACACCGGCGTCCTCGAAGGCCGCCTCGAGCAGCGGGCGGTCCGCGCTCTCCCAGCGGGGGGAGGACTCGGTGTCGGGGAGGATGACGCCGACCTTGCCGGCGGCCTCGCCGCCACCGCCGCCGCCACCGCTGCCGCCGCTACCGCTGTCGTCGCTGCCGCAAGCAGCGAGGCTGAAGACCAGGGCGGCCGCGAGGGCCGTCATCGTGGTGCGCCGTCGCGCCATGGATGTGTCCACCGTTCCGTCGGGAATACGCAGAAGTGCGGCGGTCACTATGCGCGCCGCGTCACAGGCGGTGCAAGGGCACCCCCCCGACGTTGCCGGACCGTGACCTCGACCACTCCGGACGGGTGAGGTTCCTGCCCCTCCGGGACCGGGTCGCGCTTGGTCGAGCTGTTACCGACGGGTAACTTCTCGGGTGGCCGCGCGCCTGCCCGCGCCGGTTCCCGTTCCCGCTGCGGAGGTCCCATGTCCCGCTCGCTGCGCGAGGTCGTCTTCGTCGACGGCGTGCGCACCCCCTTCGGCAAGGCCGGCCCGAAGGGCATCTACGCCGAGACGCGCGCCGACGACCTCGTCGTCCGCGTCATCCGCGAGCTGCTGCGCCGCAACCCGTCCCTCCCGGCCGACCGCGTGGACGAGGTGGCCATCGCCGCCACCACCCAGATCGGTGACCAGGGGCTGACCATCGGGCGCACCGCCGCGCTGCTGGCCGGGCTGCCGAAGTCGGTGCCCGGCTACGCGATCGACCGCATGTGCGCCGGCGCGATGACCGCCGTCACCACCACCGCCAGCGGCATCGCCTTCGGCGCGTACGACGTCGCCATCGCCGGCGGCGTGGAGCACATGGGCCGCCACCCGATGGGCGAGGGCGCCGACCCGAACCCGCGGTTCTTCAGCGAGAAGCTCGTCGACGGCTCGGCGCTGGTCATGGGCTCCACCGCCGAGAACCTGCACGACCGGTTCCCGCACCTGACCAAGGAGCGCGCCGACGCGTTCGCCCTGGCCAGCCAGCAGCGGTACGCCAAGGCGCTGGCCAACGGGCAGATCGGCCCGGAGCTGGTGCCCGTCGCCACCCGCTCGGCCGAGCAGGGCTGGGGCCTGGCCACCGCCGACGAGCCGCCGCGCCCGGGCACCACGCTGGAGGGCCTGGCGACGCTCAAGACGCCGTTCCGCCCGCACGGGCACGTGACCGCCGGCAACGCCGCGGGCCTCAACGACGGCGCCACCGGCTGCATCCTCGCCGCCGAGGAGGTCGCGCAGGAGCTCGGCCTCACCGCGGGCATGCGGCTGGTCGGCTACGGGTTCGTGGGCGTCGAGCCCGAGGTCATGGGCGTCGGCCCGGTCCCCTCGACCGAGCGCGCGCTGGCCCGTACCGGCCTGACCATCGACGACATCGGCCTGTTCGAGCTCAACGAGGCCTTCGCCGTCCAGGTGCTGGCCTTCCTCGACCACTTCGGCATCGCCGACGACGACCCGCGCGTGAACCCGTGGGGCGGCGCGATCGCCGTCGGCCACCCGCTGGCGTCCTCGGGCGTGCGCCTGATGACCCAGCTGTCGCGGCAGTTCGCCGAGCGGCCGGACGTCCGCTACGGCCTGACCGCCATGTGCGTGGGCCTGGGCATGGGCGCCACCGTCATCTGGGAGAACCCGAACTGGGAAGGGGCGTCGAAGTGACCGCCGTCTTCGAGAACGAGGTCGTGACCGAGGCCAAGGTCCGGTTCCTGACCCTTCCGGGGCTGTCCGGTGAGCTCGCGCTCATCACCCTGGACAACGGGCACGACCACACCCGCCCGTCGACCTTCGGGCCCGGCGGGCTCGCGTCCCTGGACGCGGCGCTGGACAAGATCGCGGCGCACACCCCGGCACCGGCGGCGATCGCCGTCACCGGCAAGCCCTTCGTCTTCGCCGTGGGCGCCGACCTCTCCGGCGTCCCCGCCGTGACCGACGCCGCGGCCGCCCGGGAGATCGCCGAGACCGGCCACCGGGTGTTCCGGCGGCTCAAGGACGCGGCCGTCCCGACGTTCGCCTTCGTCAACGGCGTGGCGCTCGGCGGCGGGCTGGAGCTGGCGCTGCACTGCCGGTACCGGACGATCGCCTCCACCGCGGTGGTCGCCTTCCCCGAGGTGTTCCTCGGCCTGGTGCCCGGCTGGGGCGGCACGCAGCTGCTGCCGGACCTCATCGGCATCGACCCGGCCGTCACCGTGGTCGTCGAGAACGCGCTGGCCCAGAACAGGATGACGCCCGCGCCGAAGGCGGCGGAGCTCGGCATCGCGGACGTCGTCCTGGAGCCCGCCGACTTCCTCGAGCGCTCGCTCGAGTGGGCCGTGGGCGTCCTGGACGGCGACGTGACGGTCGCGCGGCCCGAGGTGGACCGGTCGGCCTGGGACGGCGCGATCGAGCGAGCCCGGGCGATCGTGGCCGGGCGGACCCGCAACGCCTCCCCCGGCGCCCTGCGCGCCGTCGAGCTGCTGGACCTCGCCCGCCACGGGGTCGACGGCGAGGCGTTCACCGCCGGCACCGCCGCGGAGGACTCCGCGCTCACCGACCTGCTGATGAGCGACGAGCTGCGGGCGAGCCTGTACTCGTTCGACCTGGTCAACAAGCGGGCCAAGCGGCCGGCCGGCGCCCCGGACAAGGGCCTGGCGCGGAAGGTCGGCAAGGTCGGCGTCGTCGGGGCGGGCCTCATGGCCAGCCAGCTCGCGCTGCTGTTCGTGCGGCAGCTCGAGGTGCCGGTCGTGCTCACCGACATCGACCAGGCGCGCGTCGACAAGGGCGTGGCCTACGTCCACGGCGAGCTGGACAAGGTCGCGCAGCGCGGGCGGCTGGGCCCCGACCGGCTCAACCGGCTCAAGGGCCTGGTGAGCGGCTCGCTGTCCAAGGACGTCTTCGCCGACGCCGATCTCGTCATCGAGGCCGTGTTCGAGGAGATGTCGGTCAAGCAGCAGGTGTTCGCCGAGGTGGAGGCCGTCGTCTCCCCCGAGTGCGTGCTGGCCACCAACACCTCGGCGCTGTCGGTCACCGAGATGGCCTCGAAGCTCGAGCACCCCGAGCGGGTCGTGGGCCTGCACTTCTTCAACCCGGTGGCGGTCCTGCCGCTGCTGGAGGTCGTGCGCGCCGAGCAGACCGACGACGCCGCGCTGGCCACCGCCTTCGCCGTCGGCAGGGCGCTGAAGAAGTCCTGCGTGCTCACCGCCGACGCCCCGGCGTTCGTCGTCAACCGGCTGCTCACCCGCTTCCTCGGTGAGGTCACCTCGGCCGTGGAGCAGGGCACGCCGGTGGCCGTCGCCGACCGCGCGCTGGACCCGCTGGGCCTGCCCATGTCGCCGTTCGAGCTGCTCACGCTGGTCGGCCCGCCGGTCGCCCTGCACGTGGCCGAGCGGATGCACGAGGCCTTCCCCGACCGGTTCACCGTCGGCGAGGGGCTCAAGAAGATGGTCGAGCTGGGCAAGACGTCGGTGTACTCCGAGCCGGGCGTCGTCGACCCCGAGCTCGAGGGCATCGATGCCGGCGACTCCCCGCTTCCCGAGGAGCAGGTGCGCGAGCGGGCCGTGGAGGCGCTGGCCGAGGAGATCCGGCTGATGCTCGACGAGGGCGTCGTCGCGGCCGTGCAGGACATCGACCTGTGCATGCTGCTCGGCGCCGGCTGGCCGTTCTGGCTGGGCGGCATCTCCGCGTACCTCGACCGCGCCGGGGTCTCCGAGAAGGTGACCGGCCAGCGGTTCCTGCCGCGCGGGGTGGCGAGCCTCCCCGCCTGAGGGCGCTGACGACGACGGCCCGGGTCCCCACGTGGGGCCCGGGCCGTCCGTCGTCGCGGGGCCGTCCTGGCGCCGTCCTGGCTCACCGCGGCGCGTCCTGCCGCACGTCCGGCGGTGAGCCAGGACGCAGCACGACCAGGCGGCCTGATCGTGCGGGGGGCTCAGCGGAACTTGCGGGTGAGGCTCTCGATCGTGCGGTCGACCGAGGCGACCTTGACGTGCGAGATGCCGCTGGTGGCACCCGCGGCCAGCATCGCCTCGTGCGCGGCCCGCAGCGTGGCCCACACTGCGTCGGCGTCGCCCTCGAGCGTGGTGCCCAGCGCCCCGACCTCGCAGTGCAGGCCGGAGGCCTGGATGACCCGGACGGCGGCCTCCACGAAGGCGTGGGGGTCGTCGGGCGTGCCGGCCGGCGAGGGCGCGACCTGGATCTCGGCGATCACCTGCCCGGGGACCCGCCCGGTCACTGCTGGGCGCCGTCGACCGGCTCGACGGCCGCCGGCTGCCCCTCGGCCCGCTCGGTGACCACCGCGGTCCACTCGGCGATGCGCCGGGCGACGTCCTGCTCGGTGAGGCCGGCGTCGGCGAGCACCTGCCCGCGGCTGCCGTGCTCGAGGAACGCCTGCGGCAGGCCGAGGGTGCGCACCGGGACGTCGACCTCCCGGTCCTGCAGCTCGCGGCTGAGCAGGGTGCCCACGCCACCGGCGCGGCCACCGTCCTCGACGGTGACCACCAGCCGGTGCTCCCCCGCCAGCTCCACCAGCTCGGCGGGCACCGGCACGACCCAGCGCGGGTCGACGACGGTGACGCCGATGCCGTGGTCGGCGGCCCGCTCGGCGGCGGCGAGGCACGTCGGCACCATCGAGCCGACGGCGACCAGCAGCACGTCGTCGCGCTCGCCGCGGCGCAGCACGTCGACCGGGCCGCGCCGCTCCAGCGCCGGGATGTCGACCGGCGGCGTGCCCTTGGGGAACCGCACGACCGTGGGCCCGTCGGTCACGTCCAGCGACTCGCGCAGCGCCTCGCGCAGCGTGGGCTCGTCGCGCGGCGCGGCCAGGCGCAGGCCCGGCACGACCGAGCAGATCGACATGTCCCACATGCCGTTGTGCGAGGCGCCGTCGGTGCCGGTGACCCCGGCCCGGTCGAGGACGACGGTGACCGGCTGGCGGTGCAGCGCGACGTCCATGAGCAGCTGGTCGAAGGCGCGGTTGAGGAACGTCGAGTAGACGGCGACCACGGGGTGCAGCCCGCCCATCGCCATGGCCGCGGCGGAGGTGAGCGCGTGCTGCTCGGCGATGCCGACGTCGAACGTGCGCTCGGGGTACCGCTCGGCGAAGGCGGCCAGGCCCGTGGGGTGCAGCATCGCCGCGGTGACCGCGACGACGTCGGCCCGCTCGGCGCCGATGCGCACCAGCTCGTCGGAGAACGCCGTCGTCCAGTCGCGGGCGACGGCGGGGCTCGCGCCGCTGTCGGGGTCGAAGACCCCGGTGGCGTGCCAGGCGTCGATCTGGTCGGTCTCGGCCGGCGGGTAGCCGAAGCCCTTGGTGGTGACCGCGTGCACGATCACCGGGCCGCCGAAGGAGCGGGCGCGGCGCAGCGCGGACTCCAGGACCTCGACGTCGTGGCCGTCGACCGGGCCGACGTACTTGAGGCCGAGGTCCTCGAACATGCCCTGCGGCGCCAGGACGTCCTTGACGCCCTTCTTCAGCCCGTGCAGCGCGTCGTAGAGCGCCGAGCCCACCACCGGTGCCCGGTGGAGGGCCTGGCGGATGGCCAGCAGCGCCTGCTCGTAGCCCGGCCGCAGCCGCAGGCTGGCCAGGGCGTCGGCCACCCCGCCGATGGTCGGCGAGTAGGACCGGCCGTTGTCGTTGACGACGATGACCACCGGGCGGTCCTTCGCCGCGGCGATGTTGTTGAGCGCCTCCCAGGCCATGCCGCCGGTGAGCGCGCCGTCGCCGACGACGGCGACCACGGGCCGCTTGTCCCCGCGGACGGCGTGGGCCTTGGCGAGCCCGTCGGCGTAGGACAGGGCGGTGGAGGCGTGGCTGTTCTCCACCCAGTCGTGCTCGCTCTCGGCGCGGCTCGGGTAGCCGGAGAGCCCGCCGCGCTGGCGCAGCCGGTCGAAGCCCTCGACGCGGCCGGTGAGCATCTTGTGCACGTACGCCTGGTGGCCGGTGTCGAAGACGATCGGCTCGCGCGGCGACTCGAACACCCGGTGCAGGGCGATGGTCAGCTCGACGGTGCCGAGGTTGGGGCCGAGGTGACCGCCGGTGCGGGCCACGCTGGTGACCAGCGCGTCACGGATCTCCGCGGCCAGCGCGGGCAGCCGCTCGGCGGGCAGCGCCCGGAGGTCGGCGGGGTCGCGGAGCGAGCGCAGGAGCGACACGGCGCGGCGTCGTCCTCTCTGTCGGCGGCAGGGACACGGCTCGTCGACGGGGCCGCCGACCCACTGTAGTCGCGCGACGGGTGCTCCCTCCTGGCGAAGCGGAGCCGGGCGGACCGTTCCGTCGCCCGCCGACCCCGGCACCCCGCGGGAGGACGCCCGTTCCGTCGGTGATTGACAGAAGGCGACCGTGTGCTCACGATCACGGGATGGACCCCCGGCCGTGGCTGCCCGACCTGACCGGGCCCTCGCGCCGGCTGGTCGAGGCGCTGCGGGTGACCGGCCCCGCCACCCGCGCCCAGCTGGTGGAGCAGACCGGCCTGTCCCGGGCGACGGTGTCCGGTTACGTCTCCGAGCTCGTCGACCGCGGGCTGGTCGCCCCCGCCGACCCCTCCGACGCCCTGCCGACCGGCGGGCGCCCCGCGGGCCTCGTGCAGCTCACCCGCCGGGCGGGGCTCGTCGTCGGCATGGACATCGGGCGCACCCACGTGCGCACCGCCGTCGCCGACCTGTCCCACCGCATCGTGGCCGAGGAGGTCACCTCCCTGCCGGTGGCCGACCTCGGCGCCGACGCCGTCCTCGACACGGTCGCCGGGCAGGTGGAGGAGGAGCTGGCGCGGGTGGGGGCCTGCACCTGCGACGTCGTCGGCGGCGTCGTCGGGCTGCCCACGCCGGTGGTCGGGCGCTCGGCGAGCAGCCGGGGCACCGTCGTCCGCTCCAACATCCTGCCGACGTGGTCCGGCCGCACCCCCGGGCCGGCGCTGCAGGAGCGGCTGGGCATGCCGGTGGTGGTGGAGAACGACGCCAACCTCGGCGCGCTCGCCGAGGTGCGCTGGGGCGCCGGGACCGGCTCCCGCTCCACGATCTACCTGAAGATGGCCACCGGCGTCGGCGGCGCGCTGGTGTTCGACGGCGGCCTGCTGCGCGGCACCTCCGGCACCGCCGGGGAGATGGGGCACGTCAGCCTCGACCCCGCCGGGCCGCTGTGCCGCTGCGGCAACCGCGGGTGTCTCGAGCTGACCGCCGGCGGCAGCGCGCTGCTGCGCGCGATCCGCACCGCCGCGCCGCACTACACCGACCTGCGCTCGCTGGTGGCCGGCGCGCAGGACGGCGACCAGGTCTGCCGGCGGCTGATCGCCGACGCGGGCACGTCGGTGGGCGTCGTCCTCGGCGGGCTGGTCAACGTGCTCAACCCCGACCGCATCGTCGTCGGCGGCGAGCTCGGCACCGCCGGCGACCTGCTGGTGGAACCGCTGCGCCGCGCGCTCGCCCAGTCCGCCATCCCCGCCGCCGCCGAGCAGCTCACCGTCGTCCCCGGCTCGCTGGGGGCGCGCGCGGAGGTGCTCGGCGCCGTGGCGGTCGCGCTCCGGGAGGCCGACCGGCTCACCGGCTGAGGGCCCCGGGGGTCCGTGCCGATCGTCCGGGCCCCCGGGTGCCGCATCCCGCGGCCCGGACGGTCGGAGCCGCGGCCCGGACGGTCAGAGCCGGGGCACCCACACCTCGCCGCGCAGCGCGCCGGCGACCACGGTCACCCCGCGGGCGGCCGCCGCCAGCCGGGCACCCTCGCGCTCGTAGGCCGCGACGGCGGCCTCCATCGCCTCGGGCGGCAGGTGGTCGGCGAGCTCCACCCGCACCGTCCGCCAGCCCGCCCGGGCGGCCTCCAGCCCGGCGCCGACGTGGTCGGCGGCCATGCGGGCGAGCAGCACCGGGTAGCGGCGGAGCACCTCGTGGGCGCGGTAGTCCGGCGGCACGAGGTCGAACAGCCAGGTGACCGCGGAGCGCTCCCAGTCCGGCGCGCCCGGCGGCCGGACCTGCTCCGGCCAGCCCGGCGGCACGCTCGCTCCCACACCGGCAGTCTGCCGGATGTCGAACGCGTGTTCGAACCGGCGGGCCGGGGCGGCCATCCCTCAGGGGCCCGCGCCGAGCCTGCGAGGCGTGGGGGGAGGGGTGGTCCTCCCACCCTTCGTAGTCAGCTGATCGGGCGCTTGAGCCAGAACTGCTCGAACCCCCAGGTCCCGGCGCCGCTGGAGTGGTAGCTGACCAGCTCCCAGCCCTCGCCGCCGAGCCGGTTGAGCACCGAGCTGGTGTCCCCCTGCTGCCGCTCGAGCCTGCCGCCGGGGAGCTTGACGCTCACCCCCGCGCGCTGCGACTCGGCGTCGTTGGCCGTGATGACCGAGGCGTACTCCCAGGTGGTCACGGTCCCACCGTAGCGACCGGCTCCGTACCGCCCGGCCCGAGCCGGGTCCACGGACCGGCACCCGCCCCCGTCGCGGGGTCGTGGGACCAGACGCTGCCCTGGCCGGGCTGGTCCCAGCGGCGGTCGATCGGCACGCCCAGCACGGCGCACAGCAGCAGCGTGCCGACCCCGCCGTGGCAGACGACGGCGACGTCGCCGGTCGCCCCCTCGGCCGCCCGCGCGACCGCGGCCACCACCCGCGCCTGCGCGTCGACCGCCCGCTCCCAGCCGCGCACGCTCTCGGTGGGCCGGGCGAAGAACGCGTCCGCCGTCGCCTCGAACTCCGCGGGCGGCAGGAAGCCGGTGGCCGAGCGGTCGTTCTCCCCCAGCTCCGGGTCGACGCCGACCGGCAGGCCGGTGACCTCCGCGAGCGCGGCCGCCGTCTCCCGGGCCTTGCGCTCGGCGCTGGACACGATCCGGGTCAGCTCCGGCACCCACGGCAGGGCGACCAGGTGCGCCAGGCGCGCGCGGCCGGCGTCGGACAGGCCCCAGTCGGGCACGGGGACGGCCGGGTCGACCCGGACCTCGGGATGGGTGACGACGTGGACCCGCACGCCCGGTGCCTACCGCGCCGCGGGCCGCTGTGGGGGCCCCGGCGTCCTCAGGCCGGCACGAACAGCGCGACGCACTCCACGTGCGCGGTCATGGGGAAGGCGTCGAAGGCCCGCAGCGCGGCGAGGCGGTACCCGGCGCCGGCGAGCGCGGCGACGTCGCGGCCCAGCGACGCCGGGTCGCAGGCGACGTAGACGACGGCGCGCGCCCCGGTGCCCGCGACCACCCGGCTCACCGCGGGGCCGGCGCCGGCGCGCGGCGGGTCGAGCACCACGACGTCGGGGGCGCCGCCCAGCTCCTCGAGCAGGCCGGTGAGCCCCTCGGCGTCCACCTCGCCCTGCCAGACCTCGGCCTGCGGCAGCCCGCCCAGGTTGGCCTCCGCGGCCGCGCACGCCTCGGAGTCGGCCTCCACGCAGACCACCCGCCCGGACTCCCCCACCGACGGCGCGAGCGCCCCGCCGAACAGGCCCGCCCCGGCGTACAGGTCGAGGACGGTCTCCCCCGGCCGGGCGCCGGCCAGCTCCGTGACCGCGGCGACCAGTGCGTCGGCGGCGGACTCGTGCACCTGCCAGAAGCCGGTGCCCTCGACCTCCCAGTCGCGCCCGGCGGCCCGGCGCCCGGCCCGCCCGGCGGGCTCGACGGGCACGTCCTGCCCGGCGGCGAGCACGCGGGTGGAGGTGGGGGCGCCGCGCCGGTCGAGCCGGGTGGTGGTGACCGTCCCGGCGGAGTCGACCGCGACGTCGACCGCGCCGGCTCCGGGCCAGCGGCGGGCGAGCACGGCGCGGGCGGCGGGCTCCACGGTGATCGGGCAGTCGTCGAGGACGACGACGTCGTGCGAGCGGTGCCGGCGCAGCCCGGGCGCGCCGTCCCGGTCGACGGCGAAGCGCGCCCGCGACCGCCAGCGCAGCGGCCCACCGGGCAGCGGCTCGACGGCGAGGCCGGTCAGCAGCGGGTCGGCGGCGTCGAGCCGGCCGAGCCGGGTGAGCTGCTCGCGGACGACGTCGGCCTTGAGCCGGCGCTGCCCCTCCCAGGACACGTGCTGCCAGTCGCAGCCGCCGCAGCGCCCGGGCCCGCTGTACGGGCAGGGCCGCTCCACCCGGTCGGGCGCGGCCTCGAGCACCTCGACGGCGTCGGCGCGGCAGTAGCCGGGCTGGCGGTCCTCGGTGACCCGGACGACGACCCGCTCCCCCGGCAGTGCGTGCCGGACGAAGACGACGCGCCCCTCGTGCCGGGCGACGCAGTGCCCGCCGTGCGCCACCGGCCCGACGGCGACCTCGAACTCCCGGCCGGTCCACCCCGCACCCCGGTCAGGTGACGTGCTGGAACGGCCGCGCTGCAGGGGCCCGCCGCGAGCGTGCGAGCGGTGGGGGGCAGCGGGGTCCTTACCCATAGGGCGTGGCCTCGACCTGGTCGTCGGTGAGGCCGCGGCGCAGGTCGCCGGGCATCGGGCCCTCGCGGCCGTCGGGGTCCCGGCCGACCGAGCTCTCCAGCTGCCACGGCACCGTGGTGATCATGACGCCGGGCTGGAACTGCAGCCGGGCGCGCAGCCGCAGCGCGCTCTGGTTGTGCAGCACGTTCTCCCACCAGTGCCCGACCACGTACTGCGGCACGAACACGATGACCAGCTCGCGCGGGCTGGCCCGGCGGATCGCCTTGACGTAGTCGACGACCGGCCGGGTGATCTCCCGGTACGGGGACTCCAGCACGGTGAGCGGGACGGGGATGTCGTAGCGGTCCCAGTCGGCCTGCAGCCCGCGGGTGTCGGCGTCGTCGACGTTGACCGTGAGCGCGGTGAGCACGTCGGGCCGGGTGGCGCGCGCGAAGGCCAGCGCCCGCAGCGTCGGCTTGTGCACCTTGGAGACCAGCACGATCGCGTGCACCTTGCTGGGGAGCAGCCGGGCGTCGCTGTCGGGGACGAGCTGCTCGGCGACGTGCGAGTAGTGCCGGTTGATCGCCTTCATGAGCAGGAACAGCACCGGCATCACGAGGATGACCAGGTAGGCGCCGCGGGTGAACTTGGTGATCACGATGATCACCAGCACGATCGAGGTCAGGCTGCCGCCGATGGTGTTGATGACCTGCGAGCGGCGCATCCGCCGCTTCTCGGCCGCGTCGTCGGACAGCCGGATCTCGCGGTTCCAGTGCCGGACCATGCCCCACTGGCCGATCGAGAAGCTGGTGAAGACCCCGACGATGTACATCTGGATCAGCCGGTTGGGGTCGGCCTCGAAGGCGACGATGAGCAGCGCCGCGAAGCCGGCCAGCAGCAGGATGCCGTTGCTGTAGACGAGCTTGTCGCCGCGGGTGTGCAGCTGGCGGGGCAGGAACCGGTCCTGCGCGAGCACCGAGCCCAGCAGCGGGAAGCCGTTGAAGGCGGTGTTGGCGGCGAGGATGAGGACCAGCGCGGTGGCCGCCTGGATGTAGAAGAAGCCGACCGAGGTGTCCCCGCCGAAGGTGGCGGCCGCGAGCTGGGCGATGACGGTGCGCTGCGGGTCGGTCTCGCAGTTCCCGGGGAAGCCGACGAGGTCGCAGGTGTTCTCCGCGTACCGGACGTCGCCGAGCAGGGCCAGCGCGGTGACGCCGGCGAACATCGTGGCCGCGATGCCGCCCATGAGCGCGAGCGTCGTCGCGGCGTTGCGCGACTTGGGCGGCCGGAAGGCGGGGACGCCGTTCGCGATCGCCTCCACGCCGGTGAGCGCGGTGCACCCGGAGGCGAAGGCGCGCAGCGCGAAGAACACCAGCGCGACGCCGCCCAGGTTGTCGTAGCCGTCCTCGGGGAGGACCGACCAGGCGGCGCTCTCGGCGACCACCGGGGAGGCGGTGAAGAAGTCGCGGATCAGCCCGGTGACGATCATCACCATGATCCCGGCCACGAACAGGTAGGTCGGGACGGCGAACGTCTTGCCCGACTCCCGGACCCCGCGCAGGTTGGTCGCGGCCAGCAGGGCGACCAGGCCGACGGCGATGAGCACGCGGTGCTCGTTGAGCGACGGGAACGCCGAGATGATGTTGTCGGTGCCGGCCGACACCGACACGGCCACGGTGAGCACGTAGTCGACCAGCAGCGCGCTGGCCACCGTCAGCCCGGCGAACTGGCCGTGGTTCTTCATCGCGACCTCGTAGTCGCCACCGCCCGAGGGATAGGCGTGCACCACCTGGCGGTAGGACAGCACCACCGTCGCGAGCAGCAGCACGACGACGACGGCCAGCCACGGGGCCAGGAAGAGGAACGCCGTCCCCGCGAGGGTCAGGACGATGAGGATCTCCTGCGTGGCGTAGGCCACCGAGGAGAGCGGGTCGCTGGCGAAGATCGGCAGCGCGAGGGACTTCGGGAGCAGCGACTCGCCGGCCCGGTCACTGCGGACCGGTCGGCCCAGGACGAGCCGTTTCGGGAGTTGCCCGAGGTCGGACAGCTTGGGCACGGCGGCGATGGTACGGACGCCGGGGCACCCGGTGCCGCACGCGCCGGGCGGCTCGCCCACCCGGGTGGGGAGCGGGCGCCCCGCGTCCCGGAGCGGGTGTAGCTTCGCGCCCGGCACGCGGGCGGACGGTCCGCGGCCACGAGGACCGAGGGAGCCACACGTGCACGTGGTCGTCATGGGCTGCGGCCGTGTCGGCTCGGCGATCGCCCGGCGCCTGGAGCAGATCGGCCACAGCGTGGCCGTCATCGACCAGGACCCCGAGGCGTTCCGCCGGCTGGGACCGGAGTTCAGCGGGCGCCAGGTCACCGGCCTGGGCTTCGACCGGCAGGTCCTGCTCGACGCCGGCATCGACTCGGCCGGCGCCTTCGCCGCGGTCAGCAGCGGCGACAACTCCAACATCATCAGCGCGCGGGTGGCCCGGGAGACCTTCGGCGTCCAGCACGTCGTCGCCCGGATCTACGACTCCAAGCGCGCCGAGGTGTTCGAGCGCATGGGCATCCCGAGCGTGGCCACGGTGCCCTGGACGGTGAACCGGCTGCTGCGCGAGCTGCTGTCGGTCAAGGTCAGCGAGCTGTGGCGCGAGCCCACCGGCAAGGTGCTGCTGATGCGGGTGACGGTCACCGACGCCTGGGTGGGCCGCAAGCTCGCCGAGCTCGAGGCCGCCTCCGGCGCCCGCGCGGCCTGGCTGGTGCGCTTCGGCGACGCGCAGCTCCCCACGCCGTCGACCGTGCTGCAGGACGGCGACCAGCTCGTCGTCGCGGCCACCGACGAGATCTCCGACCGCGTGCACCAGACCATCGAGTCCCCCGAGGGAGGCAGGGCCTGATGCGCGTGGCCATCGTGGGCGCCGGCGCGGTCGGCCGGTCGATCGCCGGGGAGCTGCTGTCCAACGGGCACACCGTGATGCTCATCGAGAAGGACGGGCGCAAGGTGCGCGCCCGCTCGGTGCCCGGCGCGGAGTGGGTGCAGGCCGACGCCTGCGAGGTGTCCTCCCTCGAGGAGGCCCAGCTGGCCACCTGCGACGTCGTGGTGGCCGCCACCGGCGACGACAAGGCCAACCTGGTCGTGTCGCTGCTGGCCAAGACGGAGTTCGCCGTCAACCGCGTCGTCGCCCGGGTCAAGGACCCGCGCAACGAGTGGCTCTACACCGAGGCGTGGGGCGTCGACGTCGCCGTCTCCACCCCGCGCGTGCTCGCCGCCCTGGTGGAGGAGGCGGTGACCGTCGGCGACGTCGTCCGGCTGATGAGCTTCCGCAAGGGCGCGGCGACGCTGGTGGAGATCACCCTCGCCGAGGACACCCCCTGGGCCGGCCGGCCGCTGCGGGAGGTGCCGCTGCCGCGGGAGACGGTGCTGACGGCGATGCTGCGCGGCGACCGGGTCATCACCCCCACACCCGACGAGCCGCTCGAGGTCGGCGACGAGCTGCTGTTCATCACGCACGCCGACGTCGAGGAGCAGCTGCAGCAGGTGCTCTCCCCCGCCGGGACGTGACCCCCCGCCGGTGACCCCCTGCCGGTGACCCCCCGCCGCTGACCCGCGCCCGTTGACCGACGTCGAGGCGCGCGGCCACGATGGCGCCGGTCCGGGCGGACGGCCGCCGGGCACCGGCGAGGAGGGCTCGATGAGCGAGACGCAGACCGTTGCCGTGCCGCACCTGGGCGGCTCGACCGTCGGGTACCGGACCGCGGGTCCCCTCGACCCGTCGCGGCCCACCGTGGTGCTGGTCAACTCCTTCACCACGTCCGCCGACCTCTACCGCCCGCAGTTCGCCGACGGGGAGCTCACCGCCGCGGCGAACCTGCTGGCCGTCGAGCCCTACGGCCACGGCCGCACCCGCGCCGGGTACGCGCACTTCACCTACTGGGACACCGCGCTCGCCGCCCTGCAGGTCCTCGACGCGCTCGGCGTCGGCGAGGCGTTCGTCCTGGGCACCTCGCAGGGCGGTTGGATCGCCGCGCGGATGGCGCTGCTGGCGCCGCGCAGCGTCCGGGGCATCGTCGTGCTCGGGACCTCCATGGACGCCGAGAGCCCGCGCAGCCGCGACCTGGGCTGCTGGGACGGCGTCGCCTTCTGCAGCCCGGCGATCGACGCCCTCGCCGAGCCGGTCGGCGAGGACTGGGTGATCCCGACCGAGCTGGTCGACGCCGTCCTCGCCGAGGGCCTCGGGCCCGACGTGACGGATGAGGAGCGGGCCTTCTGGCACGCCCGGCACCAGGAGCACTACGCCGGCGACGACGGGCGCCGGCGCCTGCGGCTGAGCACGGTCAACCTCCGCGACCGCGACGGCCTGCACGCGCGGCTCGACGACGTCCGGTGCCCGGTGCTGTGGCTGCACGGCACCGAGGACACCGTCTACTCCGTGGCCAACGCCGAGCGGGAGATCCGGCTGTTCACCGGCAGCCCGGCCGCCGAGCTGCGCGTCGTCGACGGCGGGCGGCACTTCCTCAGCGCCTCGCACCCGGCGGAGGTCGACGCCGCGACGGTGGAGTTCGTCCGCCGCTCCGCCTAGCGCGCGGGGCCCTCGTGCTCGGCTCTCCCGGCCTCGTCCAGGGACCCGCCGAGGACCTGCGGAGGGCGGGGAGGACGAGGTCCTCCATCGGTCTCCACCCGGTGCCGGTGCAGCCGGGCGACCACCCACAGGGTCACCGCGAGCGCCGCGGCGGTGACCGGCAGGCCGAGCACCAGCGAGGCGACGCCGAGCAGGTCCTCCTCGTTGGCGAGGTACAGCGGTGTCTGCACCGCCACCCGCAGCAGGAAGGTGACCGCCCACATGACGGTCAGCCAGCCGTAGGCGCGCACCACCCGCGGGTCGTCGCGCCAGTGCCGCTCGGGCTCGGGGTCGGCCGGGCGGGCGCCCGGCGGGGGCTCGGGGGGCGGCGGCTGGTGGTGCAGCCGGGCGCGGGCCGTGTCGACGCGGCGGCGCAGGCCGGGCAGCGAGTGCGCGGCCATCGACCCCAGGTGGCTGGGCGCGAGGAACTCGGCGAGCACGCCGACCAGCGGCCAGCGCAGCGGCACCGACCCGAGCAGCACCACGCCGATGACGGCGTTCCGGATGATGCCGGGGACGAAGTAGTTGCGCGCCTGCCCGGAGGCGGCGGCGATGGCGACGGCCACGGCGACGCCGAACAGGCCGCTGAAGGCCTGCTGCAGGCTCTCCCGCCGCACCAGCCGGAAGACCACGACGAGCAGCGCCGCGCCGATCGCGCACCAGATGCCGGTGCGCAGGTCGCCGATCGCGTTGGCGACGATGAACGCCACCGTGGGCAGCGTCGCGTCGACCATCCCGCGCCAGCCGCCGAGCTGCTCGAGCACCAGGTGGCGGTCGAAGGTCAGGCCGCTGCCGGCGTCCCCGGTCTGCTCCTGCGGTGCTGCTCCCCCCGGGTCGCGCCGGCCGTCGTCGTCGGCCGGGGAGGTCACCCGGCGCTCAGCTCGTACCAGGGGTTGTAGATGACCTTGCGGCCGTCGAAGTTGGCGAAGCGCCCGCGCGCGGTGAGCGTGCGGCCCGGCTCGATGCCGGGGATGCGCCGCCGGCCCAGCCACACGAGGGTGACCGAGCCCGAGCCGTCGAACAGCTCGGCCTCCAGCGTGGGGACGGTCTCGCGCGGGGTGTAGACGACCGACTTCAGCCGCCCCGTCACCGTGACCACCGCCCCCTTGCGACAGGAGCTCACCGGCTCGCAGCCGGCGCGGTCGGCCTCGGCGCGCAGCTCCTGCGCGTCGAGCGTGGAGTCGTCGGCGGTCAGCCGCTGCAGCCTGCGCGCGAGCCAGCCACCGGGACGCGTCTGTGTCACGGCTCCAGGGTAGTGCGGTCACGGCGCGCTGCGGCGCGCTCCCGCAGCCAGTTCCGGACGACCGCCCAGCCCTCCCCCGCCGGGTCGATCGGGTCGCGGTGCCCGCCCGGCACGTGGCGCACCTCGACCCGGTCGCCGGCCGCGCGGGCGGCCGCGGCGTAGCGCCCGCTCTGCTCGGGCGGGACGACGTCGTCGCCGGTGCCGTGCACGCACAGCACGTCGGCACCGGTGGGCAGCAGCCGCACCGGGTCGGCCGCGGCGTAGCGGCCGGGCACCTCGCCGGGCTCCCCGCCGAGGAACTCCTGCGTCGCGCGGCGGCCGAGCTCCTGCTCCGCGGCGCGCTCGAGGTCGAGCACGCCGGCCTGGAGCACCGCGGCGGTGACCCGCACCCGCGGCGCGGCGCCGGGGGCGCCCTCGGGCAGCCGCCCGCGGCCGGCGGCCCAGGCGGCCAGGTGACCGCCGGCGGAGTGACCGACGACGGTGACGTCGCCGAGGTCGAGCCCCGCCTCGCCGGCGAGGGCGTCGATCGCGGCGGCGACGTCCTCCAGCGTGGCGGGCCACCCGCCGCCGCTGCCCAGGCGCCGGTACTCGACGGCGACGGCGGCGGACCCGGCCGCGGCCAGGTCGGCGGCCAGCGGCCGGGCGAGCTCGACGCCGTACGCGGCCCGCCAGAAGCCGCCGTGCAGCACGACCACCACGGGCGCCGGCCCGTCCCCGTCGGGGAGGGTCAGCTCGAGGAACTGGTCGGGGTGCGGGCCGTAGGCGAGGGTGCGGGTGCTCACGCGGGCGGGCCCGCGGGCGGCGTCCGCGGGGCCTGCGGCCGGACCGCCGGCGCCTGCCCGCCCTGGGCCTGTCCGCCCTGGGCCTGGGCGGCCTGCTGCTGGCGGGCCAGCTGCTCGGCGGCCTGGGCCGGGAGGGTGAGCGGCAACTGCTCGCGCACCGGCATCGGGTCGGTGCCGCGGACGACGACCACCTGGCGGAACGCCTCCTCCAGCACGGCCGCGGCCTCGGGGCTCTCCGCCGCCGGGCCGCTGATCATGCCGCGCAGGAACCACCGCGGGCCGTCGACGCCGAGGAAGCGGGCCGCGCGGCGCTGCGGCTTGGGCGGCGGGCCACCGGGCTGGGCGGCCGGGGTGACCACGACGCTCCCGGCGAGCTCGGGGCCGAACGGGCCCTCGACCTCGGTCAGCCGCCCGCCCTGGCCCGACGCGCTGCGGGCGAGGTCGGCGCGGACGTCGTCCCAGATGCCGGCGGCACGCGGCGCGGCGAACGCCGACAGCTGCAGGAGCGAGTCGCCGTAGCGCAGCGTCGCGCCGATGACCTTCTGCTGCTGGTTGAGGTCGACCCGCAGCTCCGTGCCCGGCAGCGCGGGCAGCCGCAGCGCGCCGAGGTCGATGCGGGGCCGGCCGTCGTCGGGCGCGTCGGCGGCGTCCCAGGGCCCGGAGGTCTCCTCCACGTCGCGCTCGCGGTGCTGCGGCTCGGGCGGCACCCCGCGCTCGCGCAGGCTGCGGTCGATCCGGTTGCGCCGTCGTCCGAAGGGCATCTCAGGCCTCCTCTCCCGCGGCCCGGCCGGTGGAACCGTGACCGGCCTCGCCGCGGACGCTGGCCGGCAGTTCCTCGACCGGCACGAAGCGCGCCTGCACCACCGGCTGCACGACCAGCTGGGCGACCCGCTCGCCGCGGCGCAGGGTCAGCGGCGTCTCGGGGTCGAGGTTGACCAGGTTCACCTTGATCTCCCCCCGGTAGCCGGCGTCGATGGTGCCCGGCGCGTTGACCAGGCTCAGCCCGTGCCGGTGGGCCAGGCCCGAGCGCGGGTGCACGAACCCGGCATACCCCTCGGGGATCGCCACGGCCACGCCGGTGCCCACCAGCGCCCGCTGGAACGGCGCCAGGACGACGTCCTCGGCCAGCGTCAGGTCCGCGCCCGCGTCGCCGGGGAGGGCGTAGCGGGGCGGCTGCGCGCCGTCGCCGGTGAGCCGCACCGGGACGTCGAGCGGAGGGGGTGCAGGGGCGGGCTCGGGCACGACGGCGACCCTAACCGCGGTGCTCAGGCGTCGCGGCGGCGCAGGTCGGACCGGACGCGCCGGGCGAGGGTCTCGGTCGCCTTGAGGTTGCCGCGGCCGCCGAGTGCGGCGCCCACGAGCAGCGGCGCGGCCGACCCGAGGTTGCGGGCCAGCCGGCGGGACAGGCGGCGGCGCAGCGCCCGGAAGCCCGCGGTGCCGAGCACGGTGCCCATCCCCTGGCGGGCACCGCCCTCCACGGCGCGCTGGGAGGTCCAGCTCGCGAGGTAGGCGGCGGCCCGCTCGCGGTCGCTGCCGGGCGCCGGGCGCCCGTACAGCTCGTGCAGCTCGCCGAGCAGCACCACCTCGACGGCGGCGGTGAGCAGCGTCTCGGCGCCGAGCTCGAGCGGCAGGGCCACCAGCGACGGCGGCGCGAACCAGTGCGCCGCCGACAGCCCGCCGGTGGCCGCGCCGACGGCGGCGGTCATCCGCGCCGCCCGGGTGGTGAGCGCGTCGGCGATCTCCTCGTCCGAGCGCCCGGGGTGGGCGGCGCGGATCCGGGCCGCGTCGCGGATGGGTAGCCGGGGCGCGGCCGCGGCGAGCAGCTCGCCGAGGACCGTGCCGGGGCCGCGGGAGTCGTCGTCGCCCGCCTCGGCCGGCTCCTGCCGGCGACCGGCGGACGCGGCGGTGGACGCGGCGGCGGACGCGACCGCGCCGACGACGTCGCGCAGCAGGCCGGCCGTCGAGCGGCGCCCCTCCCCGGGCGGGGTGGCGCCGGGGGCGCGGTCGGCATCGGCATCGGCGTCGGTGTCGCCGCCGAGCAGCCCGGAGACCGCGTCGGCGAGCGCCCGGGCGGCGCGGCCGAGACCGGTGTCGGCATCGAGCCAGCCGGCGCCGGTCTCCTCCGGCGCCGGCCCCTCGACCCGTTGCACGGGCCGCGGCGGCGGGACGTCCCTGGGCGCAGCCGTCCGCCTCGTGTGCTCGGTCATCGTCTGCTCCCTCCCCGTGCGTCCCGCCGCACGCCGTCGCCGGTCATGCCGCCGATCGGGCGGCGGATCAGGCCGCGCAGTCGCGGCAGTAGTTCTCGCCGCCGCGGCTGGCGGCCAGGCGGCTGCGGTGCTGCACGAGGAAGCACCGCGAGCAGGTGAACTCGTCCTCCTGCTTGGGCAGGACGCGGACGGTCAGCTCCTCGTTGGACAGGTCGGCGCCGGGCAGCTCGAGGCTCTCGTTGAAGTCGGTCTCGTCGACGTCGACCGAGCTGGACTGCGCCTCGGCGCGCCGGGCCTTGAGCTCCTCGAGGGAGTCCTCGCCGAGCTCGTCGGCCTCGTTGCGGCGCGGGGCGTCGTAGTCGGTGGCCATGGGGTGTGCCCCTCCTCCGGGGTCGTTCGCGGGCGCGCCCGCGGCGAGCGCCGGCGGCGGTGGCCGCCGGCGTCCTGGCCGGCCGCACGGGGCGGCCGCTGGACTGTGTCCGGACCGGCTGCCGGACGACCCCGGGGGGCCGTCCGCGCCGGACCGGCAGCCCCCCAACGCCGTGCGGTCCCGGTTTGTGCCCACGCGCGGGCACGGGACACATCGGCCGTTCCTGGGCCGCGGATCGGGGCCCGGACGGGCGGGTCGGGGAGCGGAGTGCCGGAGGTTACCCTGCGGCGCGTGTCGAGTGCCGTGGGAGCTGACCCCACCGTCGTCGGTCCGTACCTCGCCGCAGCCCTCGGCGACGAGCGCTGGCGGGAGGTGACCGTCGACCTCGTCGCGGCCGGCATGTCCAACCTCACGTACGTCGTCACGCCCGCGGGCGGGTCCGCCGACGACGCGGTGATCCTGCGGCGCCCGCCCACGGGCGCGGTGCTGGCCACCGCCCACGACATGGCCCGGGAGCACCGGGTGATCAGCGCGCTCGGGCCGACGCCGGTCCCGGTGCCGCGGACGCTGCACCTGTGCACCGACCCGGAGGTCCTCGGCGCGCCGTTCTACGTGATGGAGCGCGTCGTCGGCCTGCACGTCGTCGACGCGATCCCGGAGGGCTACGCCGACACCCCGGAGCTGCGGCGGCAGATCGGCGACGGCCTGATCGACGTGCTGGCGCAGCTGCACGCCGTCGACCCCTCCTCGGT
Source organism: Geodermatophilus sp. SYSU D01119 (assembly GCF_054049975.1). Taxonomy (NCBI): domain Bacteria; kingdom Bacillati; phylum Actinomycetota; class Actinomycetes; order Geodermatophilales; family Geodermatophilaceae; genus Geodermatophilus; species Geodermatophilus sp. SYSU D01119. The sequence goes on along the minus strand of NZ_JBJGYL010000027.1, from coordinate 46,182 downwards.
GGGCCTCGACGACTTCGGCCGGCCCGAGGGCTTCCTGGCCCGGCAGGTGCGCCGCTGGACCAAGCAGTGGGACGCCACGCGCGACCGCGACCGGCCCGGCATGGACGCCCTCGCCGCGCGGCTGGCCGAGACGGTGCCGCAGACGCAGCGCACCGGGATCGTGCACGGCGACTACCGCCTCGACAACTGCCTGCTCGACCCCGAGCGGCCCGGCGGCATCCGGGCGGTCCTGGACTGGGAGATGTCGACGCTGGGCGACCCGCTCACCGACATCGGGATGCTGTTCGTCTACTGGCCCGAGGCCGGCGAGACGCGCCCGGTCCTGTCCCCCGTGACGACGCTGCCCGGCTTCCCCACCCGCCGGGAGATCGCCGAGCGCTACGCGCAGCGCGCCGGCGTCGGCCTCGACGACCTGAACTGGTACGTGGGCTTCGCCTTCTTCAAGTTCGCCGCGATCGTCGCCGGCATCGTCGCCCGCTCGGCGGCCGGTGCGATGGCCGGCAAGGACACCTCCGGCTACGCCGACCGCATCGACCCGTGCGTCGAGCTGGGACGCGCCGCGCTCGACGACGGTGCCCTCTGAGCCGCCCGGCCGCCCCTAGACTCCGGCCGATCCGACCCCGCACGGCCCGCCGGTCCGTGGCGGGTCGGCGCCGAGGAGGACGAGCGTGAGCACCAGCACCGACAGCCCGCCGGTGCGCCGCCGCAGGGACCGCCGGCTGCTGCCTCCCCTGGTCTTCCTGCTGGTGCTGGCGCTGGCCGCGCTGGGCGTGTGGTGGAAGGTCTTCCAGGACGCCGGGGCGCGCGCCGACGCCGCCGAGGCCGCCTGCGAGACGGCCGCCGCCGCGCCGCCGTCGCTGGACCCCAGCACGCTGTCGATCCGCGTCTACAACGCCACCGACCGCGGCGGGCTGGCCAACACCGTCGCCGCCGAGCTGCAGGCCCGCGGGTTCGTCGTCGAGGAGATCGCCAACGACCCCACCGAGCGCGAGGTCACCGGCACCGGCGAGGTGCGGCACGGCCCGCGGGGCAACGACGCGGCCCGCTACCTGGCGCTGTTCCTCCCCGGCGCCGGCGACCTGCTCGACACCCGGGCCACCGCCACGGTCGACCTGGTGATCGGGCCCGAGTTCCAGGCGCTCGCCACGCCCGAGGAGGTCGCGGCGACGCTCACGCCGATCGCCAGCGCCGAGGCCGCCTGTTGAAGGACCCCGTCCCCCTCACCCCTCGCAGGCTCGGGGTGAGCCTCTGGACGGGGCCGTACCAGCACGTCACGGATGGAGGCGGTCGAGCAGCTCCAGGAGGGGCTGGGCGACCGTCTCGGGGACCGCGACCGCCATCGGCTCGGCGAACGGCCGCCCCGGCAGCCCGGTGACCACCAGGCCCGCCTCGGCGGCCACCAGCGCGCCCGCCGCGTGGTCCCACGGCTTGAGGTCGAGCTCGTAGTAGGCGTCGACCCGCCCGGCCGCGGCCGCGCACAGGTCCAGCGACGCGCAGCCGTACCGGCGGATGTCGCGCACCTCGGGCAGCAGCTGCGCGACGACGGCGCCCTGCGCCCGCCGCTGCTCCACCCGGTAGCCGAAGCCGGTGGCCACCAGCGTCTGTCCGAGCGAGTCCGGCCGGTTGCCGGTCAGCCGCACCGGTTCCGGGTCCTCCCGCGTGGACAACCAGGCGCCGCCGCCGGCCGTGGCGGTGAACAGGTCGCCGGTGGGCACGTCGAGCACCGCGCCGGCCACGGTGGCGCCGTCGACCTGGGCGGCGATGGACACGGCGTAGCCGCGCAGGCCGTAGAGGAAGTTGACCGTGCCGTCGATCGGGTCGACCACCCAGCGCACGCCGCTGGTGCCCGCGCGGTCGGCACCCTCCTCCCCCAGCAGGCCGTCGTCGGGCCGCGCCTCGAGCAGCCGGCGGGTGATCAGCCGCTCGGAAGCGGTGTCGACGGCGGTGACGACGTCGGTGGGGCTGGACTTCACGTCGACGGCGGACGCGGCCGACCCGCGCTCGCGGACGATCAGCTCCGCCGCCTCCCGGGCGGTCGAGACGGCGAGGTCGAGCAGGTCGGCGGGCGGCACGGGGGCACTCACCCGGGGGATCCTGCCCGAGCCGCCACCCCGGGTGCGGTCCCGGTCACTAGGGTGACCGCCGTGCAGGGGTTCGGCGTGGACATCGGCGGCAGCGGCATCAAGGGGTGCCTGGTGGACCTGGAGGCGGGCACTCTCATCGGCGAACGGATGCGGGTGGAGACCCCGCAGCCCTCGCTCCCGGAGGCGGTCTACGAGGTCGTCGCCGGGATCGTGAGCTCCTTCGGGTGGACCGGGCGGATCGGCTGCACCTACCCCGGGGTCATGAAGAAGGGCGTCGCGCACACCGCGGCGAACATGGACAAGAGCTGGATCGGCACCGACGTCGACGCCGGCCTGACCGCCCTGGTGCCCGGCACGGTCGAGACGCTCAACGACGCCGACGCCGCGGGGCTGGCCGAGATGCGCTACGGCGCGGGCCGCGGCCGCGACGGCGTCGTCCTCATGCTCACCTTCGGCACCGGCATCGGCAGCGCGCTGTTCGTCGACGGCCACCTCGTGCCCAACACCGAGTTCGGGCACATCCAGGTCGACGGCCACGACGGCGAGCGCCGCGCCTCGGCCGCCGTGCGCGAGCGGGAGGACCTCTCCTACCCCGAGTGGGCCGCGCGCGTGGACCGCTACCTCGACGTGCTGGAGGCGGGCCTGTGGCCGGACCTGATCATCGTCGGCGGCGGGGTGAGCAAGAAGGCGCACAAGTGGGTGCCGCTGCTGACCACGCGCACCCCGGTGGTCCCGGCAGAACTGCAGAACGACGCCGGCATCGTCGGCGCCGCCCTCGCCGCGGCGGAGCGGATCGAGGCGCGGGGCACCGAGGCGCCGGTCCACCCCTGACGCACACGCCCCTTCCGGGCGAGCGCCGGCCGTTCGCGGCGCTGGTCACACGCCGTCACGTCGCTACAATGGAAACGCCCCAGCCCGTCACCACCCAGCCGGGAGTCATCCCCCCTCCGCACCGCGGCCAAACACCGCACCGGACCTGGGGCCTCCCCGCTCCGCGGCCGACGGCCCGGGGCCGCTGCCCGGGAGCCAGATCGCTCCCGGGGACGCACCCAGCACGGGAAGGAACCTGAGTGCCCGCCGACAAGCCTGCACCGGACGCCGCCGTCACGAGCAGCACCCGCTCGAAGACGGTCGCCGCGAGCACCCGACCCTCCCGGACCAGCGCGCCGGTGGGCGTCGCCGGGAACGCGCCGGCCAAGGCCGCGCCCCGCAAGAAGGCCCCGGCGAAGTCCGCCGCCAAGGCCAAGCCGGCCATCAGCCCCTCCCCGGGCGCCGGTGAGGGCACCGTCCTGACCGCGGTCGCCTCCGACGACTCCGCCGTCGCCGTGGTCGACGCCGGCGCCGAGGGCCTCACGATCGACGAGGCCGTCGTCGCCGGTCCCGACGGCGCGGAGGCCGCCGAGGCCCCGGCCGCCGAGGGCACCGCCGAGGGCGGGGACTTCGAGTGGGACGACGAGGAGGAGTCCGAGGCGCTGCGGCAGGCCCGCAAGGACGCCGAGCTCACCGCCTCGGCCGACTCGGTCCGCGCCTACCTCAAGCAGATCGGCAAGGTCGCCCTCCTCAACGCCGAGGAGGAGGTCGACCTCGCCAAGCGCATCGAGGCCGGGCTCTACGCCTCCGAGCGGATGCGCCAGGTCGAGGAGGAGGGCCAGAAGCTCTCCCCGCAGATGCGCCGCGACCTCAACTGGATCATCCGCGACGGCGAGCGCGCCAAGAACCACCTGCTGGAGGCCAACCTCCGCCTCGTGGTCTCCCTCGCCAAGCGCTACACCGGCCGCGGCATGGCGTTCCTGGACCTCATCCAGGAGGGCAACCTCGGCCTGATCCGCGCCGTCGAGAAGTTCGACTACACCAAGGGCTACAAGTTCTCCACGTACGCCACCTGGTGGATCCGGCAGGCGATCACCCGCGCCATGGCCGACCAGGCCCGCACCATCCGCATCCCGGTGCACATGGTGGAGGTCATCAACAAGCTCGGCCGCATCCAGCGCGAGCTGCTCCAGGACCTCGGGCGCGAGCCCACCCCGGAGGAGCTGGCCAAGGAGATGGACATCACCCCGGACAAGGTGCTGGAGATCCAGCAGTACGCCCGCGAGCCCATCAGCCTCGACCAGACCATCGGCGACGAGGGCGACAGCCAGCTCGGTGACTTCATCGAGGACTCCGAGGCGGTCGTCGCCGTCGACGCGGTCAGCTTCACGCTCATGCAGGACCAGCTCACCAGCGTGCTGCAGACGCTGTCGGAGCGGGAGGCCGGTGTCGTCCGGCTGCGGTTCGGCCTCACCGACGGCCAGCCCCGCACCCTCGACGAGATCGGCCAGGTCTACGGGGTGACCCGCGAGCGGATCCGGCAGATCGAGTCGAAGACGATGTCGAAGCTGCGCCACCCGAGCCGCTCCCAGGTGCTGCGCGACTACCTCGACTAGTCCGTCCCGACGACGGCCGGCGCCCCGCACGGGGCGCCGGCCGTCGTCGCGTGTCCGGCGCGTTGCGGGATGGTCACGATCTCACCCGCCCGTGGCGACGGCGCGGTGTACCGAGGCAGCGGCCGGGTAGACGGCGTAGCGTGGGGGACGTCGAGACAGCAGCGGACCCACAGCCGGTCACCATCCGGCGCACAGGAACGACCAGCACCACCCCCCAGACAGACCGGCAACGCACCAGTGACGTCCCTGCTGAACCCACCCGTCCCAGCGGCCACCGGCTCACCACTCCCGGCGAGTCGACCGCAGTGACGGGAGGAACGGGAACACAGGGGTCCATCCTGGCGCTGTGCAGGAGGCCGATCCGCAGCCGCGGGTCCGTGCGGTAGAGAGCGAGTGATGACCCAGATGACCCAGACGCTGACGACGACCCCCGCCGCCGACGACCTGGTCGTGCCCTTCCACTGCGACCGGTGCGGCGCACTGGCCAAGGTGCGTGTCGTGCTCGCCAGCGGCAGCGACCTCGTGTTCTGCGGGCACCACGCCCGGGAGTACGACACCAAGCTCCGTGACATCGCCGTCGACATCATCGCGACGGACGGCGAGTAGCACTCCGTGCCCTGACCGAGGCGCTATCGTCGCTGACCGCGATGATGCCCTCACCCGACGCCGCCGCCGGTGTCCCCGAGCCGCTCGATGCGGACGGGGACCCGGCGGCTCCGTCGTTCCCGGGGACCCCCGGTCGACGGCGACCCGAGGAACCCCCGATGCAGCAGCACCCTGCCCCCTCCGCTCCCGCGTCCGCGGGCCCGCCGCCCGCCGGAGCGGGTGACCCGGGCGGCCTGTCCGACGAGACCCGCCCGGTCCCGCGCGACCGCGGGCCGGTCGGCCCCGACGCGCCGCCGCCGGCGCCCGTCCCGTCCGGGACCGCCGGGGACCCCGGGGACACCGGGGGCCCTGAGGCCTCCGGGGACACCGGGGACGGCGGGGGTGCCGCGGCGGACGGGACGCCTCCGGCCGGCACCCCGGACGCCCCGGCTGCCGATGACGCACACGTGAGCACCGACACGGCCACCCGCACCGACGCCGGAGCCGGGTCGGCACCCGACCCCGTGCACGACACGGTCGCGCTGACCGGCGGCCCGGCGACGGAGGCCGCGCCCGCCGGGGCCGCACCGGCCGCCGTCCCCGCCGCGGAGCCCACCGCCCAGACCGTCGCCGGCCCCGCCGCGGACGCCTCCGACACCGTCACCCTCGGCGCCCCGGTGCCCGCCGCCGGCCCGGCCGGCGACCACGTCCCGGCCGGCCCGGGTGGGCCCGCCGGTCCGGGTGGGCCCGCCGGTCCGGGGGGTCCCGCCGGTCCGGGGGGGCCCGCCGGGTCGCCCGCCGCGGCCCCCGCGCCCCGCCGCCCGCTGTGGCGCCGCCCGGCCGTGCTCGCACCCGTCGGCCTGCTCGCCGTCCTCGGCGCCGCCTACGGCGTCGACCTGCTCGTCGCGGGCGGCGACGTCCCGCGCAACACCGTCGTCGCCGGCGTGGACGTCGGCGGGCTCTCCCCCGCCGCCGCGGCGAGCACGCTCGAGGAGCAGCTGGCGCCGCGGGTGGCCGCCGACCACGTCGTCGTCGCCGACGACGTCGAGGCCACCCTCTCCCCCGCCGTCGCCGGCATCGCGCTCGACGTGGACGCGACCGTCGACGCCGCCGACGACCAGCCCCTGGCCCCGTGGACGCGGTTGGTCACGCTGTTCTCCGACCGCGAGGTCGAGCCGGTCATCACCGGCGACGAGGGCGCGCTCGCCGCGCAGGTGGACACGATCGCCACGCAGGTCGACCGCGCGCCGGTCGACGCCACGATCACCCTCGAGGGCACCACCCCGACGCTGGTCGAGCCGGCCGACGGCCGCACGCTCGACCGCGAGGGCAGCGCCGAGGCGATCACCGCCGCGCTGGCCGCGGGCGGCGACCCGCGGACGCCGATCGAGCTCCCGGTCGACGTCGACCCGGTGCGGGTGCCCGCCGAGGAGGCGCAGCGCGTCCTCGACGAGACCGTCACCCCGGCCCTCGCCGCCCCCGTCACGGTGACCGGCGAGGACGGCGCGACGTCGGTGGAGATCCCGGTCGAGGCGATCGCGGCCTCGCTCACCTTCACCCCGCAGGACAGCGGCGAGCTCGCCGTCGCCGTCGACCCCGCCGCCCTGCAGACGGCGATGGGCGAGGACTTCGCCGCCTTCGGGACGCCGGCCGAGGACGCCCGCTTCGAGATCGACGGCGGCGCGGTGCGCGTCGTCCCGTCGGTCGACGGCACCGGCGTCGACCCGGCCGCGCTGGCCGGGCAGCTGCTCGAGGTGCTGCCGCAGCCGGCGCCGCGGACCGTCACCGTCCAGCTCGGGCCGGTGCCGGCCGACCTGACCACCCAGGAGGCCGAGGCGCTCGGCATCCGGGAGGAGGTCAGCTCCTTCACCACCACGACGACGAACAACGCCAGCGGCACCAACATCCGCGTGGTGGCCGCGGAGGTCGACGGCGCGCTCGTGCTGCCGGGTGAGACCTTCAGCCTCAACGAGTACACCGGCCCCCGCGGCACCGCCCAGGGCTACGTGCCGGCCAACGTCATCAGCGGCGGCGAGCTCTCGACCGCCGTCGGCGGCGGGATCAGCCAGTTCGCCACCACGATGTTCAACGCGGTCTTCTTCGGCGGCCTCGAGGACGTCTACCACAAGCCGCACAGCTTCTACATCAGCCGCTACCCGGCCGGCCGCGAGGCCACCGTGTACGAGGGCCAGATCGACCTGCAGTGGCGCAACGACACCGACACCGGGATCTTCGTCGACACCCAGTGGACGCCCGGCGCCTCCGGCGGGTCGATCACGGTGACGTTCTACGGGACCAAGCGCTACGAGATCGAGGCGATCGAGAGCCCGCGGACGAACTTCCGCCAGCCCGCGGTGCAGGAGAAGGTCGACGACGGCGACTGCATCCCGCAGTCCGGCGTCCCGGGCTTCGACGTGTCGGTCACCCGGGTCTTCCGCGACCTGCAGACCGGCGCGGAGATCCGCCGCGAGCGCTTCGACACGACCTACCAGGCGGAGGCGGTCATCCGCTGCGTCGCCCCGCCGCCGGCCGAGCCCGCCCCGGCGCCCGACGCCGGCCCCCCGCCGGCCCCGCCGACGTCCTGAGCACCCGCCCGACCGGGCGACGTGGCCTCCGCCCCGGCGCCCGGCGTCGGCGGGGCGGCGCCCCGGGCGTGCACACTGGCCCGGTGAGCACCGTGCGGGCCGGCGGGCCGTCCCGCACCGGCGAGGCGCCCGGGGACGGCCGTACCGTCGCCGCGGCCCCCGCGGACGGTCAGGGCGCGCCCGGCGCCAGCCGCGCCGACCTGCCCGCGCCGGGCCGGCTCGACCACTGGCCGCCGGTCGTCCGGGTGCCGATGCAGGTGCTCGGCCGCACCGTGGCCAAGGCCTGGCAGGACCGGATCCTCGGCCTGTCCGGCGAGGCGGCGTTCTGGCAGATCCTCTCGGTGCCGCCGCTGCTCATCGCGCTGCTGGGCTCGCTGGGGTTCCTCGGCAGCTGGATCGGCGCGGACTCGGTGCAGACCATCGAGGACACGCTGGTCAACGCCTCCAGCGAGGTGCTCACCGCCGACGTCGTCGACCAGCTCGTGCGGCCCACCCTCAACGACATCCTGACGTCGGGCCGGCTCGACGTCGTCAGCCTCGGCTTCCTGCTCACCCTGTGGGCCGGGTCGTCGGCGACGGCGACGTTCATGAACACGATCGTGATCGCCTACGACCAGCGCGACGTCCGCGGGCCGATCGCCACCCGGCTCATGGCGCTCTACCTGTTCGTCATCGGCCTGGTGCTCGCCGTGCTCATGCTGCCGCTGCTGGTACTGGGGCGCGGGCTGCTGGTGGCCCTGCTGCCGCAGGACTGGCAGCCGACCGCCACCGTGCTCGTCGACGCCGTCTACTGGCCGGTGGTCGTCGTCGGCCTGATCCTGTCGCTCACGAGCTTCTACCACGTGATCCTGCCCCGGCGGCTGCCGTGGCACCGGCACCTGCCGGGCTCGCTGCTGGCCGTGGGGTTCTTCGTGGTGGCCGCGACCGTGCTGCGGCTGTACGTGTCCGACATCCTGGTCGCGGCGCTGCCCTACGGGGCGCTCGCGACGCCGATCGCGGCCCTGCTGTTCCTGTTCTTCTTCGGGATGGCGGTGCTGCTCGGCGCCGAGCTCAACGCCACCGTCCAGGAGCGCTGGCCGGCGCCGCAGCGCCGGCACACCCGCCGGGCGCAGCGCCGGCGGGCGGCCGAACTGGAGGCCGAGGCCAAACGGCTCGGGCTGCGGGACTAGCCCCGCCGGTCAGTCCCTGCGGAGCTGCTCGTAGACCTCCTTGCAGGCCGGGCACACCGGGCTGCCGGGCTTCGGGGACTTGGTGACCGGGAAGACCTCGCCGCACAGCGCCTCGACCAGCGTCCCCATGACCGCGCTCTCGGCGATCTTGTTCTTGCGGACGTAGTGGAAGACCTCGTTGGCGTTGCCGGTGTCGCCCTCGCGGACGTCGGGCTTCTCGAGGAGGTCGGACTGGCTCACGGGCTGCTCCCAGGCTGGTGACGGGGCGGCGGCCGGCCCGCCGGGAGGCGCGGCCGGGCGCCGGTCGGTCGCCCACCATGATGGCAGGGTGAGCGCCGAACCCCGTCATGCCGCCGCCCCCGCCCCCCTCGCCCTCTCCCCCGAGGTCGCCGAGGCGCTCGACTCCGGCGCCCCCGTCGTCGCCCTGGAGAGCACGCTGCTCGCCCACGGCCTCCCCCGCCCCGACAACCGCGCCGCCGCCGACGAGGTGGAGGCCGCCGTCCGCGCCGGCGGTGCCGTGCCCGCGACCATCGCCGTCCTCGACGGCGTCCCGCACGTCGGCCTGACCGCCGGGCAGGTCGACCGGGTCTGCGAGGACCCCGACCTCGCCAAGCTCGGCGTGCGCGACCTGCCCGTCGCCGCGGCGCTCGGCCTCTCCGGCGCCACCACCGTCTCCAGCACCGCCCTGCTCGCCGCCGCGGCCGGCATCGGCGTGTTCGCCACCGGCGGGCTCGGCGGCGTGCACCGCCAGTCGGCCGAGACCTTCGACGAGTCCGCCGACCTGACCGCGCTGTCGCGCACGTCGCTGGCCGTCGTCTGCGCGGGCGTGAAGTCGATCCTCGACGTGCCGGCCACCCTCGAGCGGATGGAGAGCCTGTCGATCACGGTGGTCGGCTACGGGACGACGACGTTCCCCGGCTTCTACGTCGCCGACTCGGGGTCCAGCGTCGACTGGTCGGTCGACACCCCCGAGCAGGCCGCCGCCGTGCTGGCCGCGCGCCGCGAGCTGACCCCCGGCGCCGTCGTCGTCGCCAACCCGCTGCCGGCCGACCAGCAGCTGGACACCGAGCTGCACGACCGCGTCATCGCGGGCGCGCTGGCCGCCGCGGAGGCCGCCGGGGTGCGCGGCAAGGCGGTGACGCCGTTCGTCCTCGACCACCTGCACCGGGAGAGCCGGGGCGCGACGCTGGAGGTCAACGTGCGGCTGGTGCTGCGCAACGCGGAGCTCGCCGGGCGGATCGCCGCCGCGCTGGCCGGGGCGGCCCGCTGAGCACCGGTCGGCCGGTGGTCGTCGTCGGCGACGTCGCCACCGACGTCGTCGCGGTGCTGTCCGGGGAGCCGGCGCCCGGCTCCGACCGGCCGGCGGCCATCCGCAGCCGCGGCGGCGGGGCCGGGGCCAACGTGGCCGTGCACCTCGCCGCGCTGGGGACGCCGGTGGTGCTGGCCGGCTGCGTCGGCGACGACCCGGCCGGGCTGGCGCTGGTGGCCGAGCTGACCGCGGCCGGCGTCGGCCTCGCGCTGCGCACGGTGCCGGGCGCGGCCACCGGCACGATCGTCAGCCTGGTCGAGCCCGGCGGGCAGCGCAGCATGCTCGCCGACCGCGGCGCCAACCTCGACCTGCGGCCGGGCGACGTGCCGGCCCCCGGACCCGGCGGGCACCTGCACCTGTCGGGTTACACGCTCCTCGACGAGCGGCCCCGGGCGGCGGGGCTCGCGGCGCTGGCCGCCGCGCGGGCGGCGGGGTGCACGGTGTCGGTGGACCCGGCGTCGACCGGGCCGCTGACCGGATACGGCGTCGAGCGCTGGCTCGCCGACACCGCGGGCGCCGACCTGCTGCTGCCCAACGCCGACGAGGCGCGGCTGCTCACCGGCTGCGCCGACCCGGCCGACGCCGCCCGGGCGCTCGCGGCCGCCCACCCGGCGGTGGCGGTGACCCTCGGGGCCGACGGCGCGCTGTGGGCGGCCGGCGACGTGCTGGTGCACCGCCCGGCGCACCCGGCCGACGTCGTGGACACGACCGGCGCCGGGGACGCCTTCACCGCCGGCCTGCTCGCGGTGTGGCTCGCCGCGCCCGGCGGCGACCCGGCCGCCGCGCTCGACGCGGGCCTGGCCCGCGCCGCCGGGGTGGTGGCGCGGGCGGGCGCCCGCTGAGGCTCAGCCGTCGATGACGCGGCCGCCCTCGATGACCCGCCGCTCGCGGGCGGGGGCCTCGAGGATGCGGTCGGGCCGCGGCGGCACGTAGCGGTGCGCGTCGAGCTTCTTCTTCGGCGGCCGGTCGTTGGCCATGACGACGGCGATCCACGGCAGCACCGTGCCGAGCACCGCGAAGATGATCATCAACCAGACGGTCTGGTAGAAGACCGCGGCCAGCACCAGGCTGATGCCACGGACGGCCATGGTCAGCACGTACCGCTTCTTCCGGGCGGCGTGCTGCTCCACCAGGCTCGGTTCCGCCTGGGTGATGAGCACCGGCTCGGCCCTGCGGGCTCGCGCGGACTGCTGGCTCGAGGCCACGTGCACCCATCCCTCCGTGGATCGGGGACAGAGACGGCACGGTGTCGCCTGTGCTGGGCCTGTTGCCCGCCATCCGGTGGCGGGCAATCCGGCATCTCCCGGTCCGGCTCCCATGGTGCCACCGTCGGGGGGCCCGTGCCCGCCCCCGGGCAGACGATCGGGTACCGCTTCGGCGCGCCGGGTCGGCGCACCGGGTCAGCGCGCCGGGTCAGCGCGCCGGGTCAGCGCGCCGGGTCAGCGCGCCGGGTCAGCGCGCCGCGGCGGCGGCCTCCCCCGCCCGCTTCGCGGCCTTCTTCGCCTCCTGCTTGGCGGCCCGGACCTCGGCCAGCGACTCCGGGCCGGTGATGTCGGCGACCGACCGGCGGGAGCCCTCCTCGCCGTAGGAGCCGGCCGCCTCCCGCCAGCCGGGCGGGGTGACGCCGTACTGCTTGCCGAGCAGCGCGACGAGGATCTTCGCCTTCTGCGCGCCGAAGCCCGGCAGCTCGCCGATGCGGCGCAGCAGCGTGGCGCCGTCGGGGGCGTCGGACCACAGCGCGTCGGCGCGGCCGTCGTAGCGCTCGACGAGCAGCCGGCAGACCGCCTGCGCACGCCGGGCCATGGAGCCCGGGTAGCGGTGCACGGCCGGCGGCCCCTGGAACCAGGCCAGCAGCGCGTCGGGGTCGGCGTCGGCGAGGGCGGCGGCGCTGAGCTCGTCGACGCCCATCCGGTCGGCGAGCAGCCGCGGCCCGGCGAAGGCGCGCTCCATGGGGAACTGCTGGTCGAAGAGCATGCCGAGCAGCAGCGCGAGCGGGTCGCGGCCGAGGAGTTCGTCGGCGGCGGGGTCCTGGGTCAGGCGGAGGGTCGGCACACCGGAGATGGTGCCGCAGCCCGGTCCGGGGCGGTCGCCCGCCGGTCCGGACCGGCGATCCCACGGCGCGGCCCGCGGCCTAGCGTGGCGCCATGACGACAGAGGCGACGACGGAGTCCCTGCCCTGGTCCGCCGGGACGTGGACGACCCCGCCGGTCGCCGTGTCGGAGGAGGGCCCGGACCTGCTCGTCACCGCGGCCGCGGGCAGCGACGCCTGGCGGCACACCGCCTACGGCTTCGTGCACGACGACGCGCACGCGCTGCTCGCCCCGCTGGCCGACCCGGGCGCCGTCGAGGTCTCCTTCGGCGCCGACTTCGGCGAGCAGTTCGACCAGGCGGGGCTCGTGCTGCGGGCCGGCGCGGAGACCTGGCTCAAGGCCGGCGTCGAGGTGTCCGACGGCGCGCTGCAGGCCGGCGCCGTCGTCACCCTGGGCCGCTCCGACTGGTCGGTCGCGCCGGTGCCGGGGTGGGCCGGGCGGCGGGTGACCGTCCGCGCGAGCCGGGCCGGCGACGCGGTGACCGTGCGGGCGCGGGTCGACGACGAGCCCTTCCGCCTGGTCCGCGTCGCCCCGTTCCCGGCGGGCGTGCCGGTCGGTGCGGGCCCGTACTGTTGCGCGCCCACGCGGGCCGGCCTGACCGTCCGCTTCCGCCGGTGGGCAACCGGCCCGGCCGACGCCGCCCTCCACTGAGCCCGCCGCCCGGTCACGGCGGAGGGGTCTCGCGGACGCCTCCTGCGGGGGTCCTCCGGGACCCGTCCGTGCAGGTCAGGGCAGCCTCAGCTTGCTGGCGGGCACCCGCGCGAGGTGTCACCCTGTGGCCATGACGACGATGCAGGAACTGCCCCAGGTCCAGGACTGTTCGGTGTCGAGCTGCTCCTACAACGCGGAGTCGAGCTGCCACGCGGGCGCCATCACCATCGGCGGCGACCACGCCCACTGCGGCACCTTCGTGGAGATCTCCTTCCGGGGCGGCCTCGACCGCACCGGCCTCGTCGGCGCGTGCCACCGCTCCGACTGCGTGCACAACCAGCAGCTGGAGTGCACGGCCCCCGGCGTGCGCGTCGGAGCCGGCGCCGACGCCGCCGACTGCCTGACCTACGAGGCCAGGTAGTCCAGACCGCTGTCCGGGCCCTCCACGGGCTCGAGCGACAGGCCGCCGTCTGCGCCGGACCGCAGCGCGCCGTCGGCGAAGGAGAGCGCGGCCACCGGGTCGGCGTCGTCCACCAGGACGGCCCGCCCGGGGCCCGCGACGCCGCGCAGCGCGCTCAGCACGCTGCGCCGGTCGGCCGCGGACAGCCCGTCGGTGAGCCGGTCGACCAGGACGATCGCGGCGCCGCCGCGACGGGCCTCCGCCACGGACGCGAGCCGCGGCGCGACGCCCTCGTCCCGCGACGACGACAGCCGCTGCACCGCGACCGAGCCGTGCCCGCCGGCGCACCGGCCCGTGCTGTCGTCGAGCGCGCCCATGACGCGCCGGCGGGTGCGCTCGGCACCCATGAGCACGGTCACCTGACCGAGCGGCAGTCGCAGCCCCACGGACCCTCCCCGGGATCGAGATAGGCGAGCCTAACCTTCCCGGGTCGCAGGCGTCCAGGACGGCCGCCGCGGCCCGCGCCCGCGCGGACGCGCAGGATGACCGGGTGCGCGCGGTGGTGAGCAGGGTGACCTCGGCCTCGGTGACCGTCGACGGCGCCGTCGTCGGGGAGGTCGGCGCGGGCCTGCTGGCGCTCGTCGGCGCAGGCCGGGACGACGACGACGCCCGTGCGCGGACGCTCGCCCGGAAGATCTCGGAGCTGCGGGTGTTCCCCTCGGAGGACGGTGAGCGCTCGGCGGGCGACCTCGGCCTGCCCGTGCTCGTGGTGAGTCAGTTCACGCTCTACGCCGACACCCGCAAGGGACGCCGTCCGTCGTGGCAGGACGCCGCGCCCGGGGAGGTGGCCCAGCCGCTGGTGGAGGAGGTCGTCGCGGAGCTCCGGCGGCGCGCGCACGCCGTCGCCACCGGGGTCTTCGGGGCCCGGATGCTCGTGTCGTCGGTCAACGAGGGGCCGATGACCTTGCTGCTGGAGGTCTGACCCCGCGATCGGCCGGGTACGGATGGTGACCGAACACACGGCCTGTGGGTTCGCTGTGAACCGGGTCCGTGTGGAACACCAGGCCCCGTGCGGACCGTTGAACGGGGCGTAACACAACGGACCACAACGGACGAACAGCGGGTTCCCGCCCGGACAGCGGGGGCCCACCCCCAGACGCGGGTGTCGCCGCCGGCCACGAGGGCCGCCGGATGCATCCGAACCACAGGCAAGGACGAAGACATCCCGTGACGCTCCTCCAGTCTTCCCCCAGTGACGCCCTCGAGGTCCGCTCGCCCCGCCGCGAGCCGGACACCAGTGGCCTGGTGTCGACCGACCTGGTGCGCGTGTACCTCAACACCATCGGCAAGACCGCCCTGCTGACCGCCGAGCAGGAGGTCGAGCTCGCCAAGCGGATCGAGGCCGGCCTCTACGCCGAGCGGCTGCTCGCCGAGCGGCAGCTCACCCCCGCCCTGCAGCGCGACTACAAGGCCCTGGCCGTCGACGGCAAGGCCGCCAAGCGGCACCTGCTCGAGGCCAACCTGCGCCTGGTCGTCTCGGTGGCCAAGCGCTACACCGGCCACGGCATGACGTTCCTGGACCTGATCCAGGAGGGCAACGTCGGCCTCATCCGCGCCGTCGAGAAGTTCGACTACACCAAGGGCTTCAAGTTCTCGACCTACGCGACGTGGTGGATCCGCCAGGCGATCACCCGCGCGATGGCCGACTCCGGCCGCACCATCCGGCTGCCCGTGCACCTGGCCGAGCAGGTCAACAAGGTCGTGCGGACCCGCCGACGGGTGCACCAGGAGCTCGAGCGGGAGCCCACCGCCGAGGAGCTCGGCCTCGAGCTCGACATGACGCCCGAGCGGGTCACCGAGCTGCTCGAGTACAGCCGCGACCTGGTCTCCCTCGACCAGACCGTCGGCGCCGACGAGGAGTCCCGCCTCGGTGACTTCATCGAGGACGCCGACGCCGCTGTCGCCGAGGACGCGGTGGCCTTCCAGATGATGAAGGGCGACGTGCGCAACGTCCTGTCCACGCTGGAGGACCGCGAGCGCGACGTGGTCGTGCTGCGCTTCGGCCTCGACGGCGGCCAGCCCCGCACCCTCGAGCAGATCGGCAAGCAGTTCGGTCTCTCCCGCGAGCGGGTGCGCCAGATCGAGCGCGAGACGATGGCCAAGCTGCGCGACCCGCAGCGCGCCGACGCCCTGCGCGACTACCTGGCCTAGCAGCGCATCCGAGAGCCGGCTCCCCTGGCGGGGGAGCCGGCTCTCGGCGTCTCCGGGCGTTGACAGGGGCAGCGCCCCGGGCCAGGCTCGTGCTCAACCGGACGGTTGAGGAGGCTGGTCATGGCGGACACGGCGGAGCGCTGGGCGAGGCTCGCGGACGACCTCGGCCGCAGGGTCGACGGCGTCCCGCCCGGCCGCTGGGACGACCCGGCGCCGTGCGAGGGCTGGGTGGCCCGCGACGTCGTCCGGCACCTGGTGGAGTGGATGCCCGCCCTCTACCTCCCCGCGGTCGGCCTGCCGGTGCCCGCCCTCCCCTCGGCCGACGACGACCCGGCCGGCGCCTGGCACGGGGCCGACGCCGCGATCCGGGCCCTGCTCGCCGACCCGGACCTCGCCTCCCGGCCCACCAGCACCCGGGCCGGGGAGATGACGCTCGCCGAACTGGTCGCCATGACCGGACTCATGGACCTGCTCGTGCACACCTGGGACCTCGCCCGCGCCACCGGCCAGGACGAGACGATCGACGCGGCCGAGGCCTCGGCGTTCCTCGCCGGCATCGAGCCGTGGGACGCCGCCCTGCGCAGCAGCGGGCACTACGGCCCGCGGGTGCCCGTCCCCGACGACGCCGACGACGCGGCGAAGCTGCTCGCCTTCACCGGCCGCCGCCCCTGAGCCGGGCCGGTGCGGAGGGCGCCGATGAGTTCCGGGGCCGGCGGCGGTCTGCCCGTCGTCGATCCCGAGGAGGAACCGTGACCCAGCTGCTGAGGGTGCAGAACTTCACCGTCTCCCGGGACGGGTACGGAGCGGGCGAGGGCCAGAGCCTGGAGCGGCCGTTCGGGCACGCCGACCCCATGACCTTGATGGCCTGGGCCGTCGCCACGGCCGGCTTCCCGAACCGCAGCGCGCCCGGCGGCACCCGCGGCCTGGACGACCTCCTCGTCCGCGACTTCTCGCACGGCATCGGCGCCGAGATCATGGGCCGCAACAAGTTCTCGCCGCACCGCGGCCCGTGGCAGGACCTCGAGTGGCAGGGCTGGTGGGGCGACGAGCCGCCGTTCCACACGCCGGTGTTCGTGATGACCCACCACGTGCGGCCGTCGTTCACGCTGTCGGACACGACGTTCCACTTCGTCGACGGCGACCCGGCCACGGTGCTGGAGAAGGCCCGCGCGGCGGCCGGCGGCCTCGACGTGCGGCTCGGTGGCGGCGCCTCGGTGATCCGCCAGTTCCTCGACGCCGACCTCGTCGACACGATGCACGTCGCGGTCGCCCCGCTCGAGCTGGGCGCCGGCTCGCGGCTGTGGGCCTCGCCCGACGAGCTGCTCGACCGCTTCCACCGCGACGTCGTGCCGAGCCCGAGCGGCGTCACGCACCACCTGTTCTGGCGGAGGTAGCCGGCCGAGGACGTCGTCGGGGCCCGCCGACGACGTCCTCAGTCGCGCATGCGGCGGGGGCCCGGCTCGACCCGGGCGGTCGGCGGGCCGACGCGCACGGTGCCGCCGGCGACCACGAGCGACCGGCCGCCGTGCCAGGGGTTGGCCGGCCCGGCGATGACCGGTGACAGCGTCAGGCCGAGCACCTCGGGCAGGTCGTCGGCGAGCCGGGCCACCCGCAGCAGCAGGTCCTCCAGCGCCGCGACGTCGGCCGGCTCGGCGCCGCGCCAGCCGTCGAGCAGCGGCCACGCCCGCGGGGCGCGGACCAGCTCGGCGGCGTCGAGGTCGGTGAGCGGCAGGGTGCGGTAGGCGCGGTCGCCGAGCAGCTCGGTGGCCACGCCGCCGAGGCCGAAGCTCACCAGCGCGCCGAACGACGGGTCGTCGACGATCTCCACCACCGTGGCCACCCCGGGGGCGGCCATCTCCTGCACGATGACCGGGTCGCCGGCGGGGATGGCCTCGAACGCGGCGCGGACCGCGGCGGCGTCGCCGAGGTCGAGGCGGACCCCGCCGAGGTCGGTGCGGTGCCGCAGCCACGGCGCCGTCGACTTGAGCACCACCGGGTAGCCGATCGCGTCGGCGGCGGCCACCGCCTCGTCGGCCGTCGTGGCGGTGCGGGTCCCCAGTAGCGGCACCCCGTAGGCGGCCAGCAGCGCGAGCACCTCGTCGTCGGTGAGCGCGCGCCCGCCCGGCGACCCGGCCAGCGCGCCGCGCACCACCGACCGCGCCCGGTCGACGTCGACGTCGGGGAGGTCGGGCACGGTGCCGACCGGGCGGCGCCGCCAGCGGGCGTACTCGGCGACGCGGGCGAGCGCGATGACCGCCCGCTCGGGTGTCGCGTAGGACGGCACCGAGCCGCGCGCGGGCATGCCGTCGGCGTCGGGGACGGTGAGCTCGGGGAGCAGGCCCTCGGCGGACAGGAAGGTGCCGAGCACCGGCTTGTCGGAGGCCAGGGACACCTCGAGCAGCGCCCGCCCGTAGGCCTCCGGCGAGGTGCGCACCAGCGGCGGGAGGAAGACCGCGACGACGGCGTCGACCCCGTCGTCGTCGACCGCCTCCTGCAGCGCGGCGCGGAACGCCTCGGGGCTGCCCGCGGTGCCGATGTCGACCGGCGCCTCGTGGGCCAGCGCGAGCCCCTGGTCGAGGACGGCGTCGGCCACGAGCACGCCGAGCGCCGTGGAGTTGCCGACGACGGCGACCCGGTCGCCGGGCGGCAGCGGCTGGTGGGCCAGCAGCATGCCGACCTCGAAGAGCTGGGCGACGGTCTCCACCCGGATGACACCGGCCGAGGCGAACAGCGCGGCCACCGACTGCTCGGGCACCGCCACCGAGGTGCCGGCGAGGCCCGGCGCGAGCCCGCCGTGCCGGCCGCTCTTCACCGCGACCACCGGCTTGGTGCGGCCGACGGTGCGCGCCAGCCGGGCGAACTTGCGCGGGTTGCCGAAGCTCTCCAGGTGCAGCAGCACGACCTCGGTGCCGGGGTCGGTGGCCCAGTACTGCAGCAGGTCGTTGCCGCTGACGTCGGCGCGGTTGCCCGCGGAGACGAAGCTGGACAGGCCGATGTTGCGGCTGCGGGCCCGCTCGAGCAGGGCGACGCCGAGCGCGCCGGACTGGGCGAAGAACCCGACCCGGCCGCGGCCGGGCACCTGCGGGGCGAGGCTCGCGTCGAGCCGGATCGCGGGGTCGGTGTTGACGATGCCGAGGCAGTTGGGCCCGACGACCCGCATGCCCGAGGCGCGGGCCGAGGCCACCAGCGCCCGCTCGGCCGCGCGCCCCTCGGGCCCGGTCTCGCCGAAACCGCCGGAGATGACCACCAGCCCGCGCACCCGCTTGCGCCGGCACGCCTCGACCACGCCCGCGACCTCGTCGGCGGGGACGGCGACCACGGCGAGGTCGACGTCGCCGGGGATGGCCTCGATGGACGCGTAGGACGGGACGCCGCGGACGTGCCGGGTGTTCGGGTTGACCGGGTAGACCGGCCCGTCGAAGCGGTAGTCGAGCAGGTTGCGCAGGACGAGGTTGCCGATCTTGCCCTCGTCGTTGCTGGCGCCCACGACCGCGACCGAGCCCGGCGTGAGCAGCCGTGCGATCGAGCGGGACTCGCTGCGCTGCTCGCGCTCGTAGGCCACCGCGAGCGAGGTCTCGGTGGGCGCGATCGGGAAGGTCAGGTGCACGACGCCGTCCTCGTAGGAGCGGCGCGGCTGGTAGCCGGCGTCGAGGAAGACCCGCACCATCCGGGCGTTCTGGGCGAGCACCTCGGCGACGAAGGTGGTGATGCCGCGCTCGCGGGCGGCGGCGGCCAGGTGCTCGAGCAGCACCGAGCCCAGCCCGCGGCCCTGGTGGGCGTCCTCGATGAGGAAGGCGACCTCGGCGTCGGTGGTGTTCGGGTAGCGGTCGTAGCGGCCGACGCCGATCAGCTGGTCGCCGAGCAGCAGCACGAAGGCGACCCGGTCGACGTGGTCGACGTGGGTGAAGCGGTGCAGGTCCTTGTCCGAGAGCCGCTTCATCGGCCCGAAGAACCGGTAGTAGCGGGTCTGGTCGGAGCTGCGGTCCATCAGCCCGGTCAGCCCGTCGGCGTCCTCGGGGCAGATCGGGCGCAGGTGCACCGTGCCGCCGTCGGCGGCGATGATGTCGGCCTCCCAGTGCGCCGGGGGCAGCGGCGCGGACTCCTCCGCGGCGAGCGCCGGCGCGGGTGCCGTCTGCGGCTCAGTCACGGGGGTCGTCCGGGTCGAGGCCGAACAGCGGGTAGGAAGCCTTGCGGCTGCGGGCGATGGCCCGGTCGACGCGCGACTCGGTGAACGGGTCCCAGGCGGAGAAGCCGGTGTAGCCGCCCTCGGTCATGTGCGTCGGTGGGCGGGCGCGCAGCCCGCGGGCGACGACGTCGTCGCGCCAGGACTGCGGGATCGCCGTCACCGGGTCCAGCCGCTCCCCCGCCGCCTCGGCCAGCAGGTGCGTCCAGGCCCGCGGCACGCAGCGCACCAGGCCGTAGCCGCCCCCGCCGAGGGCGATCCAGCGGCCGTCGCAGAGCTCGTGGGCGAGGTCGTGCACGGCCCGGTAGCTGGCGCGCTGGCCGTCGACGGTGAGCGCGAGGTCGGCCAGCGGGTCCTCGTGGTGGGCGTCGCAGCCGCACTGGGTGACCAGGATCTGCGGCGCGAACGCGCGCAGCACCCCCGGGACGACGGCGTGGAAGGCGCGCAGCCAGGAGGAGTCGTCGGTGCCGTTGGGGACGGCGACGTTCACCGCGCTGCCGAGGGCCTTGTCGGGGTCGCCGGTCTCCTCGGGGTAGCCGGTGCCGGGCCACAGGGTGAGCGGCGTCTGGTGGATGCTCACGGTGAGCACCCGCGGGTCGTCGTAGAAGGCGGCCTGGACGCCGTCGCCGTGGTGCACGTCGAGGTCGACGTAGGCGATCCGCTCGTAGCCCTGGCCGAGCAGCCAGGCGATGGCGATCGCGGCGTCGTTGAAGACGCAGAACCCCGACGCCCGGTCGCGCATGGCGTGGTGCAGGCCGCCGGAGATGTTGACCGCGTGCTGGGCCCGGCCGCTGTGCACCAGCTCCGCGGCCTGCACGCTGCCGCCGACGACGAGCGCCGCGGCGTCGTACATGCCCTCGAAGACGGGGTTGTCGGTGGTGCCGAGGCCGTAGCGCTCGTCGGGGTCGGTGGGGGCGCGCCGCACCGCCTCGAGGAAGTCGGCGTCGTGGACCAGCGTGAGCAGGTCCTCCCCCGCGGGCTCCGGCCGCACGACCTCCACCCGCGGGCTCGACAGCACGCCCAGGCCGTCGGCCAGGCGCATGGTCAGGTCCAGCCGCACCGGGTGCAGCGGGTGGTCGCCGCCCATGGTGTAGCCGAGCAGCGCGTCGTCCCAGACGACGGCCACCGAGTCGCTCACGGGCCCTCCTGTCGACGTCGGGACCCGCCGCCGGGACGCCGTCGTCCCGGGGCCGTCCCCGGCCCGGACGCTACCGCCGGTGCCCCCGGGCCGCCCTCCCCGCGCCTCCGGCGTGACCTGCGCCGCGCGCCCGCGGCACCCCCGCGGAGGGCCCGTCGGGGTGGCGCCGGGCCCGTAGGATCGGCACCGACACGGAGGAGTGCCTGTGAACGACCTCATCGACACCACGGAGATGTACCTCCGCACGATCTTCGAGCTGGAGGAGGAGGGGATCGTCCCGCTGCGGGCCCGCATCGCCGAGCGCCTCCACCAGAGCGGCCCCACGGTCAGCCAGACGGTCGCGCGCATGGAGCGCGACGGGCTGCTCACCGTCGAGGGCGACCGCCACCTGCAGCTCTCGGAGACCGGGCGGGCGCTGGCCACCGCGGTCATGCGCAAGCACCGGCTGGCCGAGTGCCTGCTCGTCGACGTCATCGGCCTGGACTACGCCGACGTCCACGAGGAGGCCTGCCGCTGGGAGCACGTCATGAGCGAGGCGGTGGAGCGCAAGCTGCTCACCCTGCTCGGCAACCCGACGGTCTCGCCGTTCGGCAACCCGATCCCCGGCCTCGACGCGCTGGGCGGGGAGACCTCCGCGGTGCTCGACGCCCTCACGCTGCTGTCCACCACGGCCACGGCCGACGGCCGCCGGGTGGTCATCCGGCGGATCAGCGAGCAGCTGCAGGAGGACGGCGAGCTGCTGCGCCGGCTGGCCGACCTCGGCGTGCGCCCCGGCGCCACGGTGGTCGCCCGCTCGGCGAACGGCACGATCACCGTCGACGACCACCCGCTGCCGCACGGCGTCGCGCAGCACCTGTTCGTCGCCGCGCTCGACGAGGACCTGACCCCGGCGGAGGCCGCGGTCCAGCTCTGAGGGCGGACCCCGCTGCCCCCCACGCCTCGCGGGCTCGGCACGGGCCCCTGCAGCGCGGCCGTTCCAGCACGTCACCGGCGCCCGGTCCCCCGCTCCGGCGGAGGGGCCGGGCGCTGCTCGTTACGGTGGGGCCGCGCGTCCGCCAGCGTCCGCGACCACCCCCGCGAGGAGCCCCGGTGAGCCAGCCCGAACCCCCGACCGACGTCCCCGTGGAGGCTGCGACCCCCTTCGAGCGGCTCGCCGACTTCGTGGCCCTCCCGCGGGTCGGCGGCCTGGCGCTGTCGGCCGACGGCACCCGGCTCGCGGTGTCGGTGCAGACCCTGGACCCGGAGCGGAAGAAGTGGCAGTCGGCGCTGTGGGAGGTCGACCCGGCCGGCGAGCGCGCGCCGAGGCGGCAGACGCGCAGCGCGCCCGGGGAGTCCGCGCCCGCGTTCGCCCCCGACGGCACGCTGCTGTTCGTCTCCGCGCGCCCCGACCCCTCCGCCGGCCCGGACGCCGGTGACCCGAAGCCGGCGCTGTGGGCGCTGCCGCCCGGCGGCGGGGAGGCCCGCCCGGTGGTCACCCGGCCCGCCGGCATCGGCGGGTTCGCCGTCGCGGCCGACAGCGGCGAGGTCGTCGTCGTGGCCGCCACCTCGCCCGGGGCCGCGGACGCGGAGGAGGACGAGGCCCGGCGCAAGGCCCGGCGCGACGCCGGGGTGTCGGCGATCCTCCACGACACCTACCCGGTGCGGTACTGGGACGCCGACCTCGGCCCCACCGCGCCGCACCTGTTCTGGGCCGGCGCCCTGCCGGCCGAGGGCGACGCCGGCGAGGCGCCCGCCCCGGTCGAGCTGCGCGACCTGACGCCCGACGCGGCCCCGCCGATCGGGGCCGGCGAGTCGGTGGCCCTCTCCCCCGACGGCACGCTCGCGCTGCGGCACGAGCAGGTGCCCGACGGCCCGGCCGGCCGGCGCACCCGGCTGGTGGCCGTGGAGACCGCCACCGGGGAGAGCCGGGTGCTGGTCGACGACCCGCTCGCCGACGTCCACTCCGGCGCCTTCTCCCCCGACGGCGCCACCGTGGTCTGCGTGCGCGAGTCGCTGACCACCTACGCCGAGCCGCCGGACTACACGCTGCTGCTCGTCGAGTCGGCCACCGGCCGGGCCCGCGAGCTCACCGAGGGCTTCGACCGGTGGCCCAGCGCCCCGCAGTTCTCCGCCGACGGGACCGCCGTCTACTTCCTCGCCGACGACGACGGCCGGCACGCGCTGTTCCGCGTCGGGGTCGACGGCGGTGCCCCGGTGCGGCTGACCACCGACGGTGCCTACAGCGACCTGCAGGTGGCCCGCGACGGCAGCGCCCTCTACGCCCTGCGCTCGGCCTACGACGAGCCGCCGGTGCCCGTGCGCCTGGACCCGGTGGCGACCGGGCAGCACCCCGACCCGCTGCCCGCGCCGGGCGCGGTCGGCCCGCTGCCGGGCACGCTGACCGAGGTGCGCACCACCGCCGCCGACGGGGCCGAGGTGCAGTCGTGGCTGGTGCTCCCGGAGGGCGCCTCCGCGGAGAGCCCGGCCCCGCTGCTGCTGTGGATCCACGGCGGCCCGCTGATGAGCTGGAACTCGTGGTCGTGGCGCTGGTGCCCGTGGGTGCTCGCCGCCCGCGGCTACGCCGTGCTGCTGCCCAACCCGGCGCTGTCGCAGGGCTTCGGGCAGGACTTCGTCCGCCGCGGCTGGGGCGAGTGGGGCGGCGCGCCCTACACCGACCTGATGGCCGCGGTGGACGCCGCGCTCGAGCGGCCCGACCTCGACGCCGACCGGACCGCGGCGATGGGCGGCTCCTTCGGCGGCTACATGGCCAACTGGGTGGCCACGCAGACCGACCGGTTCCGGGCGATCGTGACCCACGCCAGCCTGTGGGACCTCGACAGCTTCGTGGGCACCACCGACGCCGCCTACTACTGGGAGCGCGAGTGGGGCGACCCGCTGGCGACCCCGAAGCGGTACGAGCAGAACTCGCCGCACCGCTTCGCCGACGCGATCCGCACGCCGATGCTGGTCATCCACGGCGACAAGGACTACCGCGTGCCGATCGGCGAGGGGCTGCGCCTCTGGTACGACCTGCAGAAGCGCGGCGTGCCGTCGCGGTTCCTGTACTTCCCCGACGAGAACCACTGGGTGCTCACCCCCGGCAACGCGACGGTCTGGTACGAGACGGTGATCGCCTTCCTCGCCGAGCACGTCCTCGGCGAGGAGTGGCGGCGGCCCGAGCTGGTCTGACGGAGGACCACCCCTCTCCCCCGACCTCGCTCCGCTCGGCCCGGGTCCGTGAGGGGCGGCCGTTCCTGCACGTCACCGGGAAGCGGCGACCGTCCGGCTGATCAGCGCCCGCAGGTCGGCCGGGCGCACGCACGCCTCGAGCCCCTCGGCGAGGAGCTGGGGCAGCCGTGCCTCGGGGTCGGCGGCCAGCGCCCGCTCCAGCGCCACGTTGGCCATCGCGCCGTCGCCGCGCAGCCAGGCGCTGACCGCCAGCAGCGTGGCGGGGGCGCCGTCGAGCGGTACCGGCGCGCGGCGGGTGCACTCGGTCCACAGCACCTCGGCGGCCGCGGCGTCCTCGCCGAGCGCGAGGGCCAGCGCCCGGTCGCGGACGTCGGGGACGGTGAGCGCCCACAGCACGGCGGCCACCTGCCCGTCGGGCAGCCGGGTGCCGGCGGTGTCGGGCCCGGGCCGGCAGGCGGCGGCCGCCTCGGCGACGGCGGCGTCGCCCTCCGCGGCGACGGCGGCGACGCCGAGCGCGCGCAGGCGTGCGGCGTGCGTCCGCCCGGCACCGAGGCAGGCGTCGGCCATGGCCGCGGCGGCGGGGCCGTCGGGGGCGGCGATCCGGGCGGCCAGGGCGGCACGGTCGGCGGCGAGCACCGCGCCGCCGGCGACCGCGGCCGCCGCGAGCGGGCTGTCGCCGTCCGGCACAGGGGTGCCCGCGCCCGGCACGCAGCAGGGGTACGGGCAGTCGTAGTCCCACCACCGGCCGCCCCGGACGAGCAGCGCCTCGCGGACGGGCACGTCGCGCGCGTCGAGGGCGAGCACCACCTCGTGCACGACGTCGCGGTGCGGCAGCTCCGGCCACGCCTGGGGCGGGCCGTCGTCCACCCGGAGGACGGGCACCGCGCCCACGTCGGGGGCGTCGGAGACGACCGCGAGCAGCACCGCGGCGGGGTCGTCGGTGACCACCTTCGCGGCGAGCGCGCGGGCCAGGGACGCGGCCGCGTACGGGGGCGGGAGGTCGGCGCGCACGGTCAGGCCGACGCGGCTGCCGCCGGGCCCGCGGAGGCTGACCAGCACGAGCGACTCGGCTGGCCGGAAGCCCAGCAGGTGCGGCAGGGCCGCGGCGACCTCACCGGTGTCGCCGAGCCGGATGACGGGGATCGGGGGTTGGTCCACGCGGCCGACCCTGGGGCGCGGACGCGGCTCCAGCCGGTGCCTGCGCCCACCTGTGGACCGCCCGGCCCCCTGTGGACACGGCCCTCCTGCAGGGGTCCGCCGCGCGCGGAGCGCGTGGTGGGGGGCAGGAGGGTCCTCCCTCAGTCGAGGGCGTCGGCCTGCACCCGGAAGGCCTCCTCGAGCAGGCCGGCGAACCCGGCCGGGTCGAGGGGGTCCCCCGCGACGCTCGTGCTCACGAGCACCAGCGCCCGCTCGCCGTCCTGGGCCGCCCCGATCAGGGCCGGGACGGCGATCTGCTGCCCGTCGGGGCCCGCGACGGTCGTGGTCACGGAGAAGCCGGCGGCGCCGTCGCCGAGGTCGGGCACGTCGAGCGCGGCGTACTGCACGGAGACGGTGCCGATCTGCGGCGACGTCGCCTGGATCGACTCGCAGCCCGCGGGCGGACCCTGGAAGCCGGACAGCGCGTCCGCGGCCGGGCCCCCGGTCACCAGGGCCTCCACCGTGGTCGTCGTGCCGACGGTGGCGACCTGCGCGGCGACGTCGTCGTAGGCGTCGAAGGAGGGCTGGCTCCGCTGGAACGCCTCCGCGCACTCCGGCGGGGTCACCTCCAGCCCCTCGAGGGACCCCGCGGACAGCGCGGCGCCCTGCTCGAGCTCCTCCTGCCCGACCGGGACCACCTGCGCGCCCGGGCCGAACGCCTCGGCGGGCAGCAGCCCCGCGGCGAGGTCACCGCCGCCCGCGGAGGAGGGCTCCGGGGCCTCCGACGACGAGGACGGCGAGGAGCCCTCCCCCGGCGCCGGGGACGCGGTGCCCGCGACGTCCTGCCCGCCGCACCCGGCCAGCAGCAGGGCGGCGAGGGCGGCTCCGGCGAGGGCGGGACGACGGCGAGCGCGCATGGCCGGACGCTAACCGCGGCCCGGCGGACCCGCAGGTCAGCCGCCCGGACGGGTCACAGCTCGTACTGGACGGCGCTGCGGGCGGCGAGGAACGGGCGGACGTGCTCGGCGATGACCTCGAGGTGCACCGGGTCGGTCGCGTAGCGGCGGAAGGTCTCGGCGTCGGGGAAATCGGCGACCAGGATGGTCTGCGCGTTGCCCTCGACCAGGCCGGCGTCGGGCGCGACGGTGAAGGCCAGCGAGCCCGGCACCTGCTCGGGCAGCCGGCGCAGCGCGGCGACGGTCTGCGCGCGACGCTCGACGTCGGCGGCGTCGGACCAGGTGAAGTGCACGACGTGTCGGATCACGGGCCCCACCCTGTCAGGCGGGCGGACGGTACGGGGTCGGTAGTGTCCGGCGCATGGGACGACGGCTGCGGATCGCACTGCTGTCGTACCGGAGCAAGCCGCACAGCGGCGGCCAGGGCATCTACGTCCGGGCGCTGTCCCGGGAGCTCACCGCGCTCGGCCACGCCGTCGACGTGTGGAGCGGCCAGCCCTATCCCGAGCTCGACGACGGCGTCCCGCTGGTCCGGCTGCCGAGCCTCGACCTCTACCGCGAGCCCGACCCGTTCCGCACGCCGCGGCCCTCGGAGTTCCGGGACTGGATCGACGTCGCCGAGTTCGCCGCGATGTGCACCGCGGGCTTCCCCGAGCCGCTCACCTTCTCCCTGCGCGCCGCCCGCGCGCTGCTGCCCCGCGCCGCCGACTACGACGTCGTCCACGACAACCAGTCGCTCGGCTACGGGCTGCTGCGGTTGGTGCGCGCCGGCATCCCGACGGTCGCCACCGTGCACCACCCGGTGGCCATCGACCGGCAGCTCGACCTCGCCGCCGCCCCGACGCTGCGCCGCCGGCTCACGCTCACCCGCTGGTACGGGTTCACCGCGATGCAGGCCCGGGTCGCCCCGCGGCTGGACGCCGTCACCACCGTGTCGGAGAGCTCGCGCCGCGACATCGAGACGCACCTGCACGTCCCGGCCGCCGGCATCGAGGTGGTCCCGGTCGGCATCGACCCCGACGTGTTCACCCCGCCACCGCCCGGCCGGCCGCGCGAGACCGACTCGATCGTCGTCACCACCAGCGCCGACGTCCCGCTCAAGGGCCTGGTGCACCTGCTCGAGGCGGTCGCCAAGCTGCGCACCGAGCGGCCGGTGCGGTTGACCGTCGTCGGCACCGCCCGGCCCGGCGGGCCCGCCGAGACGGCGCTGGACCGGCTCGGGATCCGCGACGCCGTACGGTTCACCGGGCCGCTGCCCGAGGCCGACCTCGTCACGCTGCTGCAGACCGCCACCGTGGCCGCCATCCCGTCGCTGTACGAGGGCTTCTCGCTGCCGGCGGTCGAGGCGATGGCCTGCGGCACGCCGCTGGTGACCACCGACGCCGGCGCGCTGCCGGAGGTGGTCGGCACGCAGGCGGGCCTGCGGGTGCCGGCCGGTGACGTCGGCGAGCTGACGGCGGCGCTGCGGCTGGTGCTGGAGAAGCCGTCGCTGCAGGAGCAACTCGGCAGGGCCGGGCGCCGCCGCGTGCTGGCCACCTACACCTGGCGGCGGACCGCCGAGCGCACGGCCGACTGGTACGCGCGAGTGCTGGAGGAGAAGGGGCGCCCGTGCTGACCGTCGACTACGACCTGCTCGACCTCCGGCCGGGCATGACCGTGCTCGACCTCGGCTGCGGCGAGGGCCGGCACGCGTTCGAGGCCTACCGGCGCGGCGCGCGGGTGGTCGCCGTCGACTGGGGCGTGCCCGAGGTCGGGACGACGAAGGAGTGGCTCGGCGCGATCGCCGAGGCCGGCGAGGCCCCCGCCGGCGCGCACTACGAGGTGGTGCGCGGCGACCTCCTGCACCTGCCCTTCCCCGACGCCAGCGTCGACCGGGTCATCGCCTCGGAGGTGCTCGAGCACATCCCCGACGACGCCCGCGCGATGGCCGAGATCGCCCGCGTCCTCAAGCCCGGCGGCCGGGTGGCGGTCACCGTCCCGCGGTGGGGACCCGAGCGGGTCTGCTGGGCGCTGTCGGACGCCTACCACGCCAACGAGGGCGGTCACATCCGCATCTACCGCGGCGACGTGCTGCGGGCGCGGCTGTCGGTGGCGGGCCTCGTGCCCGGCGCCACGCACCACGCCCACGCGCTGCACGCGCCCTACTGGTGGCTCAAGTGCGCCGTCGGCGTCGACCGCGACGCCGCCGTCGTCCGTGCCTACCACCGGCTGCTGGTGTGGGACCTGACGGAGCGGCCGTGGCTGACCCGGACCGCCGAGCGGGTGCTCGACCCGCTGATCGGCAAGAGCCTCGTCGTCTACGCCGACCGGCCGGCCGCCGCGGCGGCGGAGGCCGTCCCGGAGCGGGAGAAGACCGCTGCCGCGGGCTGACCTGCCGGAGCTGCCGGGGGTCCTCGACGCGGCGGACGTCGCCCGCACGGTGGCGGCGATCGCCGCCGAGCAGGCCGCCGACGGCGCGCTGCCGTGGTTCCGCGGCGGCCAGCTCGACCCGTGGGACTCCGTCGAGGCGGCGATGGCGCTGCAGGTCGGCGGCGAGCACCGCCGCGCCGCGGCCGCCTACCGCTGGCTGGCCGCCCGGCAGCGGCCCGACGGCTCCTTCGCCGCCGAGTACCGCGCCGGCGCCGAGACGCAGCCCGGCGTCGAGAGCAACCACGCCGGCTACCTCGCCGTCGGGCTGTGGCACGGGTGGCTGTCCCGCCCGGACGAGGCGCTGGTCGCCGAGCTCTGGCCGGTCGTGCGCCGGGGCCTGGACCTCGTGGTGCGCATGCAGCTGGGGAGCGGCGCGGTCAGCTGGGCGCTGCGCCCCGACGGCACCCCCGACGACACCGCGCTGCTCACCGGCAACGCGAGCCTGTTCCAGGCGCTGCGCTGCGGCATCGCGCTGGCCGGGCTCGTCGGGGA
Source organism: Geodermatophilus sp. SYSU D01119 (assembly GCF_054049975.1). Classification (NCBI taxonomy): domain Bacteria; kingdom Bacillati; phylum Actinomycetota; class Actinomycetes; order Geodermatophilales; family Geodermatophilaceae; genus Geodermatophilus; species Geodermatophilus sp. SYSU D01119. The sequence goes on along the minus strand of NZ_JBJGYL010000027.1, from coordinate 17,189 downwards.
GCCGCAGCCGGACTGGGAGCTGGCGGTCACCGACCTGGGCGCCGCCCTGCGCACCGACCCGGGCGCCTTCGCCGACCGCTCGCGCTGGTCGATGGACTGGTACTACCCGGTGCTCGCCGGCGCGGTCACCGGCGAGGCGGCCCGGACGCGCCTGGCCGCCGGCTGGGACCGCTTCGTCGTCCCGGGCCTCGGCGCCCGCTGCGTGGCCGACCGCCCGTGGGTGACCGGCGCGGAGACCTGCGAGCTCGCGCTCGCGCTGGTCGCGGCCGGCCAGCCGGAGGCCGCGCGCGAGCAGGTGGCCGCGATGCAGCACCTGCGCGACGACGACGGCTCGTACTGGACCGGGCTGGTCTACGCCGACGACGCTCGCTGGCCGGTGGAGCGCACCACCTGGACGGCGGCCGCGGTGGTGCTCGCCGTCGAGGCGCTGGCGGGCGGGACGCCGGCATCGACGCTGTTCGCCGACCCCGCCGCCCTGCCCGCGCCCGGTGCGGCGGAACCCACGGGTTCGGCCGCCCCGCTGCCGGGCAGGGGGCAACCGTGAGCCGCCCCTCCCCCGCCCCGGCGCCCGCCCGGCCCGCCGCCCCCGACGGCGTCACCGTCGTCGTCATGAGCCGCGACCGGCGCGAGGACCTGCTCGCCACGCTCCCCCGCCACGAGGCGCCGGTGGTGCTGGTCGACAACGGGTCCGGCGACGGGACCGTGGACGCCGTCCGCGCCGCGCTGCCGCAGGTGACGGTGCTGCCGCTGGGGGAGAACGCCGGCGCGCGGGCCCGCACGATCGGCGCCGGGTACGCGGGCACCGAGTTCGTGGCCTTCGCCGACGACGACTCCTGGTGGGCGCCCGGCGACCTCGCCCGCGCCGCGGAGGTCATGCGCGCGCACCCGCGGCTGGCGGTGCTCAACGCGCGGGTGCTGGTCGGCCCCGAGGAGCGGCTCGACCCGCTGTGCCCGGAGCTCGCGGCCAGCCCCCTCGGCACCCCCGCGCACCTGCCCGGACCCCGGCTGCTCGGCTTCATCGCGTGCGCCGCGATGGTGCGCACCGAGGCGTTCCTCGCCGCCGGCGGGTTCGACCCGGTGGTGCGCTTCCCCGGCGAGGAGGAGCGGCTCTCCCTCGACCTGGCCGCCGCCGGCTGGGACATCGCCTACGTCGACTCGGTGACCGTGCACCACCACCCCTCGGTGCGCCGGCACGACCCGGCCGCCCGGCGGACGGCGGTCTGGCGGTCGAAGGTGCTCACCGCGGTGATGCGGCTGCCGCTGCGCGAGGTCGCCGCCACGGTGGCGGCCGCCGTCCGCGCCGGGGCGCCCGAGCGGCGGGGGCTGTGGCGGGCGCTGCCCGACCTGCCCGCGGCGCTGCGCCGCCGTCGCCGGCTGCCGGCGTCCGTGCTCGCCGACCGGCGGGTGCTCGCCGGGGAGTCCCGCCGGTGACCGCCACGGAGGCCCGGACCGACGAGGCAGGCACCGCGCCGGACCCGCGGGTCGCCGTCGTCGTCATCACCCACGAGCGGCGCGACGAGGTGCTGCTCGCGCTGTCGCGGCTGCTGGCGCTGCCCGAGCGGCCGCACGTCGTGCTGGTCGACAACGGCTCCACCGACGGCACCGCCGAGGCGGTGCGCGAGCGCTTCCCGGGCGTGGAGCTGGTGGCCAGCCCGGAGAACCTCGGCGCGATCGGCCGCAACGTGGGCATCGCCCGGCTGGACACCCCCTACGTCGCCTTCTGCGACGACGACACGTGGTGGGACCCGGGCTCGCTGCGGACGGCGGCCGACGTGCTCGACGCCCACCCGCGGCTGGCCGTCGTGACCGCGCGCATCCTCGTGGAGCCCGGCGGCCGGGAGGACCCGATCGTGCCGGAGCTGCGCGACTCCCCCGTGCGCGGCGCCGACTGGCTGCCCGGGCCGGCGCTGGGGTCGTTCCTGGCCGGCGCGAGCGTCGTCCGCCGGGAGGCGTTCCTCGAGGTCGGCGGGTTCAGCGAGCGGCTGTGGCTGGGCGGCGAGGAGGAGCTGATGGCCGGCGACCTCGCCGCCGCCGGCTGGGAGCTGTGCTACCTACCGGCGCTGACCGTGCACCACCAGGCGTCGAGGGCCCGCGACTCGCACCGGCGCCGCCGCGACGGCATCCGCAACACCCTCTGGACGACGTGGCTGCGCCGCCCGCTGCGCCCGGCCCTGCGCCGCACGCTGCACCTGCTCCGCACGCTGCCGAGGGACTGGGTGACCGCGCAGGGGCTGTGGAACGCCGCCCGCGGGATCCCGTGGGTGCTGCGCGAGCGGCGGGTCCTCCCCGCCCACGCCGAGGCCCGCTTCGCCGCGCTCGACGCCGTGCAGCGCCGCTCGACCGCCCGCCGCTACGTCAGCTGAGGACCCGCCGTGACGCCGCCGGACCACCGCACCGAGCCGCCGCTCGTCGCCGACGAGGCGGCCACCCTGCTGGGTTTCCTCGACTTCCACCGGCAGACGCTGGAGTGGAAGTGCGCGGACCTGAAGCCGTGGCAGCTGGCCACCCGGGCGGTGCCGACGTCGGAGCTCACCCTGCTCGGGATGGTCCGGCACCTGGCGGCGGTCGAGGTGGGCTGGCTCGTCGGCTTCGGTGGCCTGCCGTCCGACCTGTGGCCGGACGTCGTCCGCGACCGCGACGAGCAGTTCCGGGTGGACCCGGACACCGTCACCGCGACCGACGTCGAGGCGGCATGGAGGACCTGGCGCGCGGTCGCGGACACGGTGCGGTCGGTGGCGGAACGGCTGCCGCTGGACACCGCGGACCGGCCGTGGGGCCGCGACGACGCCTGCTCGCTGCGGTGGATCCTCGTGCACCTGGTCGAGGAGTACGCCCGGCACAACGGCCACGCCGACCTGATCCGCGAGGCCCTGGACGGCGTCACCGGCGAGTGAGTCCCCGCCGTCCGTCGAGATGCGGGCGGTGGTCGTCAGCAGGGCGGGGATGACGGCCACCGGGCGCACCTCGGGGCGGGCCGCCCGCCCGCCGGACCAGGCCAATCCCGCCGATTGGCCCGCAGGGACCGGGCCACCCGCGCGGCAGGGTGGACGGCGTGTTGCAACCCCGTCCGGTCCGCCTGCCCCCGCGCCTGCCGCGCCGCCTCGTCCAGCTCTACGCCGGCCTCGCCCTCTACGGCGCCTCGATGGCCCTGCTGGTGCGGTCCTCGCTCGGGGTCACGCCGTGGGACGTGCTGCACCAGGGCCTCGCGCACCGGCTGGGCTGGTCGCTCGGGCTGGTCACCGTCGTCGTGGGCGCGCTGGTGCTGCTCGCCTGGGTCCCGCTGCGCGAGCGGCCGGGCCTCGGCACGGTGAGCAACGTCGTCGTCATCGGGATCGCCGTCGACGGCACGCTCGCCGTGCTGCCCGCGCCGTCGCACCTGGCCGTGCAGGTCGCGTTCGCGGCGTCGGGCATCGTGCTCAACGCCGTCGCCACGGCCGCCTACGTCGGCGTGCACCTCGGGCCCGGCCCGCGCGACGGGCTGATGACCGGGCTGGTGCGGCGCACCGGCGGCTCGGTGCGGGTGGTGCGCACCGCGATCGAGGTCTGCGTCGTGGCCACCGGCTGGCTGCTCGGAGGCACCCTCGGCGTCGCGACCGTCGCCTACGCCCTGCTCATCGGCCCGCTGGCCCAGGTGCTGCTGCCGCGCCTGTCGGTGCGGCTCCCGGAGCGGGCGGCGGTCACCGCGCGCAGCTGATGCAGGTGCGCGCGGTCGGCCGGGCGGCCAGCCGCTCGGGCGCGATCGGCGTGCCGCAGGTCTCGCACCGGCCGTAGGTGCCGGCCTCGACGGCGGTGACGGCGGCGTCGACGTCGGCCAGCCGGCGGCGCGCCTGCTCGAGCAGCGCCGCCACCTGCTGGCGCTCGAAGGCGATCGTGGCGCCCTCGGGGTCGTGCTCGTCGTCGGCGTTGGACGCCTGCGACGCGGCGACGATCTCGTCGAACTGGCGGGTGAGGGCCTCGATCTGCGCCTGCGCGGCCGCGCGCTCGGCGCCCAGGGCGTCAGCGCTCACGGCGCAGCACCCGCAGCGACCCGGTGCCCGGCAGCTCGGTGAAGTCCCCGGAGGCGAGCACCCGCGTGTAGACGCCGAACGGGGCCTGGCCGCCGTCGGCGGGGTCGGGGAAGACGTCGTGGATGGCCAGCGTGCCGCCGACGGCGAGCTTGGCGACCCACGCGTCCTGGTCGCGGCGCGCGGACTCCTCGGTGTGGCTGCCGTCGAGGAACAGCAGCGCGAGCGGCGTCGTCCACAGCGGGGCGAGCACCTCCGAGCGCGCGACGACGGCGACGACGACGTCCTCGGCGCCGGCGTCGGCGATCGTGCGGCGGAACCGCGGGAGCGTGTCGATCCGGCCGACGGCGGGGTCGACCAGCGACGGGTCGTGGTACTCCCAGCCGGGCTGGTGCTCCTCGGAGCCGCGGTGGTGGTCGACGGTGACCACCTGCCGGCCGGTCTCGCGCGCGGCCGCGGCGAGGTACAGCGCCGACTTGCCCATCCACGAGCCGATCTCCAGCAGCGGCCCCGGCACCGCGACCGACCGCGCCGCCTCGTAGAGGGCGCGGCCCTCGTCGTCGGGCATGAACCCCGGGGCGGTCCGGGCGGCCCCCAGCAAGGAACTGGAACGGCCCTGCTCCAGGGGCCCGCCGCGAGCCTGCGAGTGGTGGGGGGCAGTGGGGTCCTTCATCGGGCGAACCTCGCACGCAGTGCCGACATCCGCTCCTCCGGGGCCGCCCCGGCCTGCGTGCCGGCCGCGGTGGCGAAGAACGCGCCGACCGCGGTGGTCACCGGGACGGCGAGGACGAGCGCGATCGCGCCGACCAGCGTCCGGATGACCTCCTCGGCCACCGCGGAGCTCGTGAGGATGACGCCGGCCGGCTGCGAGTAGACCTCGAACAGCAGCAGCAGCGGCAGCGCGGCCCCGGCGTAGGCGAAGACGATCGTGTAGACGGTCGAGGCGATGTGGTCGCGGCCCACGGCCATGCCGCGCCGGTAGAGGTCGCGCCCGCCCATCGCCGGGTCGACCTCGTGCAGCTGCCAGATGGCCGAGGCCTGGGTGATCGTCACGTCGTTGAGCACGCCGAGCCCGGCGACGACGACCCCGGCGATCACCAGCCCGGAGAAGTCCAGGCCGGGGTCGAAGGTCTGCAGCTGCACCGTCTCCTCGGTCGTGAGGCCGGTGAGCCGGGCGACGCCGACCGCGAGCGCCCCGAGCCCGGTGACCAGCGCGAGGCCGAACAGCGTGCCGATGAGCGCCGTCGTCGTCCGGGCCGACAGGCCGTGCGCCAGGTACAGGACGGCGAACATGATCGCCGACGAGCCGACCAGGCTGACCAGGGTCGGCGAGTCGCCCGACAGCAGCCCGGGCATGACGAACTGCAGGAGCACGAGGAAGGCGAAGGCCAGCCCGACCAGGGCGGCGAGCCCCCGCAGCCGGGCCACCGCGGCGACCACCACGGCGAAGGCGACCGCCAGCACGAGCATCGGCGTCGTCCGCTCGAAGTCGAAGAACTGGTAGGCCGGGCTGCCCTCCGCGCCGGCGTCGCGGGTGAGCACGACGGTGTCGCCCTCGCCGATCCCGTTGGCCACGACGTCGGCGGCGAGGTCGACCTGCTGGTACTCCCCCGTGCCCTCGCCGTCGAGCACCTCGACGACGGCGGTGGCGCAGGTGGCCTGCACGCCGCCGGTCTCGCCGCACGGCAGCGTCTGCAGCGAGACGATCCGCCCCTCGGGATAGGTGGTGCCCGGCGGCAGGAACTGCTCGGCCGCCTGCTGGGCGCGGGTCGGCTCGTCGCCGGGCCAGAGGACGACCAGGCCGACCAGCGTGGCCAGCGCCGCCGGGACGAGCAGCAGCAGCATCAGCCAGACGGCGCGGCGCCGCCGGGTGAGCGTCTCCGCGCTCGGCGGCGGCGCGTCGGGGTCCGGGCCGTGGGCGTGGGAGTGGGGCGGCACCCGGTCAGGCTAGGAGCAGCGGCCCGTCCCCGGACCGCCCGACACAGGAGCCGGTCGGGCGCTGGGCGTCAGGCGCTGGTTCGTCAGGCGCTGGTTCGTCAGGCGCTGGTTCGTCAGGCGCTGGTTCGTCAGGCGCTGGTTCGTCAGGCGCTGCGGCCGTCGGGGCCGTCGGGCCGGGGCGCCTGGGCGCCCGACACCGGGGAGCCGCCCGCGTCGGCCGGGCCGGCGTCGTCGTCCACCACCTCGAAGCGCCGCCACAGCCCGGTCAGCTGCAGTGGCCGGGCGACGGCGGCCGGCGGCGAGACCAGCGCCACGGTGACCGCGCGCGGCTGCGTCATCCGCTGCAGCTGCACCAGCACGGCCATCCCGGCGGAGTTCATGAACGTCACCCCGTCCAGGTGCAGCTCCAGCCGCGACAGCGTGGGTACCGACAGCAGCTGGTCGGTGACCGCGCGGACCAGGGGCCGGCGCGCGGCCTCGGTGAGCTCGCCGCTGACGGTGACGCGGCTGACGTCGCCGTCGAGGGCGGCGGTCACCTCGGGGCCGGCGGCGGCGTCGGCGTGCCCCTCGCCGGTCGGTACGGACTCGTCCATGCCGGGGCACTGCCCGCTGCCGCGCGATCCCATGCGCGCCGGGAACAACATCAGGCGAGAGACGTTTACATCGGTGCGTGACCGAGGTAATCTCCAGTCGCCACTAGAGGTTCATCCTCGGGCAGCGAACACCGACCAGTACGACCCAGGAGGTGCACCAGCATGATGCTGACCGCCTACGACCCGTTCGCCGCCACGTCCGCCGCCTTCCGCGCGCTGGACCAGCTCGCCGGCCGCACCGGCACCGCCCGCGCCCTGTCGGGCATGCCGATGGACGCCTACCGGGTCGGCGACAAGTTCGTCGCCCACTTCGACCTGCCCGGCGTCGACCCCGGCTCGATCGACCTCTCGATCGAGGGCACCACGCTGACCGTGAGCGCCGAGCGCTCGGTGCCGCAGCTGGAGAACGCCGAGTGGGCCGTAGCCGAGCGCCCCTACGGCTCCTACACGCGGCAGCTGGTCCTCGGCCGCAGCCTCGACACCGACCGGCTCGAGGCGAGCTACCACGACGGCGTGCTCACCGTGAGCATCCCGGTGGCCGAGAAGGCGCGGGCCCGCAAGATCACCGTGACCCGGGCCGACGTGCCCGCCGCGGTGGAGAGCCGCACCATCGAGCACGAGTCGGCCGGCGGCGAGCAGCGCGCCGTCGAGAGCTGACCGGCGCGTCCCGCACACGGGGCCGGGCCCGCGGGCCCGGCCCCGTGCCGTTCCCGCCCCTCCCGAGGAGTCCCCATGACGACGAGCGACAGGCCGGGCCGCGACGGCGGCACGGCCGGGGACCCCGCCGGCGCCGCGGCCGACGCCGTCCGGCGCCTCGACGACCCCGACTACCCGGCGCTGACCATGAGCCAGGCCGCCGCCCTGCTCGGCGTGCAGGCCGCCTTCCTGCGCAGCCTCGACGGGTCGGGCGCGCTCTCACCGCACCGCTCCCCCGGCGGCCACCGCCGCTACTCCCGCCACCAGCTGGTCCTCGCCGCCCGGCTGCGCGGCCTGCTCGACGAGGGCCACCCGCTGGCCTCGGCCGAGGTGATCGTCGGCCTGCAGGACCAGCTCGCCGACGCCCGCGCCGACGGCGACCGGCTGCGCGACACCGTCGCCCGGCTCCGGGACGGCCGCGAGGAGCCCGCCGACGACGACGCGTGACACCCCTGGGGGGTAGGGGTACTATGGGCCGCATGCCCGACCCGGAAGCCCCCGGTCACGTCCACGGCTACATCCACCGCAAGGACGACCACCTCAAGCGGCTGCGCCGCATCGAGGGCCAGGTCCGCGGCCTGCAGCGCATGGTCGAGGACGAGAAGTACTGCATCGACATCCTCACCCAGGTGTCCGCGGTGACCTCGGCCCTGCAGTCGGTCGCCCTCGGCCTGCTCGAGGAGCACCTGGGCCACTGCGTCGCCGAGGCCGTGGCCGCCGGCGGGCCCGAGGCCGACGAGAAGGTCCGCGAGGCCTCCGCCGCCATCGCCCGACTCGTCCGTTCCTGACCACCCCACCCCCGAGGAGCCCCCCGTGAGCACCGCCACCTACACCGTCACCGGCATGACCTGCCAGCACTGCGTCGCCTCCGTCACCGAGGAGGTCGGCGAGATCCCCGGCGTGACCGAGGTGCAGGTCGACCTCGCCAGCGGCGGCCTGACCGTCACCAGCGACGCCCCCGTCGACGACGCCGCCGTGCGCGCCGCCGTCGAGGAGGCCGGCTACGAGGTCGCGGCCCGCTGACGCGGGCGCGTCGAGGGGAGCCGTCGTGCGCACCGCCACCCGGGCCGCCGCCACGCTGGGCGTCGCGGCCGCCGTCCTCGGCGCCGGCTGGGCTGCCGGCGCGCTCGTCGGCCCGCTCGACCGTCCCGCCGCCGCGGCCGAGGAGCACGCGGCGGCCGGCGAGCACGCAGCCGACGCCGGCGGCCACGAGGCCGGCGCCGGGGCGGTCGAGCACGACCTCCCCGCCGGGCTCGCCGTCTCCGCCGAGGGCCACACCCTCGACCTCGCCGACGACGTCCTGCCCGCCGGCGACCCCGTCCCGCTGTCGTTCCGCCTGCTCGGACCCGACGGCGCGCCGGTCACCGACTACGAGACGGTGCACGAGCAGGACCTGCACCTCGTCGTCGTCCGCCGCGACCTCACCGGCTACCAGCACCTGCACCCGCAGCTGTCCCCCGACGGCACCTGGACCACGCCGGTCGCGCTGACGCCCGGCTCGTGGCGGGTGCTGGCCGACGCGACGCCGTCGGCGCACGGCGCGGGCCTGGTCCTGGGTGCCGACCTCGCCGTCGGCGGGGCGGGCGAGCCGGTGCCGCTGCCCGCGCCGTCGCGCACCGCGGAGGTCGACGGCTACACCGTCACCGTCGACGGCGACCTCGTCGCCGGGCGGGAGTCGGAGGTCGTGGTGACCGTGGCCCGCGACGGCGTCCCGGTGACCGACCTGCAGCCGTACCTCGGCGCCAACGGCCACCTCGTCGCGCTGCGCGCCGGCGACCTCGGCTACCTGCACGTCCACCCGACGGCCGCCTCCGGAGCGGAGGTCCGGTTCGCCGTCGAGGTGCCCGCGGCCGGCGACCACCGGCTGTTCTTCGACTTCCGGCACGGCGACGTCGTCCGCACCGCCGCCGTGACCGCCACCGCCAGGAGCGCCGCATGACCAGCTCGGTCGAGCTCTCGATCGGCGGGATGACCTGCGCCTCGTGCGCGTCCCGCATCGAGAGGAAGCTCAACCGCCTCGAGGGCGTCACCGCCACCGTCAACTACGCCACGGAGAAGGCGCGGGTCAGCTACGCGGACGGCGTCGTCCCCGAGGACCTCGTCGCCGCCGTGGAGAAGGCCGGCTACACCGCCGCGCTGCCCGCCCCGCCGCAGGAGGACGCGGCGGAGGAGGACGCGGACGCCGGGCTGCGGCAGCGGCTGGTCGTCTCCGCGCTCCTGAGCCTGCCGGTCGTCCTGCTCGGCATGGTGCCGGCGCTGCAGTTCGAGTACTGGCAGTGGGCCTCGCTCACGCTGGCCGCCCCGGTGGTCGCGTGGGGCGGCTGGCCGTTCCACCGCGCCGCGTGGACCAACCTGCGGCACGGCTCGGCGACCATGGACACGCTGGTCTCGCTCGGCACCCTCGCCGCGTTCGGCTGGTCGCTGTACGCGCTGTTCCTCGGCACCGCCGGCGAGCCCGGCATGACGCACCCGTTCTCCTTCGCGGTGTCGCGCACCGACGGCGCCGGCGACGTCTACCTCGAGGCCGCCGCCGGGGTGACCACCTTCCTGCTCGCCGGCCGGTACGCCGAGGCGCGGGCCAAGCGGCGGGCGGGCTCGGCGCTGCGCGCGCTGCTGGAGATGGGCGCCCGCGACGTGTCGGTGCTGCGCGACGGCGTCGAGCGGCGGGTGCCGGTGGACGCGCTCGGCGTGGGCGACCTGTTCGTGGTCCGCCCCGGCGAGCGGGTGGCCACCGACGGCGAGGTGGTCGAGGGCTCCTCGGCGGTCGACGCCTCGATGCTCACCGGCGAGTCGGTGCCGGTGGAGGTCGGCCCGGGCGACGCCGTCGTCGGGGCGACCGTGAACGCGGGCGGGCGGCTGGTCGTGCGCGCCACCCGGATCGGCGCGGACACCCAGCTCGCCCAGATGGCGCGGCTGGTCGAGGAGGCGCAGCACGGCAAGGCGCAGGTGCAGCGGCTCGCCGACCGGGTCTCCGCGGTCTTCGTGCCCGTCGTGCTCGCCCTGGCGCTGGGCACGCTCGGCTTCTGGCTGGGCACCGGCGCGGGCCTGGCCGGGGCGTTCCCCGCCACCGTCGCCGTCCTGATCATCGCCTGCCCCTGCGCGCTCGGGCTGGCCACGCCGACCGCGCTCATGGTCGGCACCGGCCGCGGCGCGCAGCTCGGCATCCTGGTCCGCGGGCCGGAGGTGCTGGAGTCCACCCGCCGGGTGGACACCGTGGTGCTCGACAAGACCGGCACGGTCACCACCGGCCGGATGAGCCTGGTCGACGTCGCGGCCGCCGACGGCGAGGACGCCGCCGAGGTGCTCCGCCGCGCCGGCGCGCTCGAGGACGCCTCCGAGCACCCGATCGCCGCGGCCGTGGCCTCCGCCGCCCGCGAGCGGCTCGGCGCGCTGCCCGCGGTCACCGGCTTCGCGAACGAGGCCGGCCTCGGCGTGCGCGGCACCGTGGAGGGGACGGCCGTCGTCGTCGGCCGGCCGGCACTGGTCGGCGCGCTGCCGACGGAGCTGGCCGCGGTCGTGGCCGGCGCGGACGCCGCCGGTCGGACCGCCGTCGCCGTGGGCTGGGACGGCGCGGTGCGCGGCGTGCTCGTCGTCGCCGACACCGTCAAGCCGACGTCGGCGGCCGCGGTCCGGCAGTTCCGCGACCTCGGGCTGCGGCCGGTGCTGCTCACCGGGGACTCGGCCGCGGCCGCCCGCGCGGTGGCCGCCGAGGTGGGCATCGACGACGTGGTGGCCGAGGTGCTGCCGCAGGACAAGGTCGACGTCGTCCGGCGGCTGCAGGCCGACGGCGCGACGGTGGCGATGGTCGGCGACGGCGTCAACGACGCCGCAGCGCTGGCCCAGGCCGACCTCGGGCTCGCGATGGGCACCGGCACCGACGTCGCCATCCAGGCCAGCGACCTGACCCTGGTGCGCGGCGACCTGCGCGCCGCCGCCGACGCCGTCCGGCTGGCCCGCCGCACGCTGGCGGTCATCAAGGGCAACCTGTTCTGGGCGTTCGCCTACAACGTCGCGGCGATCCCGCTGGCGATGGCGGGCCTGCTCAACCCGATGATCGCGGGCGCGGCGATGGCGCTGAGCTCGGTCTTCGTCGTCACCAACAGCCTGCGGCTGCGCCGGTTCGCGCCGCTGCCGGGCAACGCGACGTCGGCCGTCCCCGGCTGACCTGGGGCCGGCCGGTCAGCGCGGCCGGAGTCCGTCGAGGAGCGCGTCCACGGTCTGCACGAGCAGCGCGTCGACGTCCGCGCCGCGGAGCACGCCGCTGACCGAGAGCGCGGCGACGCCGTGCAGGGCGGCCCACAGCGCCGTCCCCAGCGCGACGGGGTCGCCGTCGCGCACCTCGCCCCGGGCCTGCGCGTCGCCGACCACCACGTCCGGCCCGGACAGCCCCGCACCGTCGTGCGACTCGCCGGCGGCCTTCCCGGCGAACATGAGCTCGAGGAGGGCCGGCTCCCCGGTGGCGAAGCGCACGTAGGCGCGGCCGAAGGCGAGCAGCCGGGGCCGCAGCCCGGCGTCGGCACCCGGGTCGGCCTCGGTCAGGGCGGCGTCGAGCCGCTCCCAGCCCGAGCGGGCCAGCGCGCGCAGGAAGGACTGGCGGTCGGGGAAGTGGCGACTCGGGGCGGCGTGGCTCACGCCCAGGTCACGCGCCAGCGCCCGCAGGGACAGGTCGGCCACCGCGCCGACGCGCAGCTGCTGCGCCGCCCGCTCCAGCAGGGCGGCCCGCAGGTCGCCGTGGTGGTAGGGCTGCTCGGGTGCGCGCACGACGGATGAGCGTAGTCCGTGTAGGCGTTGCCAACATTGTTGTCGGCGACTACATTCACTCGGCATGACGAACCCCCCGTTCTCCGTCCCGTCCCAGGCCGGCCGCACCGCCGTCGTCACCGGCGCCACCAGCGGGCTGGGCCTGGCCACCGCCCGGGCCCTGGCCGCCGCCGGCGCCCGCGTCGTCCTCGCGGTCCGCGATCCCGCCCGCGGCCGGGCCGCCGCGGCGGGGCTGACCGGCGAGGTCGAGGTGCGCCGCCTGGACCTCGCCGACCTCGCCTCGGTGCGCGCCTTCGCCGACGACTGGAGCGGGCCGCTCGACGTCCTCGTCAACAACGCCGGGATCATGATGGTCCCGCAGGGGCGCACCGCCGACGGCTTCGAGCTGCAGTTCGGCACCAACCACCTCGGCCACTTCGCGCTGACCAACCTGCTCCTCCCCTCCCTCACCGACCGGGTGGTCACGGTCTCCTCGACGGCTCACCGCGTGGGCTCGATCGACCTCACCGACCTCAACTGGGAGCGGCGCCGCTACTCGCCCGAGCGGGCCTACGGGCAGTCGAAGCTGGCCAACCTGCTGTTCACCCTCGAGCTGCAGCGCCGGCTCACCGCCGCGGGCTCCCCGGTGCGGGCGATGGCGGCCCACCCGGGCTGGGCGGCAACCGACCTGCAGGGCCGCACGGAGAACCGGGTCAAGCACGCGGCGTTCGCGCTGGGCAACCGGCTGGTCGCCCAGTCCGGCGAGCGGGGCGCCCTGCCCACGCTGCTCATGGCCACCGCGGACCTGCCCGGCGGCAGCTACGCCGGCCCGGAGGGCGCCTTCGAGGTGCGCGGCGAGCCGACCCTCGTCGGGCGCACCCGCGCGGCCAGCGACCCGGAGCTCGCCCGGGCACTGTGGGCGGCGTCCGCGGAGCTCACCGGCGTCGACTTCCCGGCGGCCATCCCCACCCGCTGACCGGAGCGCCTTCGTAGCGCTCTCGGTCCCTCCAGGAGGAGCCGACAGCGCTACAGAGGCACCCAGAGGGCGGCGACCCTCAGAGGGCGGGGAGCAGGAGCAGGACCGTCGGGACGAGCAGGAGCAGGCCCGCGCACAGCAGGGCGGCGGCCCGGGCCGCCGCGGGCAGGGGCGCCGGTGGGTCGACCAGCCGCAGCACCCGGGCGCCGAGCGCGCCGCCGGCCACCGACAGCGCGCCGCTGGGCACCCCGCCCGCTCCCCCGGCGGCCCCGCCCGCCGCCAGGACGATCGCCTGCGCGAGCGTGCGCCGCGGGTCCGGGCCGCGCAACGATGCCAGCGCCCGGTCGTCGGCGCGCATCTCCACGAGCTCGCGCACCGCGGCGTGCGCGCGGGCGGCCGCGGGGAGCACCGGCAGCGCCGCCTCCCACGCCACGAACGGCAGCAGGTAGAGGTGGTGGTGCTCGGCCAGGTGCGCCCGCTCGTGCGCGACGACGGCGGCGAGCTGGTCGTCGTCGAGTTCGGCCACCATGCCGGAGGACAGCACGAGCAGCGGGCGGGCGCCGGGGATGCAGAACGCCACGGGCGCCGGGTGCTCGAGCAGCCGGGCGTCGGGGACCGCGGGCGAGGGCTGCACGACCAGCTCCAGCAGCGCGCGGTGCCGGCGCCGGGTGCGGGCGGTGCGCGCCCACGACAGCGCGAGGACGCCGAGCAGCTCCACCGCCAGGACGGCGGCGAGGGTCAGCGTGACCCAGTGGTCGCCGCGGACGGGGTCGACGGCGGGGTGCCCGCGCAGCACCGCCCACCCGGCCTCGGGCAGCGAGTGCCCCCAGGGCGCCAGGCCGTGCACGAGCAGCGCGCCGATGATCGACAGGCCACCGGCCAGCCCGATCGCCTGCCAGCAGACGAGGGCGACGAGGGGGTCGCGCCGGGGCCACCGGGCGCGGCCGAGGAGCGCCGGCACCGGCCAGGCCAGCAGCGCCGCGAGGACCGCCAGCGCCGCGGCGGTCGCGGGGAGCACGTCAGGTGGAGGTGGCGGCAGGCGTCAGCGGGCGGCGCCCGGGGCGGTCCCGTCCAGCAGCGCGCGCAGCATGCGGGCCTCCTCCGGGTCGACCCCGCCGACGAACCGGGCCAGCACGGCCTGCCGGTCGCCGGAGGCACCGAGGACCTCGTGCATGAGCTCGGCGGCGTGCTGCTCGCGCGTGGCGCGCGGGCGGAACCGGCGCGGCCGCGCCTCGTCGTGCTCGACGAAGCCCTTGGCCTCCAGCCGCGACAGGACCGTGTGCACCGTGGTGAGGGCGAGCGAGCGGTCGGCGAGCGCCTCGCGCAGCTCCGCCGCCGCGACCGGCCCGTCGGCCGCCCACAGCACGTCCATGACCGTCCGCTCCAGGTCACCCAGCGACGCCACGACGCCTCCCCTCCTCGTTTCTACTCAGCGTAGAACGGATGTGCGGACGGGCGCACGGACCGTGTCGCGCACCTCACCCCCACATGTTCTACGGGACGTAGAAACGGAGTTCTACGAGGCGTAGAAAGGAACTGTCGGCCCGACGGTCGAGCCGGCGTGAGGAGCAGGCCCCGTGGACCTCCTGGCCCTGGACACGTTGGACGTCGCCCGCTGGCAGTTCGGCATCACGACCGTCTACCACTTCCTCATGGTCCCGCTGACCATCGGTCTCGGGATCCTGGTCGCGGTCATGCACACCATGTGGGTGCGCACCGACAAGCCCGAGTGGCTCCGCATGACCCGCTTCTGGGGCAAGGTCTACCTGGTCAACTTCGTGCTCGGCGTGGCCACCGGCCTCGTCCAGGAGTTCCAGTTCGGCCTCGCCTGGAGCGAGTACTCCCGCTTCGTCGGCGACGTCTTCGGCTCGCTGCTGGCGATGGAGGCGCTGCTCGCCTTCTTCCTCGAGTCGACCTTCCTCGGCCTGTGGATCTTCGGCTGGGGCCGCATCCCCAAGCGGCTGCACCTCGCCGCGCTGTGGGCCGCCGTGGTCGGCTCGATCGTCAGCGCGTACTTCATCATCGCGGCCAACTCCTGGATGCAGCACCCGGTCGGCGTCACCGTCGGCCCCGACGGCCGCCCGCAGCAGGTCGATTTCCTCGCCGTCCTCACCAACAACACGGCGCTGGCCGCCTTCAGCCACGCGATCGTCGCCGCGCTCATGGTGGCGGGCGCCCTGCTCGTCGGCGTCGGCCTCTACCAGCTGCGGAAGCGCAAGCTGGCCGGGGCGCCCTCGTCCGACGTCCCGGGTGGGCGGGTGGACGACACGGTGTGGCGCCGCTCGGTGCGGCTCGGCGGATACGTGTCGCTGGCCGCCTTCGTCCTCGTCGCCGTCACCGGCGACTGGCAGGGCAAGCTCATGTACCAGCAGCAGCCGCTCAAGATGAGCTCCGCCGAGGCGCTCTGCGAGACCGAGGCGCCGGCGCCCTTCTCAATCTTCGCCTGGGCCAAGCTCGGCTCCAACGAGTGCGACGACGTGCACAGCTGGACCGTCCCCGGCCTGCTCTCCTTCCTCGCGCACAGCGACTTCGAGACCGCCGTCCCGGGCGTCAACCAGCTGCAGGAGGAGTACGCCGCCGTCTACGGCGAGACCTACCCCGACGACCCGTCGTTCGGCGACCGCGCCGGCCAGGAGATCGACTACACCCCGGTGCTGGCGGTCACCTACTGGAGCTTCCGGCTCATGATCGGCATGGGCGCGGTGTCGGCCGGTGTCGCGGCCTACGCGCTCTGGTCGACCCGGCGGGGCCGGGTGCCGACGTCGCGGATCGGCGTCCACGGCTCGCTGCTCGCCGTCGGCGCGCCCTTCGTGGCCAACGCGGCCGGGTGGGTGTTCACCGAGATGGGCCGCCAGCCCTTCGTCGTCCACCCGAACCCCGACGTCCCGGTCGGCGAGCAGGTCTACTTCTTCACCGCCCAGGCCGTCTCCCCCGGCGTCACCACGGCGGAGGTCTGGACCTCGCTCATCAGCCTCGGCGTCCTCTACGGCGCGCTCGCCGTGGTCGAGCTGTTCCTGCTCACCCGGCTGGTCCGCCGGGGCGTCACCACCGGCGACACCACCCCGACGCCGCCCGCCGTGGGCAGCTCGTCCCGGGACGACGACGACCGTCCCGACGGCGGCCCGCGGTCCGACGACGACGTCCTCTCCTTCGCCTACTAGGAGCTCCCTCCCATGGACCTGCAGACCCTGTGGTTCGCCGCCGTCGCGGTGCTGTGGACCGGCTTCCTGCTGCTCGAGGGGTTCGACTTCGGCGTCGCGGCGCTGCTGCCGGTCCTCGGCCGCCGGACCGCCGACCGCCACCTCATGCTGCGCACCATCGGCCCGGTGTGGGACGGCAACGAGGTCTGGCTGATCACCGCCGCCGGCGCGGTGTTCGCCGCCTTCCCCGGCTGGTACGCCACCTGGCTGCCGGCGCTGTACCTGCCCTTCGTCGTGGTGCTGCTCGGCCTGATCGTGCGGGCGGTGGCCTTCGAGTGGCGGCACCAGTCGCACGACCCGCGGTGGGACGCCACCTGGACCCGCGTCATCACCGGCGGCTCGCTGGTGGCCGCAGCCGGCGTCGGCGCCGCGCTCGGCGCCACCACGCTCGGCCTGCCCATCGACGGCGACGGCACCCGGGTGGGCGGCGCGTTCGCGGGCCTGGGCTGGTCGTCGGTGCTCGGCGCGGCCGCCGTCGTGGCCTACTCCCTGGTGCACGGCGCGCTGTTCCTGGCGCTCAAGACCGACGGCCCGCTGCGGCTGCGGGCCCGGGCGTTCGCGCTGCGCTGGGCGCCGGTCGGCGCGCTGCCGCTGCTCGCCTGGGCCGGCCTGGTGCACCTGCGCTCGGGCACGGTGGTCACCGGCGTGCTGTGGCTGGTCGCCGCGCTCGCGGTCGTCGTCACCTGGACCCGGGTGCGGCTCGACCGCGAGGGCCAGGCCTTCGCCGGCTGGGCCACCGTGCTGCTGGCCTCGGCGGCCACGCTGTTCGGCGCGGCCTTCCCGGTGGTCGTCCCCTCCACGGTCGACCCGGCCTTCGACGTCACCGTCGCGCAGGCCTCGGTCAGTGACTACACGCTGGGCATCATGACGTGGGTGGCGGCGGTCGGCCTGCCGGTGGTGCTGGCCTACCAGGCGTGGACGTACTGGGTGTTCCGCGAGCGCCTCACCGCCGAGCCCCAGCACGACGACGCTCGCGTGGCTGTCTGATGAGCCGAGAGCGCGACAAAGGCCCCTCCCGGGCCCGCCGTCCGCGCGCGGACGG
>NZ_JBJGYL010000026.1:0-79075 GCF_054049975.1 Geodermatophilus sp. SYSU D01119 | reverse complement strand
CCCGGCAGGCGGACTGGAGGTCCGAGGAGGCCGCCCGCCGCGTCGGGGAGCGGGTCGAGCGCGGCGGTGATCCGGCGCTCCTCGAAGGAGAAGTGCGACTCGGCCATCGCGGCGAGGCCGTCGAGCTCGCCGGCCAGCCGCGGGGAGCTGCCCGAGGCGGCGAGCTCGCCGGCCAGCTCCTCCACGCGGGCGAGGATGCCGGAGATCCACACGTGGTCCTCGGCCATCTTCTCCAGCACCGGCGCGAGCTCGGGGAACCGCTCGGCGAGCAGCGGGAAGACGGCGGCGTCCTCGCCGGTGTGGTGGGCGGTGAGCGCGGCGCAGAACGCCAGGCAGTGGGCGGGCAGCGTGCGGCGCGCGTCGGCGGGCGCGCCGCCGGCCGCGGCCGCCTGCAGGGCGCGCAGGTCGGCGCGGAGGGTGTCGTGCACACGGCGCAGCTGGGCGCCGACGGGATGGGTCATGCGGGGTCCTGTCCAGGAGGTCGAGCGGGGGGAGGGGGAGGACAGGACGACGGGGCGGGCCGCGGGCCCGCCGCGGGCTCACCCGGCGGCCGGGGACCCGTTCCGTGCGCGGCGCGAGGCCGACCCGGCAGTCACGCGGGGCAGGCTAGCGGGGCTCACAGCGGGACGGCCAGCCCCTCCGGCGACGGCGCGGCGAGGGCCGCGCGGACGTCCTCGCGCCACGGCGCGAGCCCCGACCCGGCCAGCACGACGTCGCGCACCAGCCCGTGCCACCGGCCGACGGCGCGCACCATCCCGTGCCCACCGGGCAGGGTGAACCGCGCGACCCGGGTGCCGGCCCGCTGCGCGCGGACGGCGAACTCCGCGGACAGGCGCGCGGGCACCCAGCGGTCGCCGCGGCCGTGCGCGAGGACGACGGTGCGCCCGCGCAGGTGGCCCACCGGCTCGCCCGGCGGCGTCCAGGGCGCGAGCCCGCAGACGGCGGTGACCGACGGGTCGTCGCCGGCGCGCAGCACCGCCCGGCCGCCCATCGAGTGCCCGACCAGCACGACCGGGACCTCGCCGTGCCGCTCGCGCACCCGGTCCAGCGCCCAGCGGACGTCGGCGTGCGCGTCGGCGGCGGCCCCGTTCCAGCCGGCCACCCGGTAGCGGACGAGGTAGGTCTCCACGCCCCGCGCGGCCGCCGCCCGGGAGACGGCCTCCTGGATGGCGCGCATCCGCACCAGCGACAGCGCCCGCTCCCGCGGCGGCTCGACGCTGGCCACCGTGCCGCCGTGCGCGAACACGGCGACCGCGCGGGTGGGCGCGGTCGCCGCGAGGTGCTCGAGGGCGGGGACCCGGGCGGCGGTGGTCACCGGCGCCGTCGGCCGCCGCCGCGCAGCCGGGCCCGCGCCCGGTCGCCGAGGTCGCCGGCCTGCAGCAGGGCCCGGCTCAGCGGGGTCGAGCCCCCGCGGCGCTCGAGGGCCTGCCCCACGCGGCGCAGCAGGCCGGTGGCCAGGGGGACGACGACGGTCACGACGAGCCAGACGCGCAGGCGCCGGGTCAGGAACAGCCACATGCCCGGCCCCTTCCCGGCGCCGCCCGACCTCAATCCGGGTCGGGCGCCAGCCGGACGACCATCTTCCCCGTGTTGGCCCCCCTCAGGAGGTCGAGGAAGGCGGGGACGGCGTTCTCCAGGCCCTCGTACACGGTCTCGCGGACGACGAGCTCGCCGGAGCGGATCCACCCCGACACCGTCTCGGCGAACTCGCGGTACAGGTCGGGATGGTCGCTGACGAGCAGCCCGGAGACGGCGAGCCGCTTGCTGATCATCAGCGAGCTGAAGTTCACCGGCCCGGGCACCGCCTCGGTGGCGTTGTAGTTCGAGATCGAGCCGCAGATGACGGCGCGGCCGTGCACGTGCAGCGCGCCGAGCGCGGCGTCGAGGTGCTCGCCGCCGACGTTGTCGAAGAAGACGTCGATGCCGTCGGGCGCGGCCTGCGCGAGGAGGTCCCTCACCCGCCCGTCGTGGTAGTCGAAGGCGGCGGTGAAGCCGATCTCGCGCAGCCAGGCCACCTTCTCCGGCGTGCCGGCGCTGCCGATCACCGCGGACGCGCCGCGCAGCCGCGCGAACTGGCCGACCGCGCTGCCCACCGCCCCGGCCGCGCCGGAGACGAAGACGGCGTCGCCCTCGCGGAAGGCGCCCACCCGGAACAGGCCGGCGTAGGCCGTGTGCCCGGGCATGCCGAGGATCCCCAGCGAGTAGGTGAGCGGCAGGTCGCCGGGAGGCGGCAGCTGCCGCACCTGGCGGGCGTCGAGGACGGCGACGTCGCGCCAGGCGGCGTCGGTGAGCACCAGCGCGCCCTCGGGCACGTCGGGGGAGCGGGACTCGACCACCCGGCCGACGGCGCCGCCCCTCATCACCTCGCCGACCTCCCACGGCGCGGCGTAGGAGGGGCCCAGGCGCATCCGCCCGCGCATGTACGGGTCGACCGACATGGCGACCATCCGCACGACCACCTGGCCCTCGGCCGGGTCCGGGTGCTCGACCTCGACCAGCGCGAAGTCGTCGGGCGTCGGCTCGCCGTGGGGCCGGGCGGCGAGGTGCCACTCGCGGGCGTGGATCGGCACGGGCGCTCCCTGCGTCGTCGGATGGGGGTGCGGGACCGATCCTGCCCTCATGGCATAGGAAGCTCTACGCACGTCCTGGGCGCCAGGACGCGGGGAGAGCTTCCAATGCCTCGGGAGGTCGGGAATGGACGTCGTCCGCACGCCGGAGGAGCGGTTCGCCGCGCTGCCGGGCTTCCCGTACCCGCCCACGTACGTGACGTTCGACGCCGGCGACGGCACGATGCTGCGGGTCGCCGTGGTCGACGTCGGGCCGGCCGACGGCGAGGTCGTCGTCCTGCTGCACGGCGAGCCGTCCTGGTCCTTCCTCTGGCGGCACGTGATCCCGGAGCTCACCGCCGCGGGCCTGCGCGTCGTCGCCCCCGACCTGGTCGGCTTCGGCCGCTCCGACAAGCCCACCGACCCGGCCGCCTACAGCTACGCGGCGCACGTCGAGTGGATGCGGCGGACGCTGTTCGAGGGCCTCGGCCTGGTCGGGGTCACGCTGGTCGGCCAGGACTGGGGCGGGCTCGTCGGCCTGCGCCTGGTGGCCGAGCACCCCGACCGGTTCGCCCGCGTCGTCGTCGCCAACACCGGCCTGCCCACCGGCGACGCCCCGATGAGCGAGGCGTTCCTCGCCTGGCAGCGCTTCGCCGCCACCGCCGACGCGTTCGACGTCGGCCGGGTCGTCGCCAACGGCACCGTCACCCCGCTGCCGCCCGAGGTGGTCGCCGCCTACGACGCGCCGTTCCCCGACGAGGCGTCGAAGGCCGGCGCCCGGGTCTTCCCCAGCCTGGTCCCCACCGCGCCCGACGACCCCGCCGCGGCCGCCAACCGGGCCGCCTGGGAGGTCCTGGCGCGCTGGGAGAGGCCGTTCCTCACCGCGTTCTCCGACTCCGACCCGATCACCGGCGGCGGCGACCGCGTCTTCCAGCGGCTGGTGCCCGGCGCGCAGGGCATGCCGCACACGACCCTCCGCGGCGGCGGGCACTTCCTCCAGGAGGACGTCGGCGCCGAGCTCGGCCGCGTGGTCGCCTCCTTCGTCGCCGCCACGTGACCCTGGACGAGCTGTTCGCCCGTCTCGGCCGCGAACCCGACGTCGAGGCACCCGACCTGGTCGCCGTCGACGCCACCGACCGGCTGCTGCTGGACACCGCGCGCGACACCGCGCCGGGCCTCGCGGAGCAGCGGGTGGTCGTCGTCGACGACGCGTACGGCGCGCTCACCCTCGGCGCGGTCGCGGCCGGCGCCCGCGACGTCCGGGTGCACCAGGACCTGCTGGTCGGCGAGCAGGCGCTGGCCCGCAACGCCGGTCGCACCGGCCTGACCGGCACGTACGGGTCCCGGCCGCTGACCGCGGAGCTGTTCGACGGCGCCACGCTGGTCCTGGCCAAGGCGCCCAAGGCCCTCGACGCGCTGCGCGAGCTCACCGAGCTGGCCGCCGCCGCGGCCGACCCCGCCGTCACCGTGCTGGTCGGCGGCCGGGTCAAGCACATGACGCACGCGATGAACGACGTGCTCGGCACCGGCTTCACCGAGGTGTCGGCGTCGCTGGCGCGGCAGAAGTCGCGGCTGCTGGTGGCCCGCGGGCCGCGGCCCGGCGTCCGCCCCTCCTTCCCCCGGTGCCGGCACGACGCCGCCCTCGGCCTGGACGTGTGCGCGCACGGCGCGGCCTTCGCCGGCACCCGGGTCGACGACGGCACCCGGCTGCTGCTCGGCGCCCTCGACGGCGCCGCCCCGGACGCCCGCAGCGCCGTCGACCTCGGCTGCGGCACCGGCGTGCTCGCCGCCGTCCTCGCCCGCTCCCGGCCGGAGCTGGCGGTCACCGCCACCGACCAGTCCGCGGCCGCCGTCGCGTCCGCCCGGGCCACCCTGGCGCGCGCCGGCCTCGAACGGGTGCGGGTGCTGCGCGACGACGCCGCCGCCACCCTGCCCGAGGGCAGCGCCGACCTCGTCGTCTGCAACCCGCCCTTCCACCTCGGGGCCGCGGTGGTCACCGCGGCCGCCGACCGGCTGTTCACCGCCGCGGCGCGGGTGCTGCGTCCCGGCGGGGAGCTGTGGGCGGTCTGGAACAACCGGCTGCCGCACCGGGCGGCGCTGCGGCGCGTGGTCGGGCCCACACGGACGGCCGCGCACGACCGCCGGTTCACCGTCTCGGTGTCCACCCGGCGCTGAGCGGGGACGCGGGCCCTGGACCGGCCGCCGCGGGCGGGCCACGGTACGGGGGCATGACGACGTCCCTCCCCGGCCCCGAGGCGCTGTCCGAGCGGCTCGTCGCCTCCGTCACCGCAGCCCTCGAGGTGGCCGCGGTCGAGCTCGGCCGCCGGCTCGGCTGGTACCGCGCCCTCGAGGGCGCGCCGGCGACCGCCGCGCAGCTCGCCGAGCGCACCGGCACCGACCCGCGTTACGCCCGGGAGTGGCTCGAGCAGCAGGCCGTCGCGGGCGTCCTCGCCGTCGACGACCCGGCGGCCGGGCCCGCCGAGCGCTGCTACGCGCTGCCGCCCGGCTACGGCGCCGTGCTGGTCGACGAGCTCGACCCGCTCTACACCGTCCCGCTGGCCTGGGCGGCCATGGCCTTCGTCCGGAACGTCCCGCGGCTGGAGGAGGTCTACCGCGACGGAACCGGTCTGGGCTGGGCGGAGATGGGTGCCGACGCCCGGGAGGCCCAGGCCGCGGCCAACCGCCCGTTCTTCGCCGGGCCGCTGGGCTCGGAGGTGCTGCCCGCGCTGCCCGCCGTCGACGCCGCACTGCGGGCCGGTGGCCGGGTCGCCGACGTCGGGTGCGGGCTCGGGTGGTCCTCGATCGGCATGGCGACCGCCTACCCCGCCGCCCGCGTGGACGGGTTCGACGTGGACGGGCCCTCGATCGAGCGGGCCCGCGCCGCGGCGGAGGCCGCCGGGGTGGCCGACCGGGTCACCTTCGCGGTGGCCGACGTCGCCGCCCTCGCCGAGCAGGACGGCGGCTACGACCTCGTGACGGCGTTCGAGTGCGTGCACGACCTCGCCGACCCGGTGGGCGTGCTGGCCGCGGTGCGCCGGCTGGTCGGGCCGGAGGGGACGGTCCTGGTGGCCGACGAGAAGGTCGCCGAGACGTTCACGGCCCCGGGCGGCGACGTCGACCGGCTCATGTACGGCTACAGCCTCACCTGCTGCCTGCCCGACGGGTTGTCCACCCGGCCCTCGGCGGGGACCGGGACCGTCATGCGCCCGGCGACGCTCGCGGGGTACGCCCGGGACGCGGGCTTCGCGGGCGTCGACGTGCTGCCGGTCGAGCACGACTTCTTCCGCTTCTACCGGCTGCGGCTGCGCTGAGCTGCGGCATCTCCGCTGTAGTCGCTCCAGCGGATGCCGATGCACCTCGTGACGGTGCCCGCCGTCCCACCCGCGAGGAGGCCTCCGTGCGCCGCTCCTGGTCCGACCGCCCGCTCGGCGTCAAGCTCGCCGCGCTCGTCGCCGTCGGGGCGCTGGCGCTGGCCGCCTTCGCGGTCCTCACCGTCTCGGCGCTGCGCGGCACCGGGGAGCGCACCGACGTCCTGCTGGTCACCACGCGGGCCACCGGCCAGGCGCTGGAGGCGGACATGATGCACGACGCCGTCCGCGGCGACGTGCTGCAGGCGCTGCTCACCGGCACCGGCGACCAGTACACCGGCGCGGTCGCCGACCTGGCCGCGCACGACGCCACCTTCCGCGAGGTGCTGGCCGCCGTCGGCTCCTCCGGCCTGGGCGGCGACGTCGCGGCCGCCGTCGACGGGGTCACGCCGGAGGTCGAGGCCTACCTCGCCAGCGCCGACCGCATCGTCACCCTGGCCGGCCGGGACCCGGCCGCCGCCCGCGCCGCCTATCCCGAGTTCGCGGCCGCCTTCGCCGTGCTCGAGGACGACCTGCCGGCCGTGGGGGAGGCCGTGCACGCGCAGGCCGACGCCGCCGCGCGGGCCAGCGCCGGGCAGCGGGACACCGCCGTCACCCTCGCCGTCGTCGTCGCCCTCACCGGCGTGCTGGTGCTCGCCGCGCTCGGCTGGGCGGTGACCCGCTCGGTGGTGGGGCCGCTGCGCCGGGTGGCCGCCGTCGTGGCCGGCATGGCCGACGGCGACCTGCGCGGCGGCAGCGGCGTCGCCAGCGGCGACGAGGTCGGGCGGATGGCGGTCGCGCTGGAGTCCGCGCTGGCCGACGTGCGCGGCGTCGTCGCCGCGATCGGCGACGGCTCGGCCACGCTCGCCGCCGCCACCGAGCAGCTGTCGGCCAGCGCCACGGACATGGCCCGGCTGGCCGACCGCTCGTCCACCCGCAGCGGCGTCGTCGCGACCGCCGCCGGGGAGGTGTCGACGACGGTCTCCACCGTCGCCGCGGGCTCGCAGCAGATGGGGGCGAGCATCCGCGAGATCGCGCAGAACGCCGCCGAGGTGGCGCGGGTGGCCGGTGAGGCCGTCGCGGTCGCCGGCGAGACGACGGCCTCGGTCGCGCGGCTCGGCACGTCCTCGGCCGAGATCGCCGACGTCGTCCGGGTCATCACCGGGATCGCGGAGCAGACCAACCTGCTGGCGCTCAACGCCACGATCGAGGCGGCCCGGGCCGGCGAGGCGGGCAAGGGGTTCGCCGTGGTGGCCACCGAGGTCAAGGAACTGGCGCAGGAGACCGCGCGGGCCACCGAGGACATCGCGCGGCGCGTCCAGGCCATCCAGGCCGACACCGACGGCGCGGTCCGGGCGATCGGGGAGATCACCTCGGTCATCTCCGTCATCGACCGCTCGCAGGGGACCATCGCCGCCGCCGTCGAGGAGCAGACCGCGACGACGGCCGAGATGGACCGCAACGTGGCGGCGGCGGCCGGGTCGGCCGAGCTCATCGCCGCGAACATCGCCGAGGTCGCGGGTGCGGCGGGCGCGACGACGCAGGCGATGGGCGACGCCCGGGCCGCCATCGAGGAGGTGGCCCGGATGGCCGCGGGGCTCGCGTCGTCGGTGGCGCGCTTCCGCTACTGAGAGGGATGGAGGGCGAGCGCCAGGACCGGCTCGTCGTCGGCCGTCTCGCCGGTGCGGACGGAGCCGGGCGAGCGGTGGAACGGCTCCGGGCCGCCGTCGGCGTCGACGACGCCCACCCGCAGCTCCGGCACACCCTGCCCCCGCACGTACGCGGCCACCTGCTCGACCACCTGCCGGCCGATCCCCCGGCCCTGCGCGGAGGCGTCGACCATCAGCCGCCACAGCACGTGCCCGAGCTCCTCGGGGGAGTCCCGGAGCATCACGAACCCGACGAGCCGCCCGTCCGAGCGCACGGCCCGGCACCACGCCTGCGGGTACACGTACGCCTCGGCGATCGAGACGGCGTCGGGCGCCACCAGGTGCTCCTGGCGGGGCGCGACGCGCAGGTCGCACACCGCCCGCACGTTCTCCGGGGTGAGCGGCTCCAGCTCGACCGGCATCAGTGCGGCGGGCGGGCGCTGCGGGTGCGCACCGGGGGCTGCGAGGACCACGGGAAGTCGATCCACGCGTCGGTGCGGCGCCACACGTAGTCGCACCTCACGAGT
Source organism: Geodermatophilus sp. SYSU D01119 (assembly GCF_054049975.1). Lineage (NCBI taxonomy): Bacteria > Bacillati > Actinomycetota > Actinomycetes > Geodermatophilales > Geodermatophilaceae > Geodermatophilus > Geodermatophilus sp. SYSU D01119. Next base: position 71,006 of record NZ_JBJGYL010000026.1, on the reverse strand, counting down.
GACCGGGACTTCTCGTAGACGACCGCCGTCCGCACGTCGGAGACGTAGCCGGCGCAGAAGTCGCGGACCAGCTCCAGCGTCTTGCCGGTGTCGGCGACGTCGTCGGCCACGAGCACCCGCGCGCCGGTCAGGTCGACGGCGTCCAGCGTCGGCGGCAGCACCACCGGCAGCTCCAGCCGCTCGTCGACGCCGGTGTAGAACTCGACGTTCATCACGAACAGGTTCTTGACGTCGAGCGCGTAGCCGAGCGCCCCGCCGAGGAACAGCCCGCCGCGGGCGATCGACAGGATCAGGTCGGGCTCGAACCCGTCGTCGGCCACCTGCTGCGCCAGCTCGCGGGCCGCGGTGCCGAACAGCTCGTAGGTCAGGACCTCGCGCTCGTCGCTCACGGGTGCCACCTCAGCAGAAGCCCGGCGGAGCCGGCCACACGGACCACGCCGCACCGGTCGACATGGCGAGCGGCCGGGGACGCTCACCGGTCTTTCTCAGATCTCCGCTCAACGCCGTCCGGGTGTGGGCGAAGTCTCCCCAGACGGACGGCACCGCGGACACGAGGAGCAGGGATGACGGGACGGCTGCGCGGACTCCGGGTGAGCACCCGGTTGCTCGCGCTGGTGCTGACGGCGGTCGTGGGCATGGCCACGGTCGCGGTCATCGGCGCACTGGCCGTGCGCGACACGATCGAGGAGGAGCAGCGCGCCCAGGCGCGCACGGCGGTGGAGACCGCCCTCGGCACCGTGGCCGCCTACGGCGCGCAGGAGGCCGCCGGGGTGCTCACCCGGGAGCAGGCGCAGGCCGCGGCGATGGACGCCGTGCGGGAGCTGCGCTACGCCGGGGAGGAGTACTTCTGGATCAACGACATGACGCCGACGATGGTCATGCACCCGATCAAGCCCGAGCTCGACGGCACCGACCTGTCCCGGAACCGGGACCCCGACGGCAAGGCGCTGTTCGTGGAGATGGTCGAGGTCGTCGCCCGGGACGGCAGCGGCTTCGTGGACTACATGTGGCCCCGGCCGGGCGAGGAGGACCCGCAGCCCAAGATCTCCTACGTCGCGGGCTACGAGCAGTGGGACTGGGTGATCGGCTCGGGCCTCTACGTGGAGGACCTCGACGGCGCCGTCCGCAGCGAGCTGGCCTCGATGGCGCTGTGGTCGGCGCCGGTGCTGCTCGCCATCGTCGCCCTCTCGCTGCTCGTCTCGCGCAGCATCACGCGCCCCCTGCGGGAGATGACGGAGGTCCTCGGGACCGCGAGTCTCCGCCAGCGCCTGGCGACGGGGGGCACCGGCAACGAGTTCGACCGGCTCGGTGCGGCGGTCAACGACACCCTGGACCGGGTCGCGGGGGTCGTCGCCGAGGTCGGCGCGGCCTCGAGCGCGCTCGAGCGCTCCGCCCGGGCGCTGTCGTCGACCAGCGAGGCCATCGCCGGGACGACCGAGCGCTCGACCGAGCAGGCGGGCAGCGCCACCGCCGCGGCGACCGAGGTGAGCGCAGGCATCGAGGCGGTGGCCGCCGGTGCCGAGCAGATGGGCGCCTCCATCCGGGAGATCGCGCACAACGCCGCGGAGGCCGCCCGCATCGCCGGGACCGCCGTCGCCGCCGCGGAGAGCGCCAACGTGACCGTGGCCGAGCTCGGGTCGTCCTCGGAGGAGATCGCCACCGTCGTCAAGACCATCACCAGCATCGCGGAACAGACCAACCTGCTGGCGCTCAACGCCACCATCGAGGCGGCCCGGGCCGGCGAGGCGGGCAAGGGGTTCGCCGTGGTGGCCAACGAGGTCAAGGAACTGGCGCAGGAGACCGCGCGGGCCACCGAGGACATCGCCCGACGGGTGGAGGCCATCCAGGGCGGCACGCGGGGTGCCGTGCAGGCCATCGGCAGCATCGCCGCGGTCATCGCGCAGATCGACGGCATCCAGACGACGATCGCTGCGGCCGTGGAGGAGCAGACCGCCACGACCAACGAGATGAGCCGGTCGATCGGCGAGGCCGCACGCAGCGGGAAGGCCGTCGCGGCCTCCGTCGGCGACGTCGCCTCGGCGACCCGTGAGACGGACGCCGGCCTCAGCGGGGTGCGTGCGGCCGCCGCGGACCTGGTGGGCACGTCCCGCGAGCTGCAGGAGGCCATCGCCGCCTTCACCGCGGGCTGAGCACTGCCCGTCCTGCCGGGGCCGTCGCGACCGGACGGCCCCGGCGGGGCCCGGGTGCCGCCTCAGCAGAAGCCGGGCGTGCCCAGCCACGCGACCTCCGCCGGGGGCGCGTCGTCGCGCAGCACCGTGCCCTCGATGAGCCCGTAGGGCCGGTCGTCGGCGTGGTAGACGAGCACGTCGTCCTCGCCGGGGGTGTTGGTCAGGCCGTAGGCGGAGAGGTCCTGCAGGAAGTGGTGCCGGTTGGGCATCGACATCCGCACCTCGGCGACGTCGGGGAACCGCTCGAGCACCGCCTCGCCCATCGCGTACAGCGTCTGCTGCAGGGCGAGGGAGTGCGTGGCGGCGAAGGTCTCGAGCAGCGTGGTCCGGACGCCGTGGAAGTGGGCGTCCCAGTCGAGCTCGGCGGAGGTGTGGCGCCAGCGGGCGGTGACGGCGGTGGCGAGGACGCGGTCGCGGGTCTCGGCCAGGGTCGTGTAGCGGTCGCGCGGGTAGCCCCGGAACTCCGAGCCGGTGGTCTTGAGGACGACGAGGTCGGTCAGGCCGGCGAGCACGTGCGCCTCGTCCCCGTCCACGGTGACCACCGCGGTCCGCACCTCCCCGCCGGGCCGGCGGAACGCGTGGTCGTGCGGCTGCCCGCCGACGGCGATCCGCGCCCACCCGTACGACTCGACGGCGACCCGCGCGCCGGTGATCCAGTCGTAGGAGCCGGCGAGGTGCCGGGCCAGCCGCAGGCCGAACGCCTCCGGCGAGCCGACGCCGTCGCGGGCGAAGGCGAACACGGTGTTCTTCTGCGCGTCGGTGGTCAGGACGTGCGCGTTGTCGCCCTCCGTGTGCGCGGCGGTGAAGTCGCCGCGCAGGCTGGTGCTCACGTTCAGGTCGACGAGCTCGTGCCGGGGGGAGCCGCGGTCGACCGCGACCACGCGGACCTCCGCCTTCCCGTACTGGTTGGGTCCGAGCACGATCGCCATGCCGCGCAGCCTGCCGCACTCCGGTTGCGCCGGTGTTGCACGTGGAACCGCGCGCCTAGCTCCCGCGGTAGGTCGAGTAGGCGAACGGCGAGAGCAGCAGCGGCACGTGGTGGTGGGCGGCGGGCTCGGTGACGGCGAAGGTCAGCGTCACCTCCGGCCAGAAGGCCGCCGTCCCCCGCGCCTCGAACCAGGCGCCGGTGGCGAACACCAGCCGGTGCGGGCCGGCCGCGGTCGCGTCCCCGGTGAGCCGGCAGCGGCCGTCGTCGTCGGTGAGGCCCTCGGCGACGACGTCGTCCCCGGCGAGCAGGCGGACGGCGACCCCGGCGGCCGGCCGCCCGGCGACCGCGTCCAGCACGTGCGTCGACACGCTCACGACACGAGCTCCCGCACCCGCAGCTCGGTGATCTGGGCGAGCTGCTCGACCACCTCGGCCCGCTCGGCGTCCTCGTCGTTGTCCAGCCGCCGGCGCAGCTCGGCGAGCATCTCCTCCGGCGAGCGCCCGGCCGCGCGGATCAGGTAGACGTGGCCGAACCGCTCCTCGTAGGCGCGGTTGCCCTCGACGATGGCGGCGCGGGTGTCGTCGTCGGCCCCGCCCATCGCGCCCTGCTCCCGGCGGGAGGCCTCCGCCTCGGCCGAGGACCCCTCCACCCGGTCGCCGATCCGCGGGTGCGTGGCGAGTGCCAGCTGCACCTCGTCCCACGGCAGCGACCGCGCCACCTCGCCGGCACGGCGGACGAGGGTGTCGGCGTCGGGGAACGGGCGGCCGGCGACCAGGCCGGCGGCGAAGCGGGGCGCGGCGTTGCAGCCGCGCAGCGCCTCCACGGCGGCGTCGGCGGGCCCGTTGTTGAACTCGTCGAGGCGGGACACGGTGACAGGATGGCAGCCCGGCCGGCCGAGCAGAGGGTGCAGCGGATGAGCGACGTGCGCGTGGAGGGGCCCGACGTCGAGCGGTCGGAGGAGGTGCTCACCCCCGAGGCGCTGGAGTTCGTCGCCGACCTGCAGCGCCGCTTCGGCCCCCAGCGCGACGCCCTGCTGGCAGCGCGCGCCACCCGCCGCGCCGAGATCGCCGCCGCCCGGTGGCTGGACTTCCGCCCCGAGACCGCGGAGATCCGCGACGGCGACTGGCGGGTGCCCCCGCCGCCGCCCGGCCTGGTCGACCGCCGCGTGGAGATCACCGGGCCGACCGAGCCGAAGATGGCGGTCAACGCGCTCAACTGCGGCGCCGACGTGTGGCTCGCCGACCTGGAGGACGCCAACACCCCGCACTGGCGCAACGTCGTCACCGGGCAGCTCGTGCTGCGCGACGCCGTCCGCCGGACGCTGGCGTTCACCACCCCGGAGGGCCGGGAGTACCGGCTGCGCGAGGACGGCGACCTGCCCACGATCGTGCCCCGCCCGCGCGGCTGGCACCTGCCCGAGCGGCACCTGCTGGTCGACGGGCAGCCGGCCGTGGGCGCCCTGGTCGACGCCGGGCTGTACCTGTTCCACAACGCCGCCGAGCAGCTGGCGCGCGGCAGCGGGCCGTACCTCTACCTGCCGAAGATGGAGGGCCACCTGGAGGCCGGGCTGTGGAAGCTCGTCCTCGACGCCGCCGAGCAGGCGCTCGGGATCCCCGAGGGTTCGATCCGCGCCACGATGCTGATCGAGACCATCCCGGCCGCGTTCGAGATGGAGGAGATGCTGCACGCGCTGGGCAGCCACGCCACCGGCCTCAACGCCGGCCGCTGGGACTACCTGTTCAGCGTCATCAAGGTCTTCCGCGAGGCGGGGCCGGACTTCGTGCTGCCCGACCGCGCCGCGGTCACCATGACCGCGCCGATGATGCGGGCCTACACCGACCAGCTCGTCGCCGTCTGCCACCGCCGCGGCGCCATGGCCATCGGCGGGATGGCCGCGGCCATCCCCTCGCGGCGCGACGCGGAGGCCAACGAGCGGGCGCTGGCGAAGGTCCGCGAGGACAAGACCCGGGAGGCCGGCGACGGGTTCGACGGCTCCTGGGTGGCCCACCCCGACCTGGTGCCGGTCTGCCGCGAGGCCTTCGACGCCGTCCTCGGCGACCGGCCCAACCAGCTCGACCGGCAGCGCCCCGAGGTGGCGGTGACCGCGGCGCAGCTGCTCGACGTCGCCGGCGTCCCGGGCGGGCGCACGATGGCCGGACTGCGCGCCAACGTGGAGGTGGCGGTCCGCTACCTGGCGGCGTGGCTGGGCGGCAACGGCGCCGTCGGCATCCACGGCCTCATGGAGGACGCCGCCACCGCCGAGATCAGCCGCTCGCAGGTATGGCAGTGGGTGCACGCCGGCGTGGAGCTCGACACCGGCGAGACGGTGACCGGGGAGCTGGTGCGCCGCGTCGTCGCCGAGGAGGTGGCCGGGATCGGTGAGCTGCCGCGCCTGGAGGACGCCCGACGGCTGTTCGAGCAGGTCGCGCTGGCCGAGGACTTCCCGGACTTCCTGACCCTGCCCGCCTACGAGCTCGTCGACTGAGGGAGGACCCCCGTGCCCCCCACCACTCGCGAGCTCGCGGGCCCCTGCACGAGGGCCGGACTCATCCGGGCTGCGCCGTGACCCTGGACGAGGACGTCTACGCCGAGCTCGACCGGCGGCTCGCCCCCGTCGACGCCGCCCGGGCCGCCGCCTACCCGGGGGAGCGGCCGGGCCGGCAGCCGGTGCACACCTGCTACGTGCCCGCCGACGCCGTCGTCCCCGGGCTGGCCGCCGCCTGGGGCGCCGCGGCGCTCGCCGCCCTCGACGAGCACGGCCTGCCCGACCTCGGGTACCCCGCCGCGCTGCTGGACGAGGTGCTGCCCCGGGTGCGCGCGAAGCTCGCCGCCGAGCCGGTGGAGGACCTGCGGGTCGACGCCGAGGACGGCTACCGCGGCTCGCCCGACGCCGAGGACGGCGACGTCGTGCGGGCCGCGGAGGCGGTGGCCGCCGACCTCGCCGCCGGCGCCGCGCCGCCGTCGGTCGGCATCCGGGCCAAGTCGCTGGAGGGGCCCACCCGCCGCCGCGGCGTCCGCTCCCTCGACCTCTTCCTCTCCGCCGTCCGCGCGCGGACGGCGGTCGTCACCCTGCCGAAGGTGACCGATGTCGAGCAGGTGCGCGCCTTCCTGCCCGTGCTCGACGCGCTGGAGGAGGCGCACGGCGTCGCGGTCGACCTGGAGCTGCAGGTGGAGACGCCGCAGGCGGTGCTCGGCGGCGACGGCGCGGTGACCCTCGCGCGGATGGTGCACGCGGCCGGCCCGCGGCTGACCGGCCTGCACCACGGCACCTACGACTACAGCGCCGCGCTGGGCATCGCGGCGGCGCACCAGTCCTCCGACCACCCGGCGCTCGACCTGGCCAAGCAGCTCATGCAGGTCGCCGTCGCCGGCACCGGGGCGCGGGCCGTCGACGGGTCCACCAACGTCCTGCCCGTCGGCCCGCGGGAGCAGGTGCACGCCGGCTGGCGGGTGCACGCCGGGCTGGTGCGCCGGGCGCTGGAGCGCGGGCTGTACCAGGGCTGGGACCTGCACCCCGCCCAGCTGGCCACCCGGTACCTCGCCACCTACGCGTTCTTCCGCGGCGCCCTGCCGGCCGCGGCCGCGCGGCTGTCGGCCTACGTGGAACGGGCCGACGCCGGGGTGCTCGACGAGCCGGCCACCGCCCGCGCGCTGGCCGGCGTGGTGCTGCGCGGGCTCGACTGCGGCGCCGTGGACGACGCCGAGGTGGCCGCCGCGACCGGACTGGACCGTCCCGTCCTGGACGGCCTGGCGGGACGCACCGGGGCACCGGCCCGCGGCAGCGCCTAGGCTGCCCAGCGTGGTGGCGCGGTGACCGGGGACGCGCGCACCTCGCTCTTCAGCGGCGGTGGCGAGGTGGGCCGGGAGATGGCCGCCCGGGACTGGTCGGCGACCTCCTTCGGCCCGCCCGAGCAGTGGCCGTCGGCGCTGCGCAACCTCGTGCGGATCGTCCTCACGTCGCGGTTCTCGATGTGGGCGGCGTGGGGTCCCGAGCTCTCGTTCCTCTACAACGACGCCTACCAGCGGGACACCCTGCAGGGGAAGCACCCGTGGGCGCTGGGCCGCCCGGCGTCCGAGGTCTGGGCGGAGATCTGGGACGACATCGCCCCCCGGATTGAGTCGGTCCTCGAGACCGGGACCGCCACCTGGGACGAGGACCTGCTGCTGTTCCTCCAGCGCAGCGGCTACCCGGAGGAGACGTACCACACCTTCTCCTACAGCCCCGTCGCCGACGACGACGGCCGCACCGCCGGGATGCTCTGCGTCGTCACCGAGAACACCGACCGGGTGCTCGCCGAGCGGCGGATGGCGTGCCTCCGCGACCTCGCGACGGCGGTGGCCGCCACGCGCACCGAGGCCGACGTCCTGGCCGCCGTCCGCGACCAGCTCGCCCGCAACGACGCCGACCTGCCCTTCTCCGCCACCTACCTCGTCGACGAGGACGGCACCGCCCGGCTGGGCGCCACGACCGGCCTGGTCCCGGGTTCGGCCGCGGCGCCGGAGTCCCTGGCCGATGACGCGGTGTGGCCGCTGTCCCGGCTGCGCGCCGAGGAGCACGTCGTCGTCGACGGTCTCGAGCGCCTCCCCGGCCTGCCCACCGGCGCCTGGGACCGCCCGCCGGCGCAGGCGCTGGCCGTGCCCGTCGCCTCCCCGGTGCCGGACGCCGCCGGCATCGCCGGCTTCCTCGTCGTCGGCCTCAACCCGCACCGCGTCCTCGACGAGGCCTACACCGGCTTCCTCGAGCTGGTCGCCGGCCAGATCGCCTCAGGCCTGGCCAACGCGCGCAGTCACGCGGCCGAGCGGCGCCGGGCCGAGGCCCTCGCCGAGCTCGACCGGGCCAAGACCGACTTCTTCAGCAACGTCAGCCACGAGTTCCGGACGCCGCTGACGTTGATCATGGGCCCGGTCGCCGAGCTGCGGTCCTCGCCCGCGCTGGCCGCCGACGCCCGCGCCGCGCAGGAGCTCGAGGTCGTCGAGCGCAACGCGCTGCGGCTGCAGAAGCTGGTCAACACCCTGCTCGACTTCTCCCGGCTGCAGGCCGGGCGCATCGACGCCTGTTTCGAGCCGGTCGACCTCGCCGCGGTCACCACCGAGCTGGCCAGCGTGTTCCGCTCCGCCGTCGAGCGCGCCGGGCTCACGCTCACCGTCGACTGCCCGCCGCTGTCCGGGCCGGTGCACGTCGACCGGGACATGTGGGAGAAGGTCGTCCTCAACCTGCTGTCCAACGCGCTGAAGTTCACCTTCACCGGCGGCATCACCGTGCGGCTGCGCGAGCGCGACGGCGCTGCGGTGCTCACCGTGGCCGACACCGGCACCGGCATCCCCGCCGCCGAGCTGCCCCGGCTGTTCGAGCGGTTCGCGCGGGTGTCGGGCGCCCGCGCCCGCTCCGGTGAGGGCAGCGGCATCGGGCTGGCCATGGTGCGCGAGCTCGCCGGGCTGCACGGCGGGACGGTCGACGTCGAGAGCACCCCCGACGTCGGCACCACCTTCACCGTCACCGTGCCCACCGGCACCGCGCACCTGCCCGCCGACCGGGTGGTGCCCGGGGCGGCCGAGGCGCCCGCGGTGTCCCCGGCGGCCACGCCCTTCGTCACCGAGGCGCTGCGCTGGCTGCCCGGCGACGCCCCTGAGGACGGGGCGGTCCCCGCGGCGGCCCGCGGCGTGCGCACCGGCCGGGTCCTGGTCGCCGACGACAACGCCGACATGCGCGACTACGTCGTCCGGCTGCTCGCGCCCGTGCACGAGGTGCGGGCGGTCTCCGACGGCCGCGCGGCGCTCGACGCGGCCCTCGTCGACCCGCCGGACCTCGTCGTCAGCGACGTGATGATGCCCCGGATGGACGGCATGCAGTTGCTCACCGAGCTGCGCGCCGACCCCCGCACCGCCCGCGTGCCGGTGGTGCTGCTCTCGGCCCGCGCCGGGCAGGAGGCCGCCGTCGAGGGGCTCGCCGCCGGCGCCGACGACTACCTGGTCAAGCCGTTCTCCGCCCAGGAGTTGCTGGCCCGGGTCGACGCGCACCTGCAGCTGGGCCGCGCCCGGCGGGAGGCCGAGGAGCGGTTCACCGCCATGGCCGACCTCGCCCCGGCGCTGATCTGGGTGGCCGACGTCGAGGGCCGCCGGGTGTTCCTCAACGCCGGCTGGACCGGCTACACCGGCCGGTCCCGCGCGGCCGAGCGCGGCGACGGCTGGCGCGCGGGCCTGCACCCCCAGGACCGCGAGCGCTACGACGCCGCGGTCGCCGCGGCCACCGCCCGCGGCGAGGGCTGGGAGGTCGAGTTCCGGCTGCGCCGGGCCGACGGCGCCTGGCACTGGCTGCTGGAGCGGGCGGTGCCCATCGGCGGCAGCGGCGGCCCCGGCGGCTGGGTGGGCAGCTGCACCGACATCAACGCCCGCTACCAGGAGACCGAGCGGCAGACGCTGCTGGCCGAGGTCGGCACGGCGCTCGACCGGGAGACCGAGGTGGAGGGGCAGCTCGCCGAGCTCGCCCGGCTGATCGTCGACCGGCGGCTGGCCGACGTCTGCACCGTCCGGGTGGTCGGCGACGACGAGCGGCTGCGCTACGTGGGCCGGGCCAGCGTCGACGGCGGCCTGCGCGAGGACCTGGGGCGCATCGAGGCGCACGGCGGCATCGGCCGGGAGGTGCTCGAGCGCGGCGCCTCCGTGCTGCGCCCGCGGCTGGCCGGTGCCGGCGACGGCGGCGTCCGGCTGGACCTCAGCTCGGCGCTGGTCGTGCCGCTGCGCGTGCGCGGACGGGTGCGCGCGGTGCTGGCGCTGGGCCGGCAGGACGACGCCCCGCCCTTCCACGACGACGACCGCGCGCTGGCCGAGGAGATCGCCGCCCGCGCCGCGCTGGCCCTGGACAACGCCCTGCTCCTGGCCGACGAGCGGGCCACCGCCCGCCGGCTGCGGCTGCTGCAGCGGGTCACGGCCGAGCTGTCGGCGGCCACCACGCCCGAGGACGTCGCCCGCACCGCGGCCGGCCACCTGGTCACCCTGGCCGGCCACGACGCGCGCGCCGGGGTGTTCGAGCTCGACGACACCGGTCGCGGGCTGCTCCTGCTGTCCCTCACGTGCGACGACCCGGTCGACCGGGCCCGGTGGTCGGCGGTGCCGCTGTCGACGCCGCTCGCGGTCACCACGGCGGTCACCGAGCGCCGGCCGGTGTGGATCGACGACATGGCCGACTGGCCGGGCGCCCGGGGCGAGCTCGCGCCCGACCAGGCCGAGACGCTGCGCTCGTTCGGCCTGACCGCCACCGTGGCGCTGCCGCTGCTGGTGGCCGGCCGGGTGGTCGGCGTCGTCGGCATCGGGTTCCCGCGGGCGCGCACGTTCTCCCCCCCCGAGCGGGGCATGCTGCTCGCCGTCGCCGAGCAGTGCGCGCAGGCCCTCGACCGCGCCCGCCTGTACCGCGCCGAGCAGGGCATCGCCCAGACGTTGCAGCTGAGCCTGCTGCCCTCGCAGCTGCCCCGGCTGGAGCGCCTGGCGCTGGCCGCCCAGTACCTGCCCGGCGCGGCCGGCACGTCCGCCGGTGGCGACTGGTACGACGTCGTCGAGCTCGGCGACGACCGGGTGGGCATCGCCGTCGGCGACGTCGTCGGCCAGGGCCCGTCGGCCGCGGCGGTCATGGGGCAGCTGCGCAGCGCGCTGTCGGCGGCCCTCCTGCAGGGCTCCGCGCCGGCCGAGGCGCTGGAGCTGCTCGACCGCTTCGCAGCGCGGCTGCCCGGCGCGCTCGCCTCGACGGCGGCCTGCCTGGTGCTGGACTGGCGGGCCGGCACGGTGCGCTACGCCCGGGCGGGGCACCCGCCGCCGCTGCTGGTGGCCGACGGCCGCGCCGGCTTCCTCGAGGACGGCGCGGGCGCGGTCCTCGGCGCCCCGGGCCGCCGTCCCTACCCCGAGGGGTCGGCCGACGTCGCCCCCGGCACCACGCTGCTGCTCTACACCGACGGTCTCGTCGAGCGCCGCGGCGAGCCGCTGGACACCGGCCTGCAGCGGGTCGCCGACGCCGCCGCAGCGCTCTCCGACGTCGCGCCCGCGGGGCTGACCCGGGAGCTGCTCGCCGCCGTGCTGGACGAGACGGCGCTGCCCGACGACGTCGCGGTCATCGCCGTGCGCGTCACGCCGGCCCCGCTGCACGAGACCCTGCCCGCCGACCCCGCCCGGCTGCGCGGCGTCCGGCGCACGGTGACCGCCTGGGCCCGCGCGGCCGGCCTCTCCGAGGACAGCGTCGACGACCTGCAGCTGGCCCTGGGCGAGGCGCTGGCCAACGCCGTCGAGCACGCCTACGCCGGCAACGGCGGCGGGGGCCGCTGCGAGTACCGCCTCGAGCGGACCGCCGACGGCAGCGTCGACGTCTGCGTGCGCGACGAGGGCGTGTGGCGCCCCGCGCCGGCCGACCGCGGCCACCGCGGCCGCGGGCTGGAGCTGATCTCGGCGCTGGCGACCGACGTGGAGGTGGCCCGCACCCCCGACGACGAGGGCGCGGACGGCACCGGCACCACCGTGCGCTTCCGCTTCGTCCCGGCCGGTCCGGGCCCGGGCGGGTCGGCGGTGCGGCTGCGGCCGGTCGCCGAGCCGGGGGAGCCCGCCCGGCTGACGGTCCACCGGGAGCGGGACGTGCTGCGGCTGGAGGCGGCCGGCGAGGTGGACCTCGCCGCTGCCGGCGCGCTGCGGGCCGAGGCGCTGCGGGCGCTGGAGGAGCTGCCGGCCGGCGGGCGGGCGGTCCTCGACCTGCGCGCGGTCACCTACCTGGCCAGCGCCGGTGTCGGGCTGGCGCTGGAGCTGCGCGCGGCGGCCGCCGCCCGGCGTGCCCGCCTCGACCTGCGCACCGCCGAGGGCAGCGCGCCCCAGCGGGTGCTGGCCCTCGGCGGGGTGCTCGAGGGGACCGGGGACGGCGGGGTCTGACCCCGGTTGCCCTCCCCGTCCGGAGGACCGGCGGCCCACCCCCGGAGCGATCACCCGGGGACATGGCCCACAATCGGAGAGATGGGCCGGAGCAGTCCCGGCCCCGGGGTGGTCGAGGGGCCAGTGGACCGAGGCACGGGGACGTCGCCCGCGAGGGCTGAGCCGGGGCCGGGCGCGCCTGCGCCGGGCCCTGCGGCGGCCGCGCCCGCCGGCCGGGGCCTCGTGCACACCGCGGCGCTCGTGCGCGACCCGGGCGAGGTCGTCGACGTCGCCGCCGCCTTCCTCGACGAGGGCTTGCGGGCCGGTGACCTGCCGCTGCTCGCCGCCCCGCCCGAGGCGGCCGAGGCCGTGCGCCGGGCGCTCGGGGTCCGGGCCGACGCCGTCGAGGTGGACGGGCGGATCTGCCTGCTGGGGGCTCGCGCCCCCGACGCCGTGGGCGCGATGCGGACCGTGCTCGACCGCGCGGTGTCCGGCGGCTCGGGCCGGCTGCGCGTCCTGGCCGTGACGACGTTCGGGCCCGACCCCCGGCGCTGGCGGGAGGTCCGGCGCTACGAGGCGGTCTCCAACGCGCTCGTGTCGCCGCTGCCGGTCACGGCCATGTGCGTCTACGACCGGTCCGCTGTCCCGGCCGAGGCGCTGGACACCGCCCGGGCCACCCACCCCGAGCTGCTGATGGGCGGCCTGCGGGTGAGCAACTCGGAGTACGTGCTGCCCGACCCGTGCCTGCGCGAGCTGGCCGGCGCCCGGGAGCCGCTGGAGGCGGGCGCGCCCGTCTTCGCCGTCGACGACGTGCCGACGCTGCCCCGGCTGCGCGGTGCCCTGCGTGACGTCCTCGCGGCGGTCGTGCCCGACCCCGACCAGTGCGCCGACGTGTACCTCGCCGCGAGCGAGGTGGCCGCGAACGCCTTCCGGCACGGCCGCCGGCCCGTCTCGGCGCGGGTGTGGGCCGACGAGCGCACCGTCGTCTGCACGGTCACCGACTCCGGGCGCGGTCACGACGACCCCTTCGCCGGCTTCGTGCCCGCGCACGGCGACGACCTCGCGGCCGGCGGGATGGGGCTGTGGCTGGCCCGCAAGCTGTGGGACTCGGTGGACCTGCTCCCGGGGCCGGCGGGCGGGCTGACGGTGCGGCTGGCCACCACGCTGCACGTCCCGTCGTCCGGCCGCGGGGCGGCTTGACGCTGCCGTTGTCTCACTGCTGAGGTACCGGGGTGGAGGATGCCGTCGACCTCATCCTCGAGCAGTGGGCCCGGGAGCGGCCCGACCTCGACTGCTCGCCGATGGGGGTCATCGGCCGGATCACCCAGCTGCAGCGCGAGGTGCACCTCGCCCAGCGCGCCACCTTCGCGCGGCACGGCCTCGACGCGCCGTCCTTCGACGTCCTCGCGGCGCTGCGCCGGGCCGGGGAGCCCTACCAGCTCACCCCCACCGCGCTGATGCGCACGGCCCTGGTCACCTCCGGGGCGATCACCCAGCGGCTGGACCGGCTGGAGGAGAAGGGGCTGATCACCCGCACCCGCAGCGAGGCCGACGGGCGGGCCGTCGTCGTCACCCTGACCCGGGCCGGCCGGGAGGCGCTCGACGCCGCGCTGCCCGACCACCTGGAGACCGAGCGCGGCTTGCTGGCCGGGCTGTCGGAGGCCGAGCTGGCGCAGCTGTCCGGGCTGTTGCGCCGCTTCCTGGTCACGCTCGGGCGGCTGCCCCAGCGTCCGTGACCGCAGCCCCGTGACGGCGGCCCCGTGACGGCGGCCCCGTGACGGCGGCCCCGTGACGGCGGCTCCGTGACGGCAGCGCCCGTGACGGGCCTCAGTCCGCGGGCGGGACGTCCTCGGGGCGCAGGTCGCGGCGGACCCGGACGAAGCGCAGCGGGTGGCGGAACACCCCGGCGGTCAGGGCGGCGTCGGCGCTGACCTCGACGACGGCGGTCGGCTCGACCCGGGTCAGCGCCACCGACAGCCGCCCGCCGCCGAAGCGTCCGGTGCCGATCCGCTCGGGCCAGGGGTGGTCGTCGCCGGCGGGGGTGAGGACGGCGGCCAGCTCGGCCGACTGGGCGGGCGTGAGCGGACCGGTGCGGCCGACGACGACGAGCTCGCCGTCCCGGTACCGGCCGGCGACCAGCTGGCCCGGCTGGTCGAGGGGACCGATGACGCCGCCGGCGACCACCTCGGTGGTGTCCCACGTCTTGACCTTGAGCCACTCCCGCCGGCCGCCGGCGTAGCGGGTCGCGGCCCCCTTGGCGACGACGCCCTCGACGCCGAGCGCGCGCAGGTCGGCGGCCCACTGCCGCGCCTCGGCCGGGTCGGCGGTGACGGGGGAGAGCTGCAGCGGCGGCGCCCACCGCCCGGCGAGCTCCTCCAGGGCGGCGCGGCGGCTGCGCAGGGGGCGGCGGCGCTGGTCGGCCCCGCCGGCGGCGAGCAGGTCGAAGGCGACGTAGGAGGCCGGGGAGGCGGCGGCCAGGGCGGCCATCCGCGACGGCGGGGTGACCAGGCGCCGCTGGAGCAGGCCGAAGTCGAGCCGCTCGCCGTTCCAGACGACCACCTCGCCGTCGAGGACCGTGCCAGCCGGCACCTGCGCGAGGGCGGCCGCGGCGACGTCCGGGAAGCGGTCGGTGAGGTCGCGGCCCTGCTTCGACCACAGCCGGGTGCCGGTGGCGCCGCGGACGACGACGAGCCGGTAGCCGTCCCACTTGGGCTCGTACCGGCAGCCGCCGGGCAGCGCGTCGCCGGTCGGCAGGTCGCGCACCGGCTTGGCCAGCTGCACCGCGACCGGCCCCGCGAGGTCGCGCGGCAGGCCGGGCAGGCCCGGGGCGGAGAGCGGCACCCGGCCAGCGTCGGGGGTGCCGCGGCGGTCCGCAGGCCCCTGAGCTGCCGGGTCACCCCATCAGGGCATGTCCGCGACGCTCCGCGACGGCGGCGGAAGCGGGCACGAGCGGCCCTCCGGTGTCGAGGCACGATCGGGTCACGGGCTGCGGGCCGGATCACGCCGCGTCCGGGGAAGCGGTGCGCGCGGGCGACGGTTGAGCACTCAACGACACGTCCCGTCGTCGTCCGGAGGTCCCCGGTGTCCCGTCCCGTCCTGCAGGTGGTCGCCGCCAGCACCCGTCCCGGCCGCCGGGGCATCGCCGTCGCCCGCTGGGTGCAGCGCCTGGCCGAGGCCCACGGCGCCTTCGACGTCGAGCTCGTCGACCTCGCCGAGGTGGGCCTGCCGGTGTTCGACGAGCCCGACCACCCGCGGCTGCGCCGCTACGTGCACGACCACACCCGGCGGTGGAGCGCGACGGTCGACCGCGCCGACGCGTTCGTGTTCGTCACCCCGGAGTACAACCACTCGTTCCCCGCGTCGCTGAAGAACGCCCTGGACTACCTGTCGGCCGAGTGGGCCGACAAGGCCGCGGGCCTGGTCACCTACGGCGGCGTCTCCGCGGGCCTGCGCGCCTCCTCGGCGCTCAAGCCGGTGCTCGGCGCGCTGCGGGTGCACACCGTCCCCGAGGCGGTGTCGGTGCCGTTCTTCGCGCAGTTCCTCGACGAGGACGACGAGTTCGCGCCGAACGCCGAGCTCGAGGCCGGAGGCACGGCGATGCTCGACGAGCTCGCCCGCGTCACCGCGCCCCTGCGCACCCTCCGCGCCGCCTGACGTCGTCTCCGCCTCCCGCGCGCGGAGGTCGCCTTCGTCGCGCTAATGGCTCCTCAGGAGGAGCAGGGCCCAGGCGGCGAGGGACGGGCCGTCGGTGAACCGGCCGTCGGCGACCATGGCGCGCAGCTCGGTCTCCGTCACGAACGCGCTCACCATGTCGGCCTCGGTGGCCTCGCGTGCCGTCGGGCCGGGGGTGAGGTCACCGGCCAGCCAGACGTCGAACTCCTGCGTCGACAGGCCGGGCGCGAGGCCGAGCCGGCCGAGGTGCTCGAGCCGGCCGGCCCGCAGCCCGGTCTCCTCGGCGAGCTCGGTGCGGGCCAGCTCCTCCGGGGTCCCGCCCTGCCCCGCCGCCAGCACCTCGGCGGACCAGGTGCCCTGCGGGAACTCCCACGCCCGCCGCTGCACGGGGTGGCGGAACTGCTCGACCAGCCAGAACCCGCCGCGCTCGGCCGCCAGCACGACGGCGAAGTGGGGCTTCTCGACGACGGAGTAGACGCCGGTGGAGCCGTCGGCCCGCTCGACGGTGTCCTCCCGCAGCCGGATCCAGGGGTTGCGGTAGACCTCCCGGCTGCCCGTGGTGCGCATGCAGGGGAGCCTGGCAGAGGCGGACGATGGGGGCGTGACCGACCGCAAGCCGCCCGGGGTGTCCTTCGAGACCTGGGTCGAGCGGCAGATCGGCCAGGCGCAGGAGCGCGGTGACTTCACCGGCCTGCGCGGCACGGGCCGGCCGCTGCCGGCCTTCGACCCCGACGAGACGGTGTTCGACTGGGCGGTGGCCAAGGCCCGCCGCGAGGGCATCGCGCCGGCCGAGATGCTGCCGCCCGGGCTGGCGCTGCGCCGCGAGCGCGACGACCTGCCCGCCCGCGTCGCCGGGCTGCCGTCGGAGGACGCCGTCCGCGCCGTCGCCGAGGACTACAACGCCCGCGTCGAGGCCTTCTGGCGCCGGCCGCAGGAGAGCCGCTGGTCACCGGTGCCGGGCCTGGCCGACGTCGAGGCGCTGGTCGAGGGCTGGCGCCGGGACCGCCCGCCGCCCCCGCCGCCGGCCGCGGAGGTCCCGGCCGTGACACCGCGGGACGTGCCACCGCGCCGCCGCTGGTGGCAGCGGCGGCGCGGCTGACCTCTCCCGCGATCACGGCGCGGGGCGGGGCGGGCTGTGCGGTCAGGACGGGACGCGGTCGAGGAAGCCGAGCACGGTCCGGATGCGGCCGTCCCCGTCGGTGACGGCGACGTCGAACCCGGTCACCGGGGCCTCGGCGCCGTCGGGCCCCAGGTGCCACGTGAAACGCACCTGGTCGTGGTGGGCGTCGGCGTCCCCTGCGGGCCGGAAGACGAACCCGGGGAACTGCGCCTGGACGGCGCCGATGAGGCCGGCGAGCTGCTCGCGGCCGGTGACGTCGGCCATCGGGTCGGTGTAGCGGACGTCCTCGGTGAACAGCTGGTCGACGAGCGCCCGCCGGGCGGCGGGGTCGGTCTCGTTCCAGGCGGCGAGGTAGCGGACGGCGAGGGCGGGGGTGGCTGGCACGGCGGGTCTCCTTCGGGTCAGCGGGTGCGGAGGGTGGCGAGCTGCAGGGCGGCGAACCCCGCGACGACGGCGGCCTGGAGCAGCACCCAGGCGGTGCCGGCGGCGGTGAGGTCGAAGCGGTCCGCGACGACGGCGGCGACGCTGCCCGCCGTCCACAGCAGGTTGGCGGCCACGACGACCTCGACGGCGCCGCCGCGGACCGGCCGCCCGGTGGCGACCAGCGCGACACCGGCCGCGAAGGCCACCAGGAAGCCGCCCAGGCCGCGCAGCGCCCCGGCGGGGACGCCGAGCAGGTCGGCCAGCAGCGGGGCGGCGGCGAGGTAGGCGAGGCCGTTGGCCCCGGTGACGACGGCGTCGAGGCGCAGGACGGTGCGCAGCGGGTCGGCGCCCAGGAGGGACGGGGTGCGGGGTCGGGGGGTGGTCGTTGTCATGGCCGGAACGGTGGCCCCGGTGGGGAAGCGCGTCGATTACCTGCGAGGTAGGCGACGCCGGCCCCCGTCGTCACTAGCGTTCCCCGCCGTGAGCACCGCCGTGCGCCCACCCGTCGGGGAGCTGCTGCGCGGCTGGCGGCAGCGCCGCCGGCTGTCCCAGCTCGACCTGGCCGCCGAGGCCGAGGTCTCCGCCCGGCACCTGAGCTTCCTCGAGACCGGCCGGGCTCGGCCCAGCCGGGAGATGCTGCTGCGGCTGGCCGAGCGGCTGGAGGTGCCGCTGCGGGAGCGCAACGAGCTGCTGCTGTCGGCCGGGTTCGCGCCCGCCTACGGCCGCCGCGGGCTCGGCCACCCCGGCATGGCCGCCGTCACCCGCGCGCTGGACCTCGTGCTCACCGCGCACGAGCCGTTCCCGGCGCTGGTGGTGGACCGCTCGTGGGAGCTGGTGATGGCCAACCGCGGCGTCGACCTGTTCCTGGAGGGGCTGCCCGCGCACCTGCTCGAGCCGCCGGTCAACGTGCTGCGGCTGAGCCTGTCCCCGGAGGGGCTCGCGCCGCGGGTGCTCAACCTGCCGCAGTGGCGGGCGCACGTGCTGCACCGGCTGGCCCGCGAGGCCGACCTCACCGGCGACCCCGCGCTGGCCGCCCTGCACCGCGAGCTCGCCGCCCTGCCGGGCGGCAGCGACCGCTCGACGCCGGACGGCATCGCGGTGCCGCTGCGCCTGCGGGCCGGCGACGACGTCCTGTGCTTCCTCAGCACGGTGACCACCTTCGGCACCGCCGTCGACCTCACCGCCGCGGAGCTCTCGGTGGAGGCGTTCCTGCCCGCCGACGCCGCCACCGCCCGCTGGCTCACGGCCCGTTCAGCCGGGTCCCGGGCGTCACGCCGGGGTGACCGCCCCTAGCCCGCGCAGCAGGACGGTGGTCAGGCGGTCCACGTAGCCGGGGTCGATGTCGGTGTGCCGCACCACCAGCCGCCAGTACAGGGGAGCGCCGATCACGTCGAGCGCGAGCTCGACGTCGAGGTCGGCGGGGAGCTCGCCCCGCTCCACGGCCCGGCGCAGGACGCCTCCGAGAACCCGCCGGCGCGGCTCACCGATGGTGGCGGCCACCGCCTCGGCGAGGGCGGGGTTGCGTCCGGCCTCGGCGATGAGGTCGGGGAAGAACCGCGAGAACTGCGGATGGGTCAGCCACCCCCGCATCGCCTCCAGCGCGGCGACGACGTCCCCGTGGAGGCTGCCGGTGTCGTGGACCTCGGCCAGGGCGACGCTGAAGTCCCCGAGCACCGTGAGCACCATGTCCTGCTTCGACGGCCAGCGCCGGTACAGCGCGCTCTTGCCGACGCCCGCGCGCCGGGCGACGGCGTCCATGGACAGGCGCCCGTAGCCGACCTCCGCCATCTCGTCGAGCACCGCCGCGGCGATGGCTTCGGTGACCCCGGGTTGGAGCACCGCGGCCCCGGTGGGTGTCCGCTTCGTGGCCTGCGTCACGAAAAGTGAGTCTAGGGGATGGACGGGACGGTCCCGTCCCACCTACCGTCCTCGTCGGGACGACACCGTCCCGTCCTGACGCTCCACTCCCCGTCGCCACGCCGCAGTGGCCTCTCCGACCGGAGGAAACCCGTGAGCCTCGTCTTCGAGAAGGACCCGCAGTTCGACTTCGAGCTCCTGCGCACCATGGGCCAGACGGCCTACGGCGGCGCGGAGCTCGGCGAGTGCCTGGCCACGGCCCGGCGCGTGGTGGAGGGCGACTACGACAGCTGGTACCGCGAGTGGTCCGACACCGCGGAGTGGGTGCATGCCACGGGTGAGGCCGCTCTGGCCCGAGGGCACCGCGTGAGCGCCCGGGACGCCTTCCTGCGCAGCGCCAACTACTTCCGCACCGCCGAGTTCTTCCTCCACGGCGATCCGGCCGACCCGCGCATCCGCACCGCGTCCCGGCGCGGCGTCGAGGCCTTCCGGCGGGCCGCCGCGCTGTGCGAGCCGGCCATCGAGGTCCTGGAGATCCCCTACGAGGGCACCACCCTGCCCGCCTACCTCTACCGCTCGGGCGCTCCCGGACCCCGCCCGACGCTGCTGCTGCACAACGGCTTCGACGGCACGGCCGAGGAGCTGTGGTCGATGCTCGGGCGGCCCGGGCAGGAGCGCGGGTGGAACGTCCTGGCCTTCGAGGGGCCCGGTCAGGGTCAGGTCATCCGCGAGCAGGGCCTGCCCTTCCGTCCCGACTGGGAGAACGTCGTGGGACCGGTCCTCGACGTCGCCCTGTCCCGGTCCGACATCGACGGCGACCGGATCGCGCTGGCCGGCATCAGCATGGGCGGTGTCCTCGCGCCGCGGGCCGCCGCCTTCGACGACCGCGTCGCCGCCCTCGTCGCCTTCGACGGCGTCTACGACATGTCCACCGTGCCGCTGGACTACGTCTTCTCCGTGGCGCCGGACCGGCGGGAGGAGTTGCTGGAACGGCTGCGCGCGCCGGAGGACCCGGAGCTCGACGCCGCGATCGAGCGGCGGATCGCCGAGGACGGCACGACGCGGTGGTTCTCGGGTCACGGGCGCTGGGTGATGGGGGTCCCGACCACCCGCGCCCTGTTCGCCCGCTGGGCCGACTTCACGGTGGCCGGAGGCGTGGCCGAACGCATCACCTGCCCGACGCTGGTCATGAGCGGGACGCGCGACGCCACTCTGGGCGGGCAGCCCGAGCAGCTCCTCGCGCACCTGCGGGCACCGGCGACCTTCGTCGAGTTCGGTCCGCGGTACGGAGGTGACCTGCACAACCAGGTCGACGTGATGCGCCGCGCCGCGGCCACCATCTACGACTGGCTCGACGAGACGCTGGCGCGCTGAGGCCGGGGCGGCAGGAGGCTGGTCATGACGATCGACGCGCGTACGCAGCAGCACGAGGGGCCCCTCCCCGTCCGGACCCCGCAGGCGGGCGCGCTGCGCGCCGGTGCCCTCGGGGTCGTGGGCATGGCGGTCATGGTGGTGGGGGCGACGGCGCCCCTCACCGCGATGGCCTCGAACATCTCGCTCAGCCTGGCCTTCGGCCCGGGTCCCGGGACCATCGGCGTCCTGGTCCTGGTGGTCGCCGTCCTCGTCGTGTTCACCGCCGGGTACGTCACCCTGAGCCGCGCGGTGGTCAACACCGGCGCCTACTACGCCTACGTCGCGCACGGCCTCGGCCGCACGGCGGGGGCGGCCACCGCCTCGATCGCCACCATCGCCTACAACGCGGCGACGGCGGGCATGGCCGCGGCCACCGGCTACTTCGCCGACCTCGGACTCGCGGCGTACGCCGGGATCGACCTGCCGTGGTGGCTGCTCGCCGCACTCGCCCTGACGCTCACCGGTGCGCTCGGCCTCGTCGGTGTCTCCTCCGCCGCGCGGGCGACGACGGTCATCTGCGCGGTGCAGTTCGCGCTGCTCGCCGCCTTCGTCGTCGCGGTGCTCCTGCGCCGGCCGGAGGGCTTCACCGCCGCACCACTGGCGCCGTCGGTGGTGTTCTCCGGCGGCATCGGGCTGGCGCTGGTGACCGTCCTGCTGGCCTTCTCCGGGTACGAGGCGACGGCCGCGTACTGCGAGGAGGCCCGGGACGCCCGGCGGACGGTCGCCCGTGCGACGTACCTGGCCCTGCTCGCCCTCGGCGGGGTGTTCCTGGCCGCCACCTGGGCGGTGACCGCCGCAGTCCCCGACGTGCAGGAACTGGCGAGGCAGGATCCCGGCGGCCTGGTGTTCGGCCTGTTCGCCACCTACCTGGGGACGTGGACCGGTCCCGTCCTGGCGTTCGTGGTGGCGGGCAGCTTCCTCGGGGCCACGGTCGCCTTCCACAACATGGCGACCCGGTACCTGTTCGCCCTCGGGCGGTCGGGACTGCTCGCGTCGGGGCTGGCCCGCACGCACCCCCGGCGGCGGACGCCGCACGTCGCCGTCCTGACCCAGCTGGCGGTCAGCGCGGTGCTGGTCACGCCGTTCGCCGTCGCCGGCATCGACCCGCTGACCGGGATGTTCCCCGCCATCTCGGGGATCAACTCCCTGGCCGTGGTCGTGCTGATGACCGCGTGCTGCGCGAGCGTCGTGGTGGCCGCCTCCCGCGGCCGTGTCACCGGCTCCCGCTGGGCGACCCGGATCGCCCCGGTCGTCTCCGGGCTCGCGCTGCTCGGTGCCGGTGTGCTCATCGTGGCCAACTACGAGGGCGTCACCGGCAGCGCGGCGGTGTGGATCAACGTGCTGCCCGCCGTCCTCGTCGTCGGGGCTGCGTTCGGCGCCTGGCGGCAGCGGCGCCTGGGAGCGCCCGAGCCGGACGTCGAGGTCGCCCCCTGAGGGGCCGGCCCGTTCAGCCGGGGGCGAACCGGGGCCTGCCATCCGGGCCGCCGGGTAGGGGAGGGGTGCCCGACCCCGCGCGACCCCACGACAGGGAGGACCCGATGACCGAGGTACCCGGCACCGACCGCGACCAGGCCAGGGAGAACGTGCTCGAGGAGACGCCGCTGCGCCCGGAGGGCGTCGAGGAGGACGCGTCCGCGGAGGGCGACGAGGGCGTCACCGTCGACGACGCCAAGCCCGGTGCCGGCTCCACCGACCCCGTCACCTAGTCCCGCGCCGCTCGTGCTCTGCCCCGCGGCACGGGGCAGAGCACGAGCCGTCAGAGGACGTCGAGCTCGTTCGAGGTCGCGCCGCCGGACAGCAGGGCGTAGCCGGGGCCGCGGTCGAAGAACGGCTCCTCGCCGCTGCGGGCGGCCCGCAGCTCCGCGCGCAGCGCGTCGGTGGCGGCCTCGTCGGCCGAGCCGTCCTCGCGCACCACGACGCCGTAGTCCGCGCGGGCGCCGGCGACCGACACCTTGCGCCAGGCCACGTCGCGCAGCACCTCCTCGACCGGCCGCTCGAGCGGGTCGCCCCACCCGCCGCCGCCGGTGGTGCGGATGCGCACCACGGTGCCGGCCGGCAGCGGCTCGGCATCGGCCAGCGCGTCGACGTCGTGCTCGTCCGGGCCGCCCGGGTCGACGGTCACCTGGAACGGCCGCCCCGCCTTGCCGCCGTTGACGCCCCAGCAGGACAGGATCGAGCGGTCGGCGATCGACATGAAGTGCGCGTCGCGCAGCACCCGGATGTGCTTCTCGTAGCCGCACCCGCCGCGGTAGCGGCCCGGCCCGCCGGAGTCCAGCGCCAGCCCGAGGCGCTCCACGCGCAGCGGGAACCGGGACTCGGTGAACTCGGTCGGCAGGTTCCGCGAGTCCGGGACGACGTGGATGGTGTCCTCGCCGTCGGCGTACCAGCGCCCGCCGGAGCCGCCGCCGAGCACCTCGCGCATGAGGTAGGGGTTGCCGTCGAGGTCGGTGCCGTAGACGCCGGTGTAGCGGATCGTCTCCTGGTCGGCGGGCATGCGGCCGCCGGTGGCCTTGGCCAGCACGCCGGCGAGCACGCCGAGCAGCCGCAGGATCACGAACGTGCGCGCGTTGGTCGGCGCCGGGAACACCGGGGTGAGCAGCGTGCCCTTCTCCGGGAAGCGCATCTCGATCAGCGGGACGACGCCCTCGTTGACGTCGAGCTCGGCCATCCGCTCGGGCGTCTCGGCGAGGTTGCGCAGGATCGGCGCCAGCCACTTCTTGAGGAAGTTGCCGTCGGCGTAGTCGCCGCAGTGGTTGATCGGGCCCTTGGCCTGCGGGCCGGTGCCGGTGAAGTCGATGACCAGCGGCACCTCGCGGGAGGAGTCCATGGTCAGCGTGATCCGCTGCCGGTGGAGCTTGGGCTCCTCGACGCCGTCGTGCTCGGCGTAGTCCTCCCAGACGTAGGTGCCGTCGGGGATCTGCGACAGGATCTCCCGCCGGTAGACCTGGGTGGAGGCGTCGAGGATCGCGTCGAAGCACGCCTCGACGGCGGCCACGCCGTAGCGGTCGAACAGCTCGCCCAGCC
Organism: Geodermatophilus sp. SYSU D01119; assembly: GCF_054049975.1. Lineage (NCBI taxonomy): Bacteria > Bacillati > Actinomycetota > Actinomycetes > Geodermatophilales > Geodermatophilaceae > Geodermatophilus > Geodermatophilus sp. SYSU D01119. Next base: position 47,500 of record NZ_JBJGYL010000026.1, on the reverse strand, counting down.
GCCGGGCGCCGGCCAGGCACGCGGAGCACTCGGCGTCGAGGTCGGCGGCCAGCGAGTCGGGCATCCGCGAGTTCCGCGTCATGATCTTCAGCGCGCTCTCGTTGGGCACGCCGCGGTCCCACAGCCGGATCGGCGGGACCATCAGCCCCTCCTCGTACACGCTGGTCGCCGCCGACGGCATCGACCCGGGCACCGCGCCGCCGATGTCGTCGTGGTGGCCGAACGCCTGCACGAACGCGACGACCCGCTCCTCGCCGTCGACGTGCGCGAAGACCGGCACGGTCACGCACAGGTCCGGCAGGTGGCCGATCCCGCCCTCGGAGAGGTAGACGTCGTTGTGGAAGAAGACGTCGCCGGGGTGCATCCGGTCGATCGGGTAGTCGCGGACCACCGGGTGCACCAGCGCGGAGTACGAGCGGCCGGTGAGCTTGCGCAGCTGCCGGTCGTGGATGCCGGCCCGGAAGTCGTGCGCGTCGCGGATCATCGGCGAGCGGGAGGTCCGGCCGATCGCCGTCTCGACCTCCTTCTCGATCGCCGCGAGCGTGCCCGCGACGATCTCCACGAGCACCGGGTCGGCGGGGGCGCCGTCGGTGAGGCTCATCGGCCCGTTCCCTTCTCGAGCAGCAGGTTGCCGAACCGGTCCACGGTCGCGGTGAAGCCGGGGTGCACCGGCACGGTGGAGCCGAACTCCTCGACCACCGCGGGCCCGGCGACGACGTCGCCCGGCGCGAGCCGCGTGCGGTCGTAGGTGGGCGTCTCGGCCCAGTCCTCGGACCCGTCCTCGCCGAAGAGCACCGGGCGCGAGCCGGTCCGCGCCCGCTCCACCCCGCCCTCGCCCGGCGGCAGCTCCACCAGGTCGGGGCGGCGGATCGGGCCGATGCCGCTCACCCGCAGGTTCACCCACTCCACGGCCTGGCGCGGGTCGTCGGCGAAGTCGTAGCCGTAGAGCTGCCGGTGCGCGGCGTGGAAGGCCTGCGCCACCTGCTCGAGCGCGGCGGCGTCGAGGTCGCCGTCGGGAACCGGCACGCGCACCTCGAAGGCCTGGCCCACGTAGCGCAGGTCGGCCGAGCGGGCCACGCGCTGCTCGGCGCGGGCGAACCCCTCGCCGTCCAGCGACTCCCGCGCCCGCTCCTCCAGGCCCGCCACCAGCCCGCGCACCCGGTCCAGGTCGAGGTCGAGGTGCCGGCTGATCGCCGTCTGCACGTGGTCGTTGCGGACGTCGACGGTGAGCAGGCCGAACGCGCTGACGTTGCCCGGGTTCGGCGGCACCAGCGTGCGCGGCAGGCCGAGGACGTCCATGAGCCGGCAGGCCAGCAGCGAGCCCGAGCCGCCGAAGGTGGTCAGCGTGAAGTCGCGGACGTCCAGGCCGCGGGCCACCGTGACCTGGCGCAGCGCGTTCGCCTGGTTCCAGGCCGAGATCTCGAGGATGCCCAGCGCCGTGCGCTCCAGCGACAGCCCGAGCTTCCCGCCGAGGGCCTCCAGCCCCGCGCGGGCGGCGTCGACCGACAGCGGGATCTCCCCGCCGAGCAGGTGCGGGGGGATCCGGCCGAGGACCACGTGCGCGTCGGTGACGGTCGGCTGGTCGCCACCGGCGGGGTAGCACATCGGGCCGGGGTCGGCGCCGGCCGACTTGGGCCCCACCTTGAGCGTGCCCTCGGGCGAGAGCCAGGCGATCGACCCGCCGCCCGCGCCCACCGTGACGACGTCGATCATCGGGATCTTGCTCGGGTAGTCGCCCACCGAGCCCTCGGTGGTGAGCGCCGGCTCGCCGTCGACCACCACGGTGACGTCGGTGGAGGTGCCGCCGCCGTCGCAGGTGAGCACCCGGTCGAAGCCCGCCGTCCCGGCGATGAGCGCGGCGCCCAGCGCGCCGGCCGCCGGACCGGACAGCATCGTGGTGATCGGCTGGTGCACCACCTCGGCCGCCGACAGCACGCCGCCGTTGCTCTTCATCACGTAGAACGGCACGCCGGGCGCGATCTCGTCCAGGCGGGTGCGGATGTTGGTGACGTAGGCGCCCACCCGCGGCTTCACCGCGGCGTCGACCAGCGTGGTCACCGACCGCTCGTACTCGCGGTACTCGCGCAGCACCTGGGAGCTGATGCTCACGACGGCGTCCGGGTGCTCCTCGCGCAGCACCTCGAGCACGGCCCGCTCGTGCGCGTCGTCGGCGTAGGCGTGCAGGAAGCAGACGCCGATCGTGGTGATGCCGGCCTCGCGGAAGAACCGGGCCGCGGCGACGGCGTCGTCGCGGTCGAACGGGCGCACCTCGGCGCCGGTGTGGTCCAGCCGCCCGCGCACGGTGCGCACCAGGTCGGCCGGGACGATCCGCGGCGGCTTGACCCAGAAGTAGCTGTTGCCGTAGCCGTCGGGCACCGACTGCCGGGCGATCTCGAGCACCGACTCGTAGCCCTCGGTGGTGACGAACCCGATCCGGTCCAGCTTGCCCTCGAGCAGCTGGTTGGTGGCCACCGTGGTGCCGTGGCTGACCGCGGTCACCGCGGAGCCGTCGAGCCCCATGAGGCCGAGCACCTTGCGCACGCCCTCGAGGAAACCCTCGGCGGGGTCGGCCGGGGTGGAGGGTGTCTTCGTGGTCGTCGTCTGACCGGTGTCCTCGTCGACGGCGACCACGTCGGTGAACGTGCCTCCGGTGTCGATGCCGATCCGGACCCGGCGCGCCGCTGCCATGGGCGGATACCTTAGTGATGAGACATCTCGTCCGGAAGGGACGCCGCGCGCGTCGCGCGCGACACGCCGCTGACCTGCGCGATCGCCATGTCGACGCCCGCGGGGCGGTCACCGACCTTTCTGCCGCGACACGGCCGCGGCGTCCCCGCGTGTCCCGTCCCGCGCTGTCAGGTTGCGCACCACCGAGTGACCGGTGGGGTCAGCGGGACCGATGGCGACCAGGGAGGTGGACGTGCGGCGGACGGTGCGCGGGCGCTCCCTCGCATGGGGCGCGCTGGCCCTGGTCGGCGGGCTGTACGCGGGCGCCGTCGTCGCCGTCGTGCCCGCCGCACCCGTCCCCGGGCTCGACACCGCCGCGCAGGACCCGGTCTCCTGCTCCTCGACCGTGGCGCTGGCGAACGGCGGCTTCGAGCAGCCGGCCATCCGGGCCAACGACCTGGCCTTCCTCCACCAGGACCAGGTGCCGGGCTGGACGACGACGGCCACCGACAGGCAGATCGAGCTGTGGCGCGGCTACCAGGGCGTGCCGGCCGGCTCGGGCGCCCAGTTCGCCGAGCTCAACGCCAACCAGGTGTCCACGCTCTACCAGGACGTGCCGACCTCCCCCGGCCAGACGCTGCGCTGGGAGCTGCAGCACCGCGGGCGCCTGGGCACCGACACCATGGCCGTGCACATCGCCGTCCCCGGCACGCCGCTGTCCCTCGTCACCCGGCAGGGCGCCAACCTCAGCGACGGCCGGACGTGGGGCACGCACAGCGGCGTCTACACCGTGCCCGCCGGCCAGACGACCACCCGCTTCGCGTTCCAGTCGGTGAGCGCGGCCGGCGGCAACGCCTCGGTCGGCAACTTCCTCGACAGCATCTCCTTCGGCACCGGCCCGTGCCTGGTCACCACCGAGACCGTGACGACGCAGCGCGGCGGCACGACCGCCCAGGTCGGCGACGTGCTCACCTACGCCGTCACCACGCGCAACGACGGCGGGAACCCGGCCCGGGGCACCGTGGTCTCCGACGAGCTCCCGGCCGGCGTCGACTTCGTGCCCGGCTCCCTGCGCGTCACCACCGGTACCGCCACGGCCGCCCGCACCGACGCGGCCGGGGACGACGCCGCCGAGTACGACGCCGCGACGCGGACCGTGCGGGTGCGGATCGGCGAGGGCGCCACCGCCGCCGCCGGCGGGGCCGTCGCCCCGGGCGAGGCGCACGGCGTCAGCTGGCAGGTCCGGGTGCGGCCCTCGGCGTCGGCGACCACCGTCACCGACGACGCCACCGTCTCCTTCACCGACCCGCTCACCGGCACCACCCGGACGTCGCGGTCGACCACGGTGTCCACCGCCGTCGGCGCCGCCGCCGACCTCGCCGTCGCGCTGGCGCAGAGCCCCGCCGCGCTCGTCGCCGGCTCCCCGGTGACCTGGACGGCGACCGTCCGCGGCAACGGGCCCGCCCCCGAGGCCGCGCCGGTGGTCACGGTGACCGTGCCGGCGCAGCTGGCGGGACTCGCGGCGAGCAGTTCCGGCGGGACGTGCACCGTCTCCGGCACCGCGGTCACCTGCCGGCTGTCCGCGCTGGCGCCGGGGGACGCCCGGACGGTGACGGTGTCGGGCACGGTGCCCGCCGGCGCCGCCCCGGGCACCCAGTACACGGTGTCGGCCGCGGCCACCGGCGACACCTTCGACCACGTCGCCGGCAACAACACCGCCTCGCTCACCGACTCGGTGACCGCCTCCGCCGACGTCTCGGTGACCCTGGCCGCCGACCGGGCGCAGGGCGTCGCCGGCGGCCCGGTCGTCTACACCGCCACGGTCCGCGCCGACGGCCCGTCCACCGCGCGCGGCGTCGTGCTGCTCGACGCCCTCCCCGACGGCGCGGCGCTGGTGGGCGCCACCGTCCCGGGCGGGTCCTGCGCGCTGCCCGCCGGGTCGCGGACGCTGCGCTGCGCGCTGCCCGAGCTCGCGCCCGGCGACGCCGCGCAGGTGCGCATCGAGCTGCAGCTGCCGGCCTCGGGCACCGGCGCCATCGACAACGCCGTGTCGGTCTCGGCCGGCACGCCCGACCCCGACGTCTCCGACCTGACCGCGGAGGTCGCCGGCAGCGGCAGCCAGTCCGCCGACGTCGGCGTCGACCTGCAGGTGGACCCCCAGCACACGACGGTGCGGCCGGGCGACCGGTTCCCCTTCACCCTGGTCGTCTCCAACGCCGGCCCCTCTGACGCCACCAACGTCGTCGTCCGCGCGACGCTGGCCCCCGGCCTGGTCACCACCGCCATCTCCTACGCCGGCTGCACCCCGGGCGCCGGCTGCAGCATCCCGCTGCTGCGGGCCGGCGAGCAGCTGGTGGTCACCGGCCAGGCGGTCGTCTCGCCCGCCGCCGAGGAGGGGCCCGGCGGCGCGTTCGTCACCGCCGTCTCCGCGGTGCCCGACGGCGACCGCACCAACGACTCCGACTCCTTCACCGGGCAGATCGTGCTCGAGGCCGACCTGGCGCTGACCCAGACCGTCGAGAACGCGGCGGAGCCCGGGTCCGCGGTGGTGCCCGGGACCGACGTGCGGACCGTGGTCACCGTCGCCAACGCCGGCCCCACGCGGGCGGAGAGCCTGTTGGTCAGTCAGGCGGTCGGCGCCGGGCAGACGCTGCCCGCGACCACCCTCAGCGGCGGGAGCTGCGAGTTCTCCGGCACGGTCCAGGACGGCGTCGCCGTGGACGGCGGGGTGCTGCTGTGCACCCTGCCCGAGCTGGCCGCGGGCGGCACCTGGCAGCTCACCCACGTCGGCCTGCTGCGCACGAGCTGGACCGACGCGACGCTCACCCGCACCCGGACGGTCACCGCCGCCTCCGCCGACCCCGTCCGCGCCAACGACACCAGCAGCGTGACCGTGCCGGTCGAGCGGCGCGCCGACGTCGCCGTCGCCAAGACCGCCGACACCCCCGCCGTCGTGCAGAGCGACCCGGTGCGGTTCACCGTCACCGCCACCAACCGCGGCCCCTCCGACGCCCGCGACGTGCTCGTCCGGGAGGAGCCCCGGCCCGGCGTCGTGCTGACCGGCGCCACACCGTCGGCCGGCACCTACGGCGACGCCGACGGCACCTGGCGCATCCCGTTCCTCGCCGTCGGCCAGACCGTCACGCTCACCGTCGACGGCACCGCCGAGGCCGCCTCCGACGTGGTCAACGGCGCCGCCGCGCTCGGCTCGGACGCCCGCGACCCGCAGGCGGGCAACGACACCGCGACGGCGACCGTCGCCGTCACCCCGGCCGACCGGGACCTGCTCGTGCGCACCGTGGCCGCCGTCGCCCCGCCGGCCGACACCGCGGCGCTGCGCACCGGGGACACCCTGACGCTGACCTACGAGGTGACCAACGACGGCAACGTCGTCATGTCCGGCATCCGGCTCACCGAGCCGCTCACCGGCGGCGGCGTCACCTGCCCGCGCGACCGGCTCGGGCCCGGCGAGGCCATGACCTGCCGCGCCGACGCCGGGCACCGCGTCACCCAGGCCGAGTTCGACCTCGGCGCCCCGCTCGCCAGCCTGGTCACCGCCGCCGGCCGCTCGCCCGACCGCACCACCGACCTGGTGTTCGACCCGGTCCGCACCGACCTGCCGCTCGCCGCGACCGCCCCCGCGCTCGAGGCCACCCTGGTGCCGGTCTGGGACGACGCCGATGGCGACGACGCCCTCGACGCCGGCGAGACGGTCACGTGGACCGCGCTGGTGGCCAACCGCGGCGACGTCACGCTGCGGGACGTCGCCGTCGACGCCCCCGGCGCGCCCGCCCTCGTGTGCGACGCGGGCGAGCTCGCCCCCGGCGCGGTCACCACCTGCACCGCCCCGGCCGCGCCGGTGACCTCCGCCGACGTCCTCGCCGGCCAGCGGTCGGTCACCGCCGCCGCCACCGCCACCGACGGGCGCACCGGCGCGCCGGTCCGCAGCGCCCCGTCGTCGGCCGCCGTGCCCGACGACCCCCGCGCGGCGCTCGGCCTGGCGGTCACCGGCGAGGGACCGGTCGCCGGCCGCGCCCCCGGGCTCGGCGACGTCGTCACCTGGCACTACGGGGTGACCAACCTCGGCACCGTCGCGGTCCGCGACGTGGCGGTCGAGGACGCCCGCGCGGGCGCGGTCACCTGCGACCGGACGGTGCTGGAGCCCGGCGCCTCCGCCGCCTGCACCGCCGTGCACGGCACCGTCGTGGGCGAGGCCGACCTGCTCGCCGGCCGGCTCGCCGCCCGCGCGAGCGCCGTCGGCACCCCGTCGGCGCTGGGCGGGACCGTCCGCTCCGCGCCCGCGGTGCGGTCGGTCGGGCTGGCCGACGTCGTCCGGTCGCTGCAGGTCACCGTGCAGGCCGACCCCGGCAACCCCGCCCCGGCGCGGGTCGGCAGCGAGCTGCGCTGGCGGCACGCCGTCGCCAACACCGGCAACGTGACGATCCGCCTGGTCACCGTCACCGACGACCTGGTCGGCCCGGCCGGCTGCGTCCAGGACGTGCTCGCGCCCGGCGAGCGCACCACCTGCGCCACCGGCGGCGGCCACCGGGTCACCCAGGCCGAGTTCGACGCCGGCCGTCCTGTGGGCGGCACCGCGTGGGCCTCGGGCGTCCCGGCGGGGTCGGACACCCCGCTGCCCTTCGGCCCCGCCTCCGACCCGGTCGCCCTGGACGCCGCCGCGCCCGCGCTGGCGCTGACCGCCGTCCCCGACCACCAGGACGACGGCGACGGCGTCCTCGAGGCCGGCGAGACGGTGACCTGGTCGCTGGTCGTCGGCAACCCCGGGGACGTCACGCTGTCGGCCCTCAGCGCCAGCACCCCGCGCACCGGCGCGGCCGCCTGCCCGCCCGCCGCCCTCGCCCCGGGCGCCACCGCCGTGTGCCGCACCGCCGCGCACGTGGTCACCACCGAGGAGGAGGCCGCCGGGACGCTGACCGAGGACGCCGTGGCCGTGGCGGCCGACCCGCGGACCGGGCACGGCACCGGCGCCACCGCCGCCTCCTCCGTGCCGGGGACCCCGGTGCCGGGCCTCGCGACCGCCGTCACCGCCACGGTCGACGACGGGTCGGTGCCCGCCGACCCCGGCGACCGGGTCACCTGGCACCACACGGTCACCAACGTCGGCACCGTGCCGCTCGACGGCGTCACCGTCCGCGAGCCCGGCGGCACCGCGCTGCCCTGCGGCACGGGCCCGCTGCGGCCCGGGCAGTCGGTGACGTGCACCTCCGCCGCCGTCCGCACCGTCTCCGAGGCCGACCTGCGCACCGGGCGGCTGACCCGCACCGCCGACGCCACCGCCACCTGGACCGCCGGCGCCCGCACCGTCGACTCCGCCCCGGCCACCGGCGAGGTGGCCACCGCCGCGCCGGCCGGCCGGCTGCAGCTGACCGGCGTCCCGGCGGGCACCGCCGCGGCCGTCGGCGACCGGATCACCTACGCATGGACGGTCACCAACACCGGCAACGTCACGGTCGCCGACGTCGCGGTGACCGACTCCGCGGGCGGCACGCCGGCCTGCGGCGCGGCCGTCCTCGCCCCGGGTGAGTGGACCCCGTGCACCGGGGGCGGCGCCTACGTGCTCGGCCAGGACGACGTCGACGCCGGCCTGCCCGTCGGCCTCACCGCGTCGGCCACGGCCACCCAGACCGGTGGCCCGGCGCTGCGCTCCGCGCCCGCCTCCGCCCCGGTCGCGGCACCCGCCTCGGCGCCCGCCCTCCGGCTGGTCACCACCGCCGACTGGGCCGACGACGGCGACGCGGCGCTGGAGGCCGGCGAGACCGTCACCTGGCTGGTGCAGGTCACCAACACCGGCAACGTCACGCTCGAGGACCTGCTGGTCACCGCTCCGGGCCTGTACGTCGGCTGCCCGGTGGGCCGGCTGGCCGCGGGGGCGTCGGTGCGCTGCACCTCCGACCCCGTCGTCGTCACCGACGGCGACTCCGCGGCCGGCGCCCTGGTCGCCACCGCCACCGCCACGGCCCGCGCGGTGCGGGACGGCGCCGCGGTGACCGGCCCGGACGCGGGCGCCCGCGTGGCCACCACCCCGGCGCCGGCGCTCGCCCTGACCTCGGTCGCGCGGGTGCGCCCGGCCGCCCGGCAGACCGCCGCCGACCTCGGTGACACCGTCACCTGGCACCTCGTCGTCACCAACACCGGCAACGTGCCGGTCGCCGGCGTCACGGTCGCGCCGGCCGGCGCGGCCGGCGCCGTCCCGGCGGGCGCGGGCCTCGCGGCCGCCGCGTCCGCGCCCGCCGTCGCGGGCTGCGCGACGCCGCTGCTCCTCCCCGGCGGGTCGGCGGAGTGCGACACCGCCGCGCGCGCGGTCACCGAGGACGACCTCCTCGGCACCCCGGTCGCCGCCCCCGCCGTCGCCTCCGGCACCGCCGCGCTCACCGGCGCCACGGTGGCCTCCGCACCCGCGGACGACCCCGTGCCCACCGCGGCCCCGCGGCGCGGCGTCGACCTCGTCGTCGCCTTCACCGACGCGGGTACCGGCACCCCCGTCGTCGCCCCGCGGGTCGGGGACGTCGTGCGCACCCGCTACGCCGTGCGCAACACCGGGACCGTGACGCTCACCGGCCTCTCCGTGGCCGACCCCGCCGCCGGCGACGTCGTCTGCCAGCGCACCGACCTCGCACCGGGCACGTCCACCGGGTGCTGGGCCGACCGCGGCCGCGAGGTCACCGGCGAGGACCTGGCGCTCGGCCGGCTGAGCAGCACCGCCACGGTCACCGGCACGCCGCCGGTCCGCTCCCGCCTCGGCGCGGCCACCGCGAGCGCCGGGCTGACCGTGCCGGTGGACGCCGCTCCGGTGGCCCCGCCGGTCGCCCCGCCGGTCACCGCCCGGCCGACCACCCCGTCGTCCACCCCGTCGCCCGCCCGGGCGCCGGCTCCGGCCGCCCTGGCGCGGACCGGTGCCGAGCCGGCCCTGCCCGCCGGGTCGGGGGCGGTGCTCCTCGTCGCCGGCGTGCTGCTCGTGTGGGGCGCGCGGCGCCGGCCCGGCGGGGAGAACTGATCCGGTACGGCGGAGCGTCGTATCGACGTGCGACGGTGGGCGTGGTCTCATCGCCCGCGGGCGGACGACGGGGAGGTGCCGGGATGGCCATCGGGCACGGCGACGGCGACCGCAGCGCCCCCGCCGAGCGCGGCTGAGTGGACGCCCGGCTCGCCCACGGGTTCGTCGAGGGCACCGACGCGCTCGTCTGCGTGGTGGACGGCGAGGGCCGGATCCTGCTGGCCAACCCGGCGCTGCAGCGGTTCACCGGGCGCACGCCCGACCGGCTGCTCGGCGAGCTGTTCGTCGACGTCTTCGTCGCCCCGGAGCACCGGGAGCTCGCCCTCGACGCCGTCGCGCGCGCCGTCGCCACCGGCCGGGCGTACCCGCAGGAGGGTGACTGGCTGACCGCCGACGGGACCCGGCGGCTCATCTCGATGCGCAACAACGTGCTCACCGGGCCCGACGGCCGCCCCTACGCGGTGGCCGCCGTCGGCATGGACGTGACCGAGCAGCGGCGCCGCGAGGAGGCGCTGGCCCAGCGGGCGCGCACCGACCGGCTCACCGGCATCCCCAACCGGCACACCTTCTTCGAGGAGCTCGGCCGGCGGCTGGCGCAGGAGGACGGCGTGCCCTGCGGCGTGCTGTTCTGCGACCTCGACGGGTTCAAGGTGGTCAACGACGTGCACGGGCACGCGGTGGGCGACGCCGTCCTCGCCGAGGTCGCCGCCCGGCTGCAGACGGCGGTCGGGGGAGACGACGTCGTCGCGCGGTTCGGCGGCGACGAGTTCGTGCTGCTGTGCCCCGGCTGCGAGGAGGACGAGGTCGCCGAGCTCGCCGTGCGGGTGCGGGAGCGGGTGACCGCGCCGGTGCCCACGGTCGCGGGCGCGCTGCGGGTCGGGGTCAGCGTTGGGGGCGCGGTCGGCCGGGCCGGGGACGCGCCCGACGAGGTGGTCGCGCGGGCCGACCGGGCCATGTACGGCGCGAAGACCCGCCAGCGCCGCCGCTCCGAGCGCTGACTCAGCGGCGGGGGCGGCCGATCCCCGTGGCGTAGAGCACCGCGAGCACCGCACCGGACGGCGCGAGCCAGATGAACCACGGGTACACCGGGCCGCCGGCGCCCAGCGAGACCAGCAGCCAGACGACGACGTTGACCGCCACGATGCTCGCCCACACCGTGGTGAGCACCCGCATCGCGGTGCCGCCGGGGGTGGTGGAGAAGACGCGGTGCCGCGGGGCCGGCGGCGGCGGGGGCGGCGGCTCGGGCAGGTCGAGGGTCACCCGCTGCAGCTCGCCGCGGGTGCGGGCCGCCCACACCGCCTGCAGCCGCTCGTCGAACTCGTGCAGGTCCAGCTGGCCCGCCCCGACCGCCCGGCGCAGGCGCTCCTGCACCGCGGCGCGCTCGACGTCGGAGACCCGCAGTTGCTCGGTGCGCACCGGCTCGCCCATGCGCCGATCGTGGCACCGCCGTCCACCCGCCGGGGTCCACCGATCGGTGGTCCCGCCATCCAGCGCGCGGGAGGCGAGGGCCGACAGCGCTACACAGGCCCTCCTTCCGGCGCCTTCCGCGCACGGGCGGCGGCAGCCAGGGGCCAACAGCGCGACGAAGGCCGCCCGGACCGGCGGCGGGGTCAGTCGGTGAGGGCGCGGAGCAGGCGGGCGAGCTCGGCGCGGTCGCCGGGTGACAGGCGGGCCAGCAGCTCGCGGCTGTCGGCCGCCCGGGCGGCGTCGACCTCGGCCCGCACGCGCAGGCCTTCGTCGGTGGCCCGCAGGACGACGGCGCGGCGGTCGGCCGGGTCGGGTGTGCGCTCCACCAGGCCGCGGGCCTGCAGCGCGTCGGCCACCTCGGTCGCCGAGCGGGGGGCGATGTGCAGCGCCTCGGCCAGGTCGGACAGCCGGGTGCCGTCGCGCCCGGCCACGACCCGCAGTGCCCGCGCGTGGTGCGGCGAGAGGTCCCAGGGGGCGAGCACGTCGAGCCAGCGTCGCCGCTGGGTGCGCGCCGCGCGCATCAGCAGGTCCACCACGGCCGCGTCGTCGTCCCGGGAATGCGCCGCCATGCCCTGAGGTTACCGGATCGTGAGGTAGCCTCAACAACCGGAGGTGGTCGCCATCGACGAGGGACCCTTGGGCCGCGGCAGCGGCTCCGGCGGGCGGTCGGGCCGCACCGTCGACCCCGCGGACCGCGCGCAGCTGGAGCGCGCGCCGGTCCCGCTGCGCCGCGTGACGGCGCTGTTCCGCCCGTACCGCTGGCAGGTCGCGACCGTCGTCGCGCTCATCGTCAGCTCCTCGGCCGTCGCGCTGGCGACGCCGTTCCTGGTGCGCCTGGTCATCGACGAGGCCATCCCGCAGCAGGACGTCGACCTGCTCGTCCTGGCCGTCGCCGGGATGGTCGCCGTCACCGCGCTCACCGCCGTCCTCGGCGTCGTGCAGACGTGGCTGTCCACGACCGTCGGGCAGCGGGTCATGCACGGCCTGCGCACCGCCGTCTTCACCCACCTGCAGCGCCAGTCGCTGGGCTTCTTCACCCGCACCCGCGGGGGCGAGGTGCAGTCCCGGCTGACCAACGACATCGGCGGCATGCAGTCGGTGGTCACCTCGACGGCGACGTCGCTGGCGGCCAACGCCACCACCGTCGTCGGCACCGTGGTCGCCATGGTGGCGCTGTCGTGGCGGCTGTCCCTGCTCTCGCTGGTCGTGCTGCCGCCGGCGATCGCGCTGACCCGCAAGGTGGCGCGGATGCGCCGGGCGGTCACCGCGCAGCGCCAGCGGCACCTCGCCGACCTGCACGGGCAGGTCGAGGAGGGGCTCAGCGTGAGTGGCGTGCTCCTCGGCAAGACGCTGGGCGCCGGCCCCGCCGCGTCCCGGCGGTTCGCCGCCACCTCGGAGGACCTCGTCGGCCTCGAGGTGCGCTCCCAGCTGGCCGGCCGCTGGCGGATGGCCACGATGAACATCGTCTTCGCCGGCATCCCGGCCCTGATCTACCTGTTCGCGGGCCTGCCGGCGACCTCCGGCGGGATGACGATCGGCACGCTGGTCGCCTTCACCACGCTGCAGGGCGCGCTGTTCCGCCCGCTCATGGGCCTGCTCGACGTCGGCGTCACCGTGACCAGCTCGATGGCCCTGTTCAGCCGGGTGTTCGAGTACCTCGACCTGCCCGTGGAGATCGACGACCCGGCCGACCCGGTCGAGCTCGACCCCGCCGCCGTGCGCGGCGAGGTGCGGTGGGAGGGCGTCGGGTTCACCTACCCCGACGGGGCACGCCCCGCGCTGGCCGACGTCGACGTGGTCGTCCCCGCCGGCACGACGCTGGCCCTGGTGGGCGAGACCGGGTCGGGCAAGTCGACGATGGCCTCGCTGGTCGCCCGGCTCGCCGACCCGACCACCGGCCGGGTGAGCGTCGACGGCGTCGACCTGCGCGACCTGCGGCTGGCCACGCTCGCCCGGGTGGTCGGCGTCGTGTCGCAGGAGACCTACCTGCTGCACACCACCGTGCGCGAGAACCTGCGGCACGCCCGCCCCGGCGCCACCGACGCCGAGATCGAGGAGGCGGCCCGCCGTGCCCAGGTGCACGACGTCATCGCCGCCCTGCCCGACGGCTACGACACGGTCGTCGGCGCCCGCGGGCACCGGTTCTCCGGCGGGGAGAAGCAGCGGCTCGCCATCGCCCGCACGCTGCTGCGCGACCCGCGGGTGCTGGTCCTCGACGAGGCCACCAGCGCGCTGGACACCGCCACCGAGCGGGCCGTGCAGGACGCGCTGGACGAGGCGCGCCGCGGCCGGACGACGATCACCATCGCCCACCGGCTGTCCACCGTGCGGCACGCCGACCGGATCGTCGTCCTCGACGCCGGCCGGGTGGTCGAGTCGGGCACGCACGCGGAGCTCGTGGCCCGCGGCGGCCGCTACGCCGAGCTGGTGGCCGCCGGCGACGCCGAGGACCTGCTCGCCGCCTGAGGAGCCGGTGCTCGCCGGGTCGTCGCACGAACGGAACTGTTGCGTCCGACTTCATGGCGGGCGATGTGGTGCCGATCTGTCCGGCATGCCCTCCAGTGACGTGGCGCACCGATCCTCCGTACTCCCCCGCGGCGTCCGCCTCGACGACGAGAGCTTCGCCGGCCGTCACCGGGTGATCTCCGTGGTGCTGGCGCTGCACGTGCCGGTGCTCGTGGCCGTCGGCCTCGCCCGCGGCGTGGGCGGCTGGCTGCTCTGGGGGCAGCTCGCCGCCCTGGTGGCGGTGCTCGTCCTCGGCCAGGTCCTCCGCGGCCAGGCGGCCCGGGCCAGCGCGGTCGGCCTCGGCCTGATGATCGGTGCCGACGTCCTCGTCCACGTGGGTGGCGGGCTCACCGACCTGCACATCTGGTTCTACGTGGTCCTCGCGCTCGTCTCGCTCTACCAGGCGTGGATCCCGTTCCTGCTCGCCGTCGCGTTCGTCGCCGTGCACCACGCGGCGATGAGCCTCTGGATGCCCACGTCGGTGTTCTCGACCCAGGAGGGACAGGAGCACCCCGTCCTCTTCGCCGGGCTGCACGCGGTCTTCATCCTCGCCGAGGCGACCTTCCTCGCGTACGGCTGGAAGTTCGCCGAGGCCTCCGAGCGAGCGCGCCGGACCGAGCGGCGCCGGGCCGAGGAGCAGCAGGCGGCTCAGGTCGAGGCGACCCGCGAACTGGCCGAGGAGCGGGCGCGCGTCGCTGAGGAGGCCGCCGCCCGGCTGGCCGAGCGGGAGCGGCGAGCTGCCGCCCTCGAGCACCAGCACACCGCGCTGCTCGACGCCGGCCAGCGGCTGGACGCCAACGTGGGACTGGCCACCACCGTCATGGACGGCCTGCGTGCCGCGATCGGCGAGATCGCAGCTGCCGCCACCTCGGCGACCACGACGGCACACGAGGCGAGCGAGCAGTCGCGCGCCAGCGCCGAGACCGTCGAGCGGCTCGCGGTCACCATGGCCGAGATCGACCAGATCGCCGGCAGCATCTCCGGGATCGCCGACCAGACCAACCTGCTCGCACTCAACGCCACGATCGAGTCCGCCCGCGCGGGTGAGGCCGGCAAGGGCTTCGCCGTCGTCGCCGGGGAGGTCAAGGACCTCGCCACCGAGACCGCACGGGCCACCGAGCGGATCCGCCGGGTCGTCGAGGTCGTCCGTGGCGACGTGGGCGCGGCGGGAGCTGCGCTGGGTGGCGTGCAGGAGATCATCAGCGGCGTCGTGTCGGCCCAGACGACGATCACCGCCGCCGTCGCGGAGCAGGACAGCGCCTCCGAGCAGGCCCGCCGGGCGATCGCCGGTGCCGCCGAGGAGGCCACCCGGATGGCTCGCGACCTCCGCGGCCTCGTCTCCGGGATCTGATCCCCGGCCAGACCCTCAGCCGACCTCCACCGCCTTCAGGCCGATGCCGCGGAAGGCGGCGAGGCGCTCGGCCTGCTCCTCCACGGCGGCCCGGACGGTGGGCGAGAGTCGGGTCCACGGCTCGACGGCGACGGCGAGCGCCCTCCCCGCCTTCCGGGGCCGCCAGGCGCCGGCGATCGCGCCGTCGGCGAGCACCGCGCCCGGCCGCCCGAGCACCGGCCACAGCTCCCTGCGGCGGGCGGGGTCGGGCACCAGCGTCTCGCGGTCCCGGGCCTGCAGGAACAGGTCGAACGGGCCGAGCAGGCGCACGCCGCGGTGCGCCGCGGCGCCCAGCCGGCCGGCGTCGCCGGCGAGCAGCCAGCGGCGCTCCCCGTCCACGTCCACCTCGACGGCGTCCTCGGGCCAGCGCGCCTTGACGTCCTTCACCGGCGCGTCGAGGTAGCCGGCGACGTGCTGCGGCGTGGCCGGCCCGAGCAGGCGCAGGTACGCGCGGACGACGTCGAGCCGGGCCGGCACGGTCTCCTCCGGCGCGAACCCGGGCACCGGCTGCAGCACCGGCGGGGAGGTGCCCGGCTGCAGCTCCAGGCCCGCCCGCAGGGCCGCGAGCCGGAAGGGCTGCTCGAACAGGTGCACCGCGTCGCACGGGCGGCAGTACCGGGTGAACGGGCCGGGCTCGTCGTCGCCGGCCAGGGCGTCGGAGACCGCCCGCGACACCTCGCCCTTGACCCTCGGGGCGGTCACGGCCTCGCGCATCGCCGCCGCGATGGTGTCCAGGGCGGTGAGCACGGGGATGCCGGCGGCCTTCAGCGGCTTCGCGGCGTCGTAGACGCGCTTGGCGGCGTCGGCCTCGGAGAACGGCGCGGTGGCGGCCGCGACACCGGGCAGGTCCTCCCGGCGGTACAGGTGCGGGGCGCCGCGCAGCGTCCAGACGGTGGCCAGCTCGCGGTCGTCCGGCTCGACGCCGCGGATCGCCAGCGCCCAGGCGCCGCCGTCGGGCCCGGTGTCCTGGACGCCGAGGTCGAGGACGGCGGTGTCACGAGCTGAGGTGCCGCCCGCCGTCCCGGCGTCGCGGTCGAGCTGCTGGGCGGCGGCGCGGTACGCGAGGACGTCGGCGGCGGTCGCGGTCGGCACGCCGCGGACCCTAGGGCCGGCCGGGGACGGTCGGCCGGTCCCCGGCCGGTTCGGTTCCCCGCCGGGGTCAGTCGCGCCGGCCGTGCGCGGCGACCGACAGCGGCTCCCAGCGCCGCCACTCGGCGAGCCGGGACTCGTAGTCGCGGATGGCGATGGCCAGCGGGCCGTCGCCGAGGAAGACGCGCAGCGGCGGCTCGTCGGCGTCGACGAGCTGCAGGACGGCGTCGCGGGTGGCGACCGGGTCGCCGGGGTTCCCGGCGCGGGCCCTCCGCTGCTCGGCGGCCTTCTCGCGGAAGGCGTCGTAGGCGGGGTCCGGCGTGGCGTGCTTCGCCGACGAGCCGCCCCAGTCGGTGCCGTAGGCGCCGGGCTCGATGATCGTGACCTTGATCCCGAAGTCGGCGACCTCGGCGGCCAGCGACTGGCTGAACGCCTCGAGCGCCCACTTGGAGGCGTTGTAGATGCCGATGTTCGGGAAGGCGCTGATGCCGCCGATCGAGGAGACCTGCAGGACGTGGCCGGAGCCCTGCGCCCGCATGACCGGCAGCGCGGCCTGGGTGACCCACAGCGCGCCGAACAGGTTGGTCTCGAACTGGGCGCGGGCCTCGGCCTCGGAGACCTCCTCGACCATGCCGAACTGGCCGTAGCCGGCGTTGTTGACGACGACGTCGAGGCGGCCGAACCGCTCGGCGGCCTGCCGGACGGCGGCGACGTCGGCCTCGCGGTCGGTGACGTCGAGCCGCAGCGGCAGGACGGCGTCGCCGAAGCGCTGCACCAGGTCGTCGAGGCTGGCGGTGTCGCGGGCGGTGGCGGCCACGGTGTCGCCGCGCTCGAGGGCGGCGATCGCCCACTCGCGGCCGAAGCCGCGGGACGCGCCGGTGATGAACCAGGTCTTGGGCATGCCGGCGGCAGCGCGGCCGCCGGGCCGGATGTTCCCGGCCCGCGCAGGTCAGCGCCGGGAGCGCCGCACGCTCTTGACCCCGTACATGGCCATGTCGGCGCGGTTCATCACGCTGTCGGGGTCGTCGCCGGGGCCGCCGGTGGCCGTCCCGGTGCTCACGCCGATCCGCACGACCTCGCCGGCGACGTCGAACGGCTCGCGCACGGCCGCCTCGATCCGGCGCGCCCGCTCGGCCGCGCCGTCGGCGTCCAGGCCGCGGGAGACGACGACGAACTCGTCGCCGCCGAGCCGGGCGACGACGTCGTCCGGGCCGGTGAGCTCCCGCAGCCGCCCGGCGACGGCGACCAGCAGCCGGTCGCCGGCGGCGTGGCCGAAGCGGTCGTTGACGGCCTTGAAGCCGTCGAGGTCGCAGAAGACCAGGCTGCACCCGTCGCCGGTCTCGACGTGCAGCCGCGCGGCGAGGACGGCGAACAGGGCGCTGCGGTTGGCCAGGCCGGTGAGCGGGTCGGTGACCGCCTGCCGGCGCACCTGGGCCTCGCGCTCGCGGTGGGTGGTGACGTCGATGCCGACGAACGCGATCGCGTAGGGCGTCCCGTCGTCGCGGGTCAGCACGCTGGTCTGCAGCTCGATGCGCCGCCGGGCGCCGTCGCCGGTGAGCCAGTCGACCTCGCCGGGGACGGCCGGGCGGCCGGAGACCACCATCGCCATGGCGGCCCGGGCGAGCTCCACCTCCTCGGGGAGGGCGACCACCTCCCAGAACGGGCGGCCGACGAGCTCCTCACGGGTGCGCCCGGCGAAGCGCTGCAGCGCCGGGTTGGCCAGCAGGACCCGGCCGCCGTCGTCGCAGACGAGGACCAGGGCGGCGGTGGCCTCCAGCGTGGCGCGGGCCAGGCCGTCGAGGGCGGTGGGGGTGACGGAGACCGTCGCCGTCCGCGGGAGGCCGCCGGACGGGGACGGCCGTCGGGATGCGTGCACGGTCGGTCTCCTCGGGAGTGCTGCTGTCCGTGTCCTCGTCGGCCCGGGAGCGTCGTTGCTCGAGCGCGCATCCCCCGTCGGGGGTGCCCGCGCCCTACGGTGGCGAGGTGCTCGACGGCCCGGTGGGCTTCCGCCCGCTGACCCGCGCCGACCTCCCGCTGCTGGGCCGCTGGCTGGAGGAGCCGCTGGTGGCCCGCTGGTGGGCGCACGAGACGACGCCGGAGGCGCTGGAGGCCGACTTCGGGCCGTGCATCGACGGCACCGACCCCGCCGAGGTGCTGCTCGCGCTGGCCGGCGGCCGGCCGTTCGGGCTGGTGCAGCGGTACCGGATCGCGGACTTCCCGGAGTACGTGGACGAGCTCGCGCCGGTGGTGGCGGTGCCGCCGCGCGCGCTGTCGATCGACTACCTCATCGGCGAGCCCGGCGTCCGCGGCGGGGGTGCGGGCGCGGCGGTGCTGCGGGCGTTCGTGGCGGACAGCTGGGCGGCGTACCCGGAGGCCGACGCCGTCCTGGTGCCGGTGGCCGCGGGCAACGTCGCGTCGTGGCGGGCCCTGGAGCGGGCCGGGTTCACCCGCGTCGCGGAGGGTCCGCTGACGCCGGACAACCCGGTCGACCCGCCCGACCACGTCGTCTACCTGCTGCGCCGGCCCCCTGAGCCGCCGGGTGCCTGACCCGCCGGGTGCGCGCGTCCGGGTCCTCAAGCTGGCTGGCGCTCCGCGGCCCGGGGCGACGGGACGGCGGGGGCCACCGGGGACAGCGCCTCCGGCGGGCCCGGGCGGCCGAAGAACCAGCCCTGGCCGAGGTCGACGCCGAGGTCGCGCAGCCGCGCGGCCTCCTCCGCCGTCTCGATGCCCTCGGCGACCACCTTCACGCCGCACCCGTGGCCGAAGTTGACCAGCGACTCGACGAGCTTGGACAGCACCGGGTCGGCGTGCAGGCCGCTGACGATGCTGCGGTCCATCTTGATGACGTCGGGGTCGGTCACCACGATGTGCCGCAGCGAGGAGAAACCGGCGCCGACGTCGTCGATGGCCAGCCGCATGCCCGCCGCGCGGAACGGCAGGAGCGCGGTGGTGAGCGCGTCGTAGTCCGCGACCGGGTCGTGCTCGGAGAGCTCGAGCAGGACGCGGTCGAGGGGCAGGTCGCTCAGCAGCCCGGCGAACTCCGGGGTGAGCAGGGTCTGCGGGGACACGTTCATCGCCACGTAGCCGCCCACCCGGTCCAGGTGCGCGGCCGCGCCGCGGAGGGCGAGCAGCTCGACCTCGTGACCGCGGCCGACGCTGTGCGCCTCCTCGAAGACGACGTCGGGGCCCTTGCCCCACTCGCGCGGGAAGCGGCTGAGCGCCTCGGCGCCCACCCGGACGCCGGTGGCCAGGTCGACGATCGGTTGCAGGACGACGCTCGGGCCGCCGGCGGCGACCAGCGGGTCGAGCCGGCCGTCGATGTCGTCGCGGCGCTGCTGCTCGCGGATCTCCGGCTCGATGATCACCGAGGCGGCGGAGGCGAGGACCTTCATGAGCGCCTCGTCGCGGCCGGTGAGCTCCTTGTCGGAGGTGAAGCCGAACGCGCAGAAGGTGCCGTAGAGCGAGCCGTCGGACAGCGTCACCGGCGTCGAGACGTAGCTGCGGATGCGCGGGATGCGCGCCGCCGGCAGCGACATCGCCAGCGGGTGGCGCTTCACGTCGTCGATGACGGCGGGCAGCTTCCCGTCGAGGATCGCCTGGCAGAACGAGGTGTCCTGGGCGACCTTCGCCTTCTCCTGCACGAGCACCGGCACCCGGGTGTCGACCACCTCGAGGTGCTGCGTGGTGCCGTCGAGCCGGCTGAGGAACGCCACGCTCATGTGCAGCGACTTCCTCGCCGTGTGCAGCAGGTCGGCGATCTGCTGCTCGGCGTCCGTGCGCTGTCGGGCCATCGGTGCTCCTCGTCCGTGAGGGGTGACGTCCCCCCATCGGCACCGGTTGCGCACAACTGGAGCGCACGCCCCGCACCTCGCCCGGACCTCACCCGGACCGATGAGTCGCCACGCCCGCCGCCGTCTGTCCCTCCGACAGCCCCGCTCCCCAGGAGGACCCGATGCGCGCGCTCACCGTCACCACGTTCCTGACCCTCGACGGCGTCGCCCAGGCGCCGGGCGGCCCGGAGGAGGACACCTCGGGCGGCTTCCCGTACGGCGGGTGGCTGGTGCCCTTCTTCGACGAGCGGCTCGGCGCGCAGATGGACGCCTGGTTCGCCCCCGCCGAGGACTTCCTGCTCGGCCGGACGACGTACGAGATCTTCGCCCAGCACTGGCCGCACGTGGACCCCACCGGCGACGCGGTGGCGACGGCGCTGCAGACCAAGACCAAGCACGTGGCCTCGCGGACGCTGACCTCCCTGGAGTGGTCCACCGCCCGGCTGCTGGGCGGCGACGTGCCGGCCGCCGTCCGCGCGCTCAAGGCCGCCGACGGCGGGGAGCTGCAGGTGCACGGCTCGATCGGGCTGGTGCAGACCCTGCTGGCCGAGGACCTCGTCGACGAGCTGCGCACCGTCGTCTTCCCCGTGGTGCTCGGGCGGGGGAAGCGGCTGTTCGAGGGCGGCGCGGCGCCGCGGACGTGGCGGACGGTCTCGTCGGAGGTCACGTCCACCGGTGCGGTCATGTCCGCACACCGGCGGGACGGCGAGGTGGCCACGGGCGCCTTCGGGCTCGAGTACGAGTACGCCTCCTCGGTTTGATCCTCATACCGAGTGGTGTACGGTCCTGACGCGTCGGTTGGACGGTCCAACCGACGTCTCAGGAGGATCCGTGGACCTCGCCGCCACCACCGCCCTCGTCACCGGCGCCAACCGCGGGCTCGGCCGGGCGTTCGCGCTCGAGCTGCTCGCCCGCGGCGCCACCGTGTACGCCGGGGCGCGCGACCCCGACGCCGTCGACCTGCCCGGCGCGAAGGCGGTGGCCCTCGACGTCACCGACCCGGCGTCGGTCGCCGCGGCGGCCGCGGCCACCGGCGACGTGACGCTGCTGGTGAACAACGCCGGCATCGACTCCCGCGTCGACCTGCTCACCGGCGACCTCGCCGACGTGCAGCGCGAGCTCGACGTCAACTACCTCGGCCCGCTCGCCGTCACCCGGGCCTTCCTGCCGCAGCTGCCGGCCGGGGGCGGCGTGCTCAACGTCCTCTCCGCGCTGTCCTGGCTGGCCTTCCCGGGCACCGGCGCCTACTGCGCGTCGAAGTCGGCGGCGTGGGCGATGACCAACGCGCTGCGCCAGCAACTCGCGCCCCGCGGGATCCGCGTGACGGCGCTGCACGTCGGCTACGTGGACACCGACATGACCGCCGGCATCGACGCCCCCAAGTCCGCCCCGGCCGACGTCGTGCGGGCCGCGCTCGACGGCGTCGCGGCCGGCACGTACGAGGTCCTGGCCGACGACGTCAGCCGCCGGGTGCAGTCCGGCCTGGCCGGCGGCGTCACGGCGCTGTACCCCGCGCTGCCGTGACCGGCGTGGTGGAGGCCGGCGTGGTGGAGGCCGGCGTGGTGGAGGCCGGCGCCGCGCCGGCGCTGGTGGTCGACCCGAGCTGGCGGTCCTTCTCGCACGTGCAGGGCGGGCTCGTCGCCGGGCACCTGCTGGCCGCGGCGGCGGAGGCGACCGGCGCCGCCCCGCGGACGGTGAGCGCCCACCTGCTGGCCGGCGTCGAGCCGGGGGTGCCGGCGGCCGTGGGCGCGGCTCCCGACCGGGCGGGGACGACCGCGAGCGTGCGCGCCACGCTGCACCAGGAGGGCCGGCTCGCCGCCGTCGCCCAGGTGCTCACGGTCGCCCGGCCGCCGGTCCCGGGGCCGTCCGTGCCGGTCCCGCCGGTGGCCGAGGGGGTGCCGTTCGCGCTCCCGCGGGACCTGGTGCCCATCGCCGACCACACGTCGATCCGCGCGCTGGGGACCTCCCGCCCGCTCGCGGGCGGGGACGAGCCGCGCCTGACCGCGTGGGTGCGCATCGACGGCGACCTCCCGCCGCTGGTGCAGCTCGGCGTCCTGCTCGACGCGCTGCCGCCGTCGCTGTTCGCCGTCCGCACCGCCCCCGCGGTCATGCCGACCGTCGAGCTCACCGCCCACCTCGCCGGCCCGCCGCCGGCGACGGGCGCCTGGGTGCTGGTCGACCAGGTGACCACCTGGGCCGACGACGCCGTGGCCGTCGACGAGGCCGAGCTGCGCGCCGAGGACGGCTCGCTGGTCGCCCGCGCCCGGCAGACGCGGCGGCTGCTGTCGCGCTGAGCGGGACCGACCCGGGCGGCGGTCAGCCCTCGAGCAGGCCTGCCTCGTGGGCGAGGATCGCCGCCTGCGTCCGGTTGGCGAGGTCGAGCTTGGTGAGCAGCCGGGAGACGTAGGTCTTCACGGTGGCCTCGCTGACGAACAGCCGGCCGGCCAGCTCGGCGTTGGAGCCGCCGCTGCCGAGCAGGGTGAGCACCTCGCGCTCGCGGTCGGAGAGGGCGGCCACCCGCTGCAGCGCCTCGGCCCGCCGCGGGGTGGCCCGGCTGCCGACGTAGGAGGCGATCAGCCCGGCGGTGACGGCGGGGGAGAGGGTCGCCGTCCCGTCGGCCACCGCCCGCACGGCGGCGGCGATCTGCCGCGGCGGGGTGTCCTTGAGCAGGAACCCCGCGGCACCCGCGGCCAGCGCCGCGTAGACGTACTCGTCGACGTGGAAGGTGGTGAGGACGGCGACCTGCGGCGGGTCGGGCAGCGCCAGGATCGCGCGGGTGGCGGCCAGCCCGTCCATCCCGGGCATGCGGACGTCGGTGAGCACGACGTCGGGCCGCAGCTCGCGCGCCGCGGCCACCCCGGCGGCGCCGTCGCCGGCCTCCCCGACGACGTCGATGTCCCCGGCGGCCTCCAGCACCGTCCGCAGCCCGAAGCGGACCAGCTCCTCGTCGTCGACCAGCAGCACCCGGATCCGGCGCCCGTCCCCGGTCACGCGGGCAGCACCGCCTCGACGCCGAAGCCGCCGTCGAGGCGGGGCTCGGCGCTCAGCCGCCCGCCGAGGGTGCGCACCCGCTCGGCCAGCCCCACGAGGCCGAAGCCGCCGCCGGGCACCGGTTCGGCCGCCCGGGCGGGCGGGCCGTTGACCACCCGCACGTGCAGCTCGTCCGGACGGCGCTCGACGGTCACCTCCACCGGCGCGTCGGGGGCGTGCCGGCCGGCGTTGGTGAGCGCCTCCTGCACGATGCGGTACGCCGCCCGGCCGACGACGGGGTCGACCGGAGCGGTCCCCTCCGCGGGGCCGGTCCAGCACACCGCCATGCCCGCCTCCCGCGCGGAGGCCACCAGGCGCGGCAGGTCGGGCAGGCCGGGCTGCGGCCCGAGCGGCGCGGCCTCGTCGACCTCTCCGGCGCGCAGCACCCCGACCATCTGCCGCAGCTCCTCCAGCGCCTGCCGCCCCGCCGTCTGCACCTGCCCGGCGAGCTGCTCCACCCGCCCGGGGTCGGCGGCGGCCACCTCGATCGCGCCGGCCTGCAGCACCATCAGGCTCACCCGGTGCCCGACCGCGTCGTGCATCTCGCGGGCGATCCGGGTGCGCTCGGCCAGCACCGCGGCGGAGGCGAGCCGCTCCCGCTCGGCCTCGGCGCGCGCCGCCCGCTCCCGGAGCGCGGCGAGCAGCTGGGCCCGGGTGCGCTGCCAGATGCCGAGCGCCGCGGGCAGCACGAGGGCGATGGCCACCGCGCCGAGCGCCCCCACCGCCTCGTCGGGCGTGCCGACCGTCCACGGCTGGGTCAGCGCGACCGTCCCGAGCGCGCCGGCGACCGCGCGCACCGCCCAGCGGCCCTCGTAGCGGCCGATCGCGTAGGCGGTGAGCAGCATGCCGATCACCAGCGCCGGCACCAGCGCGCCGAGCACGGCGCTGACGACGAAGGGCACCACGGGTGCCGACCGCCGGAACAGGAACAGGGTGGCGACCAGGAGCAGGCCGCCTCCGAGGAGGACGGCGTCGGGCGTCAGGCGCGCCTCCGGGGTGACGACGCCGACCGCCACGGTGCCCGCGCTCGCCAGCGCCAGGAGCGCCTCGAAGCCGATGCTGCGCGCGCGCAGGCCCGGCCACACGCGCTGCCGGAACCCCATGGGCGGAGCGTAGGTCGGCCGGGGGCGCCTGCGGGTCGTCCGTCCGGCGCGGTCCCGTGTCCACTTCCGGACGACACGACGGCGCCGTCCGTCGACCCGGATCGGCTGCCTCCGGCCGACGCGGGGACGCCGTCCCGGGCGGCAGGTTCTGCGGTGACCGCAGCGAGAGCCCGGAGGCAGCGATGATCGAGGTCAGCGGACTGACCAAGCAGTACGGCGCCCGGACCGTCGTCGACGACGTGTCCTTCACCCTCGAGCCCGGCACGGTGACCGGTTTCCTCGGGCCCAACGGCGCGGGCAAGACGACGACGATGCGGATGATGACCGGCCTGGTGCCGGCCACCGCGGGCACCGCCCGGATCGACGGCCGCGCCTACGCCGACCTGCCGAACCCGGGCGCCGTCGTCGGCACCCTGCTCGACGCCTCCGCCGTCCACCCCGGGCGCACCGGCCGGACGCACCTGCGGCTGCTCGCCTCGGTCGTCGGGGTGCCGGCGGCGCGGGTGGAGGAGGTGCTCGGCCTGGTCGGGCTCACCGCGGCGGCCGGCAGGCGAGTCGGCGGCTACTCGCTGGGCATGCGGCAGCGGCTGGGCATCGCCGGGGCGCTGCTGGCCGACCCGGCGGTGCTGGTCTTCGACGAGCCGGCCAACGGCCTGGACCCCGAGGGCATCCGCTGGATGCGCGACCTGCTCCGGGCCCACGCCGCCCGCGGCGGGACGGTGCTGCTGTCCTCGCACCTGCTCGGCGAGGTGGAGTCGACCGTCGACCGGCTGCTGGTCATCGGCGCCGGGCGGGTGGTGGCCGACGGCCCGGTCGGCGACCTGCTCGGCGGCGAGGGCGCCACGGTGCGCGCCACCGACCCGGCGGCGCTGGCCCGGGCCCTGGAGGCGGCCGGGTTCCACGTGCAACACGGGGCCGACGGCGCGCTGGTGGTGCCGGGCGCCGAGCCCGGTCAGGTCGGCGCGGTCGCCGCCGCGGCCGGCCTGGTGCTCACCGACCTGCGCCCTGTCCGCCGCGGCATCGAGGACCTGTTCTTCCAGCTCACCGCCGCCTGAGCCTTTCCCGCCCGTCCCGACCCCCTATCCCTCCGCCCCTTCTCTGGAGACCGTCATGGCCACCGTCCTGCCCGCCGGCACCACCGCGCCCCCGACCACTGCCACCGTCACCCGGCCGCCCGTCCGCGCCGGGGGGCCGTCGGCCGCCACGCTGGTCGGCGTCGAGGTCCGCAAGTCCCTGTCCACCCGCTCGGGCCGGTCGCTGGCCGCGGCGGCCGCGCTGCTGGCGCCGGCCGCGACCGTCCTCGTCGCGTCCGCCAGCGACGAGGACCTGGGGTCGGTCACCGGGCCGATCGGCGTCATGGGGATGCTCACCGGCCTGGTGCTGGTCGCCCTCGGCGTGCTGTCCAGCGCGGGGGAGTGGAGCCACCGGACCGTGCAGACCACCTACCTGCTCGTCCCGCGCCGCGGCCGGGTGCTGGGAGCCAAGGCGGCGGCCGTCGGGCTGCTCGGCGCGGCGCTGGCGGCGGTGTCCGCGGCGCTCGTCGCCGGCGCCCTGGCCCTCCTCGCCGACGGCGTGTCCTGGGACGGTGCCGGGCGGGCGCTCGGGGTGGTCGCCGCCGCAGGGGCGGTGTTCGCGCTGGTCGGCACCGGGATCGGCGCGGCGCTGGCGAACACCCCGGCCGCGCTGACGTCCTTCTACCTCGTCGTCCTCGGGGTGCTGCCGCTGGTGCGCACCTTCAAGCCGGAGGTCGGCTCGAGGCTCGACCCGGCCGAGGCGGTGCTCGCCCTCGCCCAGGAGCAGGCCCAGACGCAGTCCCTGCTGGTCCTCGCCGGCTGGCTCGTGGCGAGCCTCGCCGCCGGGGCGGTCGTCACCCGGCGTCGCGCGGTGGCCTGACCGACGACGTCCCGTCCGGGGTGGCCGGAGCCGCAGCTCCGGCCACCCCGGACGCAATCCCGTCGGGCTCCGTCAGGACCCCCCTGACCGCGCCGCCGCGGTCGTGGCCCGCGTTCCCGCGGGAACGCCGGACGGGTCAGGCCGCCCGACTGCCGCGCTCGGCGGCGAGCCGGCGCTCCAGGTCGCGGTTGCCGAGCAGCACCCCGACGACGTAGCCGAGGTCCATCCGCTCGCCACCGACCGCCAGCGTCCCGGGGAGGTCCCGGCCCCCGCCGGGCAGCAGCCCAAGGACGGCCCCGCGTCCGGCGTCCCGGGAGGCGCCGTCGGGGAGGTGGGCGTCCGCGGCGAAGGCGCTGTCGCCCCGGCCCCACAGCCGGCGGCCGTCGGGCGTCACGGCGACCAGTTCGCCGCCGCGCCGGCTCATCCGCAGATCGAGGTCGTGCGCGAGGCCGTGGTCGGCGTCGCAGAGGAGCGCCATGTTGTCGATGTCGGTGCCACCGCCGGAGGACCAGGGCCGCAGGTGGTGGGCGTGCAGCCGCTCGGGACGGGTCTCGGGGCACCCCGGCCGGATGCAGCCGCCGTCGCGCCGCACGAGCGCCCGCCGCTGGGCCCGGGTGGCCAGCCGCCGTGCTCGTCCCACCGCCAGCGGCTCCCGGCCCCGCTCCAGCATCGTGACGACGGTGGCCTCGCAGAGCATCCGGCGGACCTGGCTGCCGTGCAGCGCCGGACCGTTCTCCAGGTACGCGCGGCCCGCCGCGGCGTCGTCCGCGAGGACGGCGGCGTCGACGTGCACGACCACCTCGCGCCGCGGCGGGTCGCCGGCCCGTCGGTCGGCCTCCGGCGCGGCGGCACCGAGCCGGGCTACGGCGGCGCAGCGACGCTCGGCTGTCCGTTCCCGCGCGAGGGCGACCTCGTCGAGCGGCTCGTCGGCCGTGCCGTCCACGGCGTCGTCCGGGTCGGCGCCCGGGGTGGCGGTGGTCCCGGAGGTGGCCGTCGCGGCAGCGGCCGCCCGTCCGGCGGCGGCCCGCTCCCGGCGGGCGTCGCGCTCGGCCAGGGCGTCGACGCCGGTGAGGAAGGTGGCACCCTGCTCGGGGTCGAGGCGCATGCGGACGACGAGCATCCCGTCGTCGTCCCACCAGTACTCGAAGCGCCGCTTCTCGCGGACGGTGCCGGCGTCGACGGCGTCGGAGCGGCGCCACTCCCGGACCACCCGCTCCACCTGCGCGGCGGTGGCCTCACCCGCGAGCGCGAGGAGTGCCGCCTCGGTGTCGGGCGCCGCGACGCGGGTCATGGCGCGGACCTCGGAGTAGGACAGCCGGCCGGAGGCGAAGGCGGCGCGGATCCCGGGGAGCGTGGCGAGGGCGCGGGCGACCCGGACGTGCTCGCGTGCGGTGCCCGGGGACAGCCCGCACTGCCAGGCCAGCCAGTGGGCGCACGACCGGAGAGCATGACCGGCCCAACCCTCGCGCCGGTCGAACCGGGCGATGAGCAGCAGCCACTCCGCGGTGGCGGCGGCCAGGCGCACGGCGGCGCCGGTGATGAGCCCGGCGAGCTCGTCGAGCGGCAGGTCCGTCTCGGCGGCGGGGTGGTCCTCGGTCAGGGCGCCCTCCTCGAACGGGTGTTCGGGACGCTAGTCGCGGCCACCGACAGAACCGCAGGTCAGCGGTCCGGAGGCGTTCCCGCGGGAACGCGCCGGGTCCCGGCGCGGGCGTCAGGAGGTGCGCGGCCCGAGGGTGGCCGTGCCGGTGATGGACGCCGGCCCGCCGGCTGCGCCCGCCGACAGCGACCACCGCTCGCCCTCGGCCCGGCCGGTCGCCCGCACGGGCGTGCCCGCGTACACCGGGCGGACCAGCCGGTGGGCGAACGACGTGACGGACCGGTCCGGGGCGGGCCGGCCCCGGGTGGAGCGGTCCCGGGTGGCCTCCAGCACCGCGCGGCGCGGGACCTCCAGGAGCAGCAGCGCCAGCAGCGGGCCGTGCACGACCAGCCCGGGATGGCCCTCGACGCCGGTGGCGTACGGCGCGTCGTAGTGGATGCGGTGCGCGTTGTAGGTGAGTGCGCTGAAGCGGAACAGCAGTGCCTCGTCGGGGACCAGGTCCACCGACGGGCCGCCGTCCACACCCGGCGCCCCCGTGCCCGCCGGCGCCGGGAACGAGCCGCCCGGCTGGGACCGGTAGACGACGTCCTGCTCCTCGGTGAGCAGCAGCCGGCCCGCCGAGCGGAACTCGCTGCGCACCGTGACCAGCAGCATCTCGCCGCTGCGCCCGGTCTTGACCTCGCAGCGGGCCAGCGACGACGTCCGCTCGACCGTCGAGCCCACGACCAGCGGGGCCGAGGACTCGAACCGGCCGCCGGCGATCATCCGGCGGCGGTGCGGCAGCGGCGGGAGGAAGTGCCCGTCGCGCGGGTGGCCGTCCTCGCCGAGATCCGCGCTGGCCGGCCGCTCGACGAAGGTGAACCAGTGCCAGCCCAGTGGCAGCGGGTCGCCCTCGGCGGGCGCGTCGGCGGGGCGGTCCAGCAGCGCGGCGAAGGCGGCCGCGGGCCCGGGCGCGACGACGGCGGTGTCGGTGACCGGACCGGGCGACCAGCCCTCGACGGCGGCGGCGAGCGGGCTCACCGGCCCATCGTGCCGGGTGTGACACCGCCCGCACTGCGGAAGATCCAGGCCCCGCCCGGTGTCGGAAGCCCTCGTGGACCTGTTCTCCCCCGTGACCCTCGGCGACCTCGAGCTCGCCAACCGCGTGGCCATGGCGCCGCTGACCCGCATGCGCTCCGGCTCGTCCGGCGTCCCCGGCGACCTCGTCGTCGAGCACTACGCGCAGCGCGCCTCCATCGGCCTGATCGTCACCGAGGGCACCTACCCCAACCACGAGTCCCAGGCGTTCGTCGGCCAGCCCGGCATCGTCACCGACGAGCAGGTGGCCGGCTGGCGTCGCGTCGCCGACGCCGTGCACGCCCGCGGCGGCCGGATCGTCATGCAGGTGATGCACGGTGGCCGCGTCACCCACCCCGACGTCAACGGCGGCCGCCGCGTCGTCGCCCCGAGCGCGATCGCCATCCAGGGCGAGGGCCACACCGAGAAGGGCAAGCAGGCCTACCCGGTGCCGCACGCGCTCACCACGGACGAGGTCCGCGACGTCGTCCGCGACTTCGTGCGCGCCGCCGAGCGGGCCCGCGAGGCCGGCCTCGACGGCGTCGAGATCCACGGCGCCAACGGCTACCTGCTGCACGAGTTCCTCTCGCCGGCCTCCAACGTGCGCGACGACGAGTACGGCGGCTCCCCGGAGAACCGCGCCCGCCTCGTGGTCGAGGTCGTCACCGCCGTCGCCGAGGCGATCGGCGCGGGCCGCGTGGGGCTGCGCATCTCGCCGGAGCACGACATCCAGGACGCCCTCGAGACCGACCGCGACGACGTCCTCGCCACCTACGGCGCGCTGGTCGACCAGCTGCGCCCGCTGGGCCTGGCGTACCTCTCCGTGCTGCACCGCGAGCCGGGCGGCGACCTCGTGCAGGAGCTGCGCCGCCGCTTCGGCGGGCACCTCATGGCCAACAGCGGCTTCGGCAGCGTGACCACCCGCGACGAGGCGCTGTCGCTCATCGAGGCCGCGCACGCCGACGTCATCGCGGTCGGCCGGGCGGCCATCGCCAACCCCGACCTGGTCGAGCGCTGGGCCGGCGAGCACCCGGAGAACGAGATCCGGTCGCACCTGTTCTACGCGTCCGGCGCCGAGGGCTACACCGACTACCCGGCTCTGCGCGCGGGCTAGCCGGCCGCCTCGTCGCCGCCGTCGCCGGCCCCGACCACCCGGCCGTCCGACAGCCGCACCACCCGGTCGGCCGCCGCGACGACCAGGGGGTCGTGGCTGGCGACGAGCACCCCGGTGCCCGCGTCGGCGCACGCCCGCAGCACGCCGAGCACGTGCACCGACAGCTCCTGGTCGAGCCGGCCGGTCGGCTCGTCGGCGACGAGGAAGGCCGGCCGCAGCACCAGCGCCCGGGCGAGCGCGGTGCGCTGCTGCTCGCCGAGGGAGACCTCGTCGGGCAGCCGGTCGGCCAGGGCGCCGAGCCCCAGCTGCTCGAGCCCGGCCAGCGCGGCGGCCCGCGGGTCGGGGGCGCCCGCGAGCCGCGCCGGCATCGCCACGTTGTCGGCGAGGGTCAGCTCGTCGAGCAGGCCGAGGCGCTGAGGGACGACGGCGAGGGTGGCCCAGCCGGCCTCGGCCGGTGAGCGGGCACCCGGCACGGTGACCTCGCCCCGGTCGGGGCGCTCCCAGCCGACGAGGCAGTGGAGCAGTGTCGTCTTGCCCGACCCGGAGCGGCCCAGCAGCGCCACGACCTCGCCCGGGGCGACGGCGACGTCGACGCCGCGCAGCGCGTGCACCTCCTCGCGGCCGCGCCGGTGGGTCCGGTACAGGCCGGCGCCGCGCAGCGCGGCGCCGCCCGCCGAGGGCACGCCGGCCGCGGGGACGCCCGCCATCACGGCTCCCTCAACAGCACGCCGTCGGCGGTGAGCTCGACGGCGACCCGCCGGTCCGGGAACCGCGCCAGGGCCTCCTCGGGCAGCTGCACCCGGCCCTCGCCGTCGACCACCGCGAGCCGGCGCCCGGCCACCTCCTCGTGCGCCACCGCGCCCGACCGCAGGTGCACCACCCGGTCGGCGGCGGCCGCGGCCTGCGGGTCGTGGGTGGCCATGACGACGCTCGTGCCGTCGCGGGTGAGCTCGGCGACCGCGGCGAGCAACTGCTCCGTCGTCGCGGAGTCCAGCTCGCTGGTCGGCTCGTCGGCCACCACCAGCGCCGGCCGGCCGAGCACCGCCTGGGCCAGCGCCAGCCGCTGCTGCTCGCCACCGGAGAGCTCGGCCGGCAGGTGCCCCGCGCGGTCGGCCAGGCCCAGGACGTCGAGCAGCTCCGCGCCCTGCCGCGCCGCCTCCCGGCGGCCCATCCCGCGCAGCCGCCCGGCCAGCACCAGGTGCTCGGTGCCGGTGAGGTGCGGCAGCAGGTTCTGCCCGGGACGCGGGAAGACGTAGCCGATCTCCCGGCGGCGCAGCGCCCGCAGCCGCCGCGCGGACAGGCCGGCCAGCGACGTGCCGGCCACCTCCGCCACGCCCGCCGTGGGCCGGTCCTGCGCGGCGAGGATCCGCAGCAGCGAGCTCTTCCCCGATCCCGACGGGCCGGTCACCGCGGTCAGCCGCCCGGCGGGGACGACGACGTCCACGCCCTTGAGCGCGTGCACCTCCCCGCTCGGCGACGGGTAGATCCGGACCAGCCCCTCGCAGCGGGCGGCCGCCGCGTCACGGCGCACCGCGCACCACCAGCCCGGCGTCGGCGGTCCGGCGGGCGCGGGCGGCCAGTACCGCGGCCACCCCGGCGACGGCCGCCACCCCAGCCGCGACGACGGCGAGCGTGCCCGCCGGCACCGCCAGCACGGGCCCGGGCAGCACCTGCGGGTCGGGGTCCAGCAGCCGCACCACCAGGGCGGACGCCGGCAGCGCCACCGCGACCGCCACCGCGGCGCCGAGCCCGGCCAGCAGGCCGGTCTCCAGCGCCACCGCGAGGTCGGCCGACCGCCGCCGCAGCCCGGCCCGGGCGAGCAGCACCGCGGCCACCCGGCGCCGCCGCTGCTGGGCGAGGGCGTGCAGCACCACGCCGAGCAGGCCCAGCGCCCCGGCGGCCAGCCCGACGGCGCGCAGGTACTCCAGCGACCACAGCTGCGCCCGCGCGGCGGGGCGGGCGGCGAAGGCGCCGGCCGTCGTCACCTCCTCGCGGTCGAAGGCGTGCCCGCCGGCCTCCAGTTCCGGCAGCAGGACCGCGGGCGGGGTCCCGGCCCACACCTGCCGGTCGAGCAGCTGCACCGGGTCGCGCCCGCCCGCCGCGAGCACGGCCTCGACCGCGTCCCGGTCGGCGACCACCAGCGGCGTCCGCGACGGCTGCCCCGGGAACGCGGCCACCCGCCCGACCACCTCCACGGGCAGGGTGTAGGAGCGCACGCGGGTGAGCACGAGGTCGGTGCCGGGCACGCCGAGCGCGTCGTCGGGGAGGGGGCCGGCGAGCAGCACCGGCACCCGGTCCCCGCGGTGGGCGGCGAGGGCGTCGAGCACGTCGCGCAGCGGCCGGTCGGCGAGGCCGTCGTCCCAGCGCAGCACCCCGGCCGCCTCGGCGGGGTCGAGGGCCAGCAGGTCGGCGTCGAGGTCGCCGGGCGAGAGCGTCACGCCGGTCTCCGTGGACACGAGCGCCGTTCCCGCGGGAACGGGTCCGGGCTCGTCGGTGCGCCGCAGCAGCGGGACGACGGTCTCCGCGCCGGCCGCGACCACCGCCTTCGCGTCCATCGTGCGCTCGGCCGACCCGGCGAGCGTGGTGGCGTGCACGACCAGGGCGAGCGACACCGCCGTCGTGACCACGACCAGCCGGCTGGTGCCGCTCGCGGCGGCCACGCGGCGCACCGCCAGGAAGGCGGGCGCGGGCAGCCGGCGCCCGGCGCCCCGGCCGAGCCGGGACAGCCCGGCGGTCAGCAGGCCCGCGACGACGGCGGCCACCGGCAGCGGCAGGAGCAGCGGCAGCACGCCGAGCCCGCCGCCGCCCCCGCCGTCGCCGCCCCTGGGATCGGCGCCCGCCACCGCAGGCACCGCCACGACGGCGGTGACCGCGGCGGTGACCGCCAGCCAGGGCAGCCGCGCGGGCGCGGGGCGGCCGCCGCGGTCGAGCCGGGCGACGAGCAGCGCGGAGGTGACGGCGAGGACGGCGAGACCGGCCAGCGCACCGGCGGCGAGGACCGCGGCCACGGGCGGCAGCGTGCCCGCGGGGAAGCGCGGCGCCGGCCCGAACTGCCGCACGAGCAGCCAGCCCGCCGCCGCGCCGGCCGCCGTTCCCGCGAGCACCGGCAGCACCGCCTCGCGCACCGCCTGCCCGGCCGCCCGCGCGGGGGAGCCGCCGCGGGCCAGCAGCAGCCGCAGCTCGTCCTCCCGGCGCCGCACCCGGTGCCCGGCCCAGGCGCCGACCAGCACGAGCGCGGTCAGGCCCGCGCCCGCGCCGACCGCCCGGACCGGTGAGCGCAGCAGCCCGACGGTGTCGTCGACGGCGACCAGCGCGTCCCCGAGCCCGCTGCGCGGCGTGGGCCGGGCGACGTCCTCCTGCGCGGTGAGCCGGGCGACCGGGGAGGCGGGGTCGGCCAGGGCGTCCCGGAGGTCGTCGACGCGGCCGAGGACGTCGCGCGCACCGTCGGTGCCGATGCCGTCGGGGACCGCCACCCGCCACTGCAGGAAGAGGTCGACCTGCAGGCCCGTCGCGGTGTCGAGGACGACCTCCCGGGGCGCGAGCAGCACCGGCGGGCGGGGGATCGGCAGCCCGGTGACCTTGCGGACGCGCGGCAGGAACAGCGACGCCTGCTCGGCCCAGTACGCGGGCAGGGGCGCGGCCGGCTCGGCGTAGACGCCGGTCACCGGCAGCGACACCGGCAGCCCCTCCGCCGACGTCGCCTCGAGCACCCCGCCCAGCGCGAGGCCGGTGGTCTCGGCGAGCCGGCGGGGGACGGCGACGCCGTCGCCGGGGCCGCCGGCCACGAACTCGACCTGCTCCTCCCACCCGGCGCGCGAGAGCATCTCCAGCGTCGTGACGCCCCCGGGGCCGTCGGTGACCAGCGGCTCGCGCAGGCGGACCTGCAGCCGCGGGCCGGGCAGCCCGGCGGCGGCGACGGCGTCGGTCACGCCCTGGTCGAGCTCGCCGGCGCGGCCGATCCGGGCGGGGGAGGGCGCGCCGCTCGTCGGCACCGTGGTGGTGTCCAGGACGATCCCGAGGTCGGCCTCGTCGGTGCGGGCGCGCTCGCCGAGCCAGGCACCCTCCTCCGCGGCGGCGAGGAACAGCGGCGCCGACACCACCGCCGCGGCCAGCAGCGCGGCGAGCGCGGCCAGCGCCAGCGCCTGCCCACCCCCGGGGACGAGCGCCACCCGGAGCCGCCGGAGCAGGCGCCGGGCCGTGGTCATGGGGCGGACCGTAGTGGTGCACGCCACACCCGCGTCCCTCCCGGCGCCGTGGTGTGCCGGGAGGGACGGACGGGGACAGGGGGATCAGAGCGCGTAGACGCCGGCCAGGTGCTCGCGCAGCGTGTCCTCCCGCACCGGGCGGGCGCGGAACCCGACGTGCCCGTCGGGCCGGACGACGTAGGCGGCCGTGCCGGCGCCGGTGATCCCGTAGGCCGCCCGGAAGCCGCCGCCGGGGTCGGTGAGCACCGGCAGCTCCACCAGCGGCGGGACGGCGGTGCCCGGTGCGAGCACCAGGTACGGCCGCACCTGCCCGCGGGTGTCCCGCCGGACCGCCGCGGCCAGCTCCTCCAGCGCGCCGGGGTCGGCGGTGTCGTCGGCGGAGAGCAGCAGCGTCGCGTGCGTCCCGCGGGTGAGGTCGAAGACCCGCAGGTCGTGCGCGACGCCGAACCGGCGCAGCCCCGTCACGTCCGGCGCCCGGTGGCCCGGCTCCGGTCCGCCGTCGAACCCGTCGCGCGCGCCCGGCCGGCCGGCGTCCTCGCCCACCAGCGGGCTGCCGGCGTAGTTCATGGTCATCTGCATCTCGAGCAGGAACTGCGCCTTCTCGTCCTCCATGTCCATCTCGTCGGTGAACGCGATGGCCACGGCCCGGTCGACGATCGCCTTGCCCGCCGGGCGCCGCTCGGCGTCGTAGCTGTCGAGCAGGCCGGGCGAGGCCTGCCCGCGGACGGCCAGCGCCAGCTTCCACGACAGGTTCCACGCGTCCTGGATGCCGGTGTTCATGCCCTGCCCGCCGGCCGGCGGGTGCAGGTGCGCGGCGTCGCCGGCCACGAACACCCGGCCCTCGCGGTAGCGGTCGACGATGCCGTGCTTGATCCGGAAGATCGACGACCAGCGCAGGTTGCTCGCCGTCGTCCCGGCCGGGCCGAGGTCGTCGATGGCGGCCTGGATGTCGGCCAGCCCCGGCGGGTCGTACTCCTTCCAGAACCCGGGCGGGACGACGCCGGTGCCGATCGTCTCCTGCAGCCGCTTGGGCGCCAGCGTGGCCACCCGGTAGCGGTTGCGACCCCGCAGCGGGACGCAGACGAGCATCCCGGTGAAGTCGCCGTCGTCCTCGATGCGCACCCAGCGCACCAGGTGCCCGGGCGGCATCTCCCAGTCGACGTCGACGTCGCCGAGCATGAACAGCTGCGGGAACATCGACAGGCCGCCCTCGAAGCGCAGCCCGAGCTGGGCGCGCACCGCGCTCGACGCGCCGTCGGCACCCACGAGGTAGGCCGCCCGCGCCGCCTCGACGTCGCCGGAGCGGTGGGCGAGCGTCGCGGTGACGCCCTCGTCGTCCTGGGTGAAGCCGGTGAGCTCGACCCCGCGCTCCACCTCGACGCCGAGCGTGCGCAGCCGCCCGGTGAGGATGCGCTCGGTCTCGTACTGGGGCAGGCCGAGGTGGGCGAAGGGCAGCTCCTCCAGGCCAGACCAGTCCACCTGGTGGGTCCGCTCGCCGTTGACGAACACCGTCTGGCCGTAGAGCCAGCTGCCGGCGTCCATCGCCTCGGTGACGACGCCCTGGTCCTCCCAGATCTCCATCGTCCGGCAGTGGATGCCGATCGCCTTGTCCGCCTGGGTGGAGGCCTCCGGCCGCTTGTCGACGACGCGGACGGCGACCCCGCGGCGGGCCAGCTCGATGCCGGCGGTCAGCCCGGCGGGCCCGGCGCCGACCACCAGCACCTCCGCCGCCGCCCGGGTGCGGGCGGCCGGGGGCGCCGGCACGGGGGAGGGCAGCGAGCCGACGTCGATCGGTGCGGTCACCGGCTCGGACACCGCCGGACGCGGGGCCGGCACCTCCACCGGAGCCGCCGGGGCGGGAGCCGGGACCGGGGGCGCGGCCGCGGCCCGGATCCCGCGCACGCCGGCCTCCTGCGGGCGGAACCGGATCTCGTAGAGCTTGCGCTGGAAGAACACCGACAGCCAGCGGATCAGCGGCCCGCTCTGGTCGGCGTGGGAGGGGTCCTCCACCCAGTTGCGGAAGTCCTCGTCGGACTCCCACTCGGCGAAGATGTGGTAGAGGTCCGAGTCGGGCTCGCGGAGCAGCTCCTCGCGGATCAGCCCCTTCGTCCCGCGCAGCCGGTCGGTGACGATCGCGTACGCGCGCTCGAACGCCTCCTCCTCGCCGGGCGCCACCTTCGTGCTGATGTCCACCCGCACGTGCGAGGCCTGCTCGCCGCCGGTGATGCCGTAGAGCACCTCGAACGTGCTGCGGTCGGCGTCCTCGCGCAGGTCGCGCAGCGCGGCGGTGAGCGTCTCGCGGGCCTCCGACCGGCCGAAGCCGTCCACCGCCGCCCGGTCGGCCCAGTCGGCGGCGATGAGGAAGGTGCGCGGGTCGGCGGCGTCGCGCAGCAGCTCCTGCCGCACGTTGCCCGGCACGGTCGCGATCCGCGCCGCCGCCTCCCGCCACGCCTCCTCGAACGCCTGCTCGCAGCCCTCCCGCACGCGCATCCGCAGCAGGGTGCGCACCGCGCCGTCGTGCGTGGTGGCCGGCCGCTCCTCCAGGGTCGTCATGACGTCGCTCCTCCAGCGGGTCGGCGCAGCACCAGGCTGCTGTTGAAGCCGCCGGCGCCCCGCGCGAGGACGACGACGGTGGACAGGTCCTGCACCCTCCCGGCGGTCACCAGGTCGACCCCGGGCGGCGCCTCGACCGGCTCGGTGAGGAAGGCGGTGCCGGGCACGATCCCGTCCCGCATGGCCAGCAGCGCCGTCGCCACGTCCAGCGCCGACCCGCCGGCCATGAGCCGGCCGGTGAACGACGACGGCGCGGTCACCGGCACCGGGGTGGCGCGGCCGCCGAACACCGCGCCGAGCGCCTCGAGCTCGAGCCGGTCGAGCTCGAGCACGCCGGCGCCGTCGGCGATGACGAGGTCCACCTCGTCCGGGGAGACGCCGGCGTCGGCCAGCGACAGCCGGATCGCCCGCGCGTACTGCACGGCGTCGGGGGCCGGGTCCTCGTGGTGGTGGGCGTCGTGGGTGGCCGCGTAGCCGGCCACCTCGCCCCACACCCGCGACGCGCCGCGCGCGGCGGCCGCTCCCGCCTCCTCCAGCAGCAGGATCGCCCCGCCCTCGCCCACGACGTGCCCGTTGGCCCGCCGGTCGAAGGGCAGGTAGGCGTCCTCGGGACGCCCGGCCGACGACAGCCGCCCGCCGGTGGCCTGGCACAGCACCGCGTACGGGCACAGCCCCGCCTCGGTGCCGCCGACCAGCACCGCGGGCGTGCCCCGGCGGGCCACCCGCCGGGCCCAGCCGATGCTGTCCAGCCCGCCGGCCCCCTCGCTGACGACGACGCCGGAGGGCCCCTTGAACCCGTCGCGGATGGACACCTGGCCGGTGGAGGCGGCGTAGAACCAGGCGATCGACTGGTAGGCGCCCACCGACCGGGGCCCCTTCGCCCACAGCCCCTGGATCTCGTGCTGGCTGAACTCGTTGCCGCCCGAGCCCGAGGCGAGGAACACCGACGTCGCGTAGACGTCCTCCGGCGCGGTGTAGCCGCCGTCCTCGGCGGCCAGCGTCGCCGCGGCCAGGGACATCCACGTCCACCGGTCGGTCTGCACCATGAGCTGCGGGGACACGTGGTCGGCCGGGACGAAGTCGCGCACCTGCCCGGCGAGCGGGACGCCGTAGCGCG
Source organism: Geodermatophilus sp. SYSU D01119 (assembly GCF_054049975.1). Classification (NCBI taxonomy): domain Bacteria; kingdom Bacillati; phylum Actinomycetota; class Actinomycetes; order Geodermatophilales; family Geodermatophilaceae; genus Geodermatophilus; species Geodermatophilus sp. SYSU D01119. The sequence goes on along the minus strand of NZ_JBJGYL010000026.1, from coordinate 9,869 downwards.
CCGAGTCGAAGCCCTCGACGGGCCGGATCGCCGGCTCGCCGCGGACCAGCGACGCCCAGTGCTGCTCGACGCCGACCCCCGTGGGGGCGACGACGCCGATCCCGGTGACCAGCAGCCCCGTCACGACTCCCTCCGCGTGGGGCTCGCGAGCACGATCGCCGACTGGAACCCGCCGAACCCGCTGCCCACCGAGATCGCGACGTCGACCTTCTGCTCGCGCGCGGTCCGCGGCACGTAGTCCAGGTCGCACTCGGGGTCGGGCACCTCGTAGTTCGCCGTCGGCGGCAGCACGCCGCGCTGCACCGCGAGCGCCGTGGCGGCCACCTCGATCGCCCCGATCGCGCCGAGCGAGTGACCGACCATCGACTTGATCGAGCTCATCGCCACCGTCCCGGCGGCCGGGCCCAGGCTCTTCTTGACCGCCGCCGTCTCGTGCCGGTCGTTCTGCTTGGTGCCCGAGCCGTGCGCGTTGACGTAGCCGACCTCGCCGGGGTCGGTGCGGCCCTGGCCGAGCGCGACGGTGATCGCCTCGGCCATCTCGGTGCCGTCGGGCTTGAGGCCGGTCATGTGGAACGCGTTGCAGCGGTTGGCGTAGCCGGTGACCTCGCAGTACACCTCCGCGCCGCGCGCCCGGGCGCGACCGAGCTCCTCCAGCACCAGCACCGCCGCGCCCTCGCCCATGACGAACCCGTTGCGCCGCGCGTCGAACGGCTTGGACGCGTGCTCGGGGTCGTCGTTGCTGTCGGTGGTCGCCCGGATGGTGTCGAAGCAGGCCATCGAGATGGGCGAGATCGGCGCGTCGCTGGCCCCGGCGATCACGACGTCGGCGTCGCCGTCCTCCACCAGCTGCGCGCCGTACCCGACGGCGTCGATGCCCGACGTGCAGCCGGTCGAGACCACGGTCGCCGGCCCGTGGGCGCCGAAGCGCACCGCGAGCTCCGTGGCGCCACAGCTGGGCACCAGCGCGGAGGCGAGGAAGCGGGAGGCGTAGCGGGGGTCGACCTCCCACAGCCGGCCGGCGTCGCTGACCGACACGTACTCCTGCTCCAGCCGCATCGTGGCCCCGACGGCGCTGCCCAGCGTCACCCCGACCCGGTCGGGGTCGGGCCCGTCGTCGGCGCCGAACGCCAGCCCGCTGTCGGCCACCGCCTCGTCGGCGGCGACCATCGCCATCTGCACGAAGCGGTCGGTGCGGAACACCTCGTGCGCGGTGAGGCCCAGCTTCCGCCCGTCGAAGTCGACCTCCGCGGCCACCTGGGAGCGGAAGCGCGCCGGGTCGAAGAAGGTGATGCGGCGGGTCGCCGTCCGGCCCGCGGTGATCATGTCCCAGAAGCCCTCGCGGCCCATCGACCCGGGGGCGACCACCCCGATCCCGGTGACGACGACCCGCCGCCGGCCGGTGCTCACCGGACGCCCGGGGGGAGCTCGGTGTCCACGTGGCCGAGCTCGGGCCGCGGCGCGAGCGGGCCGCACAGGAAGACGAACTCGGCCGTCGTCGCGGAGTCGTTGACGATGCGGTGCCGCACCCCGACCGGGATGTGCACCGCCGACTCCGCGACCAGCCGCCGGGGCTCGCCGTCGAGGGTGACCAGGACGTCGCCGGCCGAGCAGTAGAGGAACTCCTCCGAGTACGGGTGCCAGTGCTCGGTCACCACCTCGCCGGGCTCGAGGGTCAGCGTCCCCATGAACCCGGCGGTGGAGCCGACGCTGGCCGGGGACAGCAGCACCCGGATGTCCCCGCCGCGCCGGCGGTTGGGCGGGGTGTCGGCGCGGGAGACGGTGGGGCCGCACCGCGTCGGCGTCGCCGGCGCGTGCTGGATGGTCGTCATGGTTCTCCTCGATGTGCGGGCACGGGGCGGTCAGGCGGGCACGGGCGGTCGGACGGGCACGGACCCCGCGAGCGCGGGTCCGGGGACGGCGCCGGGGACGGGCGGGACGGGCCCGCTCACCAGGCGGACGGGCAGGCCGGGGACGGTCTGCGCCGCCCACGGGCCGACCAGCGGCTCGGCACCGATCTCGACCAGCGCCGTCGCGCCCAGGTCCGCGAGCGCGTGCGCGGTGGCCTCCCACAGCACGGGCGCGGTGAGGTGGCGGCGCAGGGCCGCGGCCAGCCGGTCCGGGTCGCGGGTGGGCACGGGGTCGGCGTTGGGGACGACGGGCAGGGCGGGCGCCGACCACTCGAGGTCGGCGAGCGCCGCGGCGAGGTGGTCGGCCACCGGGCGGACCAGCGCCCCGTGGCAGGGTGCCCGGCCGGGCAGCCGCACCAGCTCCAGCCCCGCGGCGCGGACCAGCTCACCGGCGTGCGCGAGCTCGGCCCGCCCACCGGCCAGCACGGCCCGCTCCGGCGCGTCGAGGGAGGCGATGCACAGCGGCCCGCCGGCCCCGGCGACCGCCACGGCGGCGGCCGCGATCGCCGCGGCGCCCGGGCCGAGGACTGCCGCCTGCCCGGCGCAGGACGGCCGCGGGGCCAGCGAGAGGAGCTCGGCGCGCCAGTGCACCAGCTCCACCACCTGCTCCAGCGGCAGGGCGCCGGCGGCGGCCAGCGCGGCGAACTCGCCGACGCCGTGGCCGGCCACCGCGACGGGGTCCAGGCCCCGGGCGGTGAGGCTGCGGAAGCCGGCGACCCCGGCCACGACCACCTCGAGGTGGGCCGCGACGGGGTCGGGTGCGGTCGCGGGGTCCCGCCACCAGGCGGCGACGTCGCGGCCGACGACGGCGTCGACCCCGGTCACGGTGGACGCGGCCACCGGGTCGGCCAGCCACGGGTCGACCATCCCGGGCCGGGAGCCGTCCTCACCGGGGAGGACGACGGCGGGACCCCGCGCCGCGGTCACCCCTCGGCCCCCCGCGCGGTGGCGGCCGCCGCCTCGACCTTCTGCTTGATGACCGACATCTGGACCTTGCTGTTGGCGTCGATCCGGCGGGTCATCCCCTCGGTGTCGATCGGCGCCTCCGGCCGCATCCGGAAGTCCTGCACCCAGCGCATCCGGGTGGCGCCGCCCTCGGGCGTGTAGGTCCAGTGGATGTCCATGTGCTCGAACGGGCCGGGCTCCACGCGGCGGGCGCGCACCTCGCGCGCGGCCGGGTCGAGGGTCCGCTCGGACACCCAGCTCCACGTCCGCCCCGACTCGTCGGGGTGCATGGTCAACCGGAACCGGAACCAGGTGTCGGTGGACTCCAGGATCTCCACCGAGCGGTACTCGGTGAACAGGTCAGGCCACGACGCGAGGTCGTTGGTCATCGCCCACACGTGGTCGATGTCGGCGTCGATGACGATCGAGTTGTCGGTGTGCCCGACGGTCAGGGTCGACGGGCTGTCGGTGGTGGTCATCGCGGGCGCCTCACGCCGGCTGGGAGGCGGCCGCGCGGACGGTCTCGACGATCTCGCCGAAGGTGTACGCCTCCGGGTCGTCGTCGGGCATCGTCGTGCCGAACCGGTCGTGCAGCTCGGTCTGCATGGACAGGAACGCCAGGGAGTCCAGGCCGACGTCGGCGAAGCGGGCGTCGGGGTCGGTGGTGTGCGCCTCCTGCGGCAGGCCCGCCTTCTCGGTGAGCAGCTGCATGAGGTCGGACTGGCTGAAGGGCATGACGGTGTCCTCCTCGGGACGGTGGTGCGGGTCGGCCGGCACGGCGGGCTCGCCGTCCGGGACGAGGTGCAGCGGCCCGCGCAGCGCGGGCAGCGCCGGCTCGGGGCACGCGGCGATCGCGGCGGCGCGGACCAGCAGGTCGGGCAGCCGGCGGTCGAGGAACTGGACGTCGTGCCGGTCGGCGCGCACGTCGGGGTCGCGCAGCAGCGCACGGTGCAGGGCGGTGGTGGTGTGCACGCCCGGGCCCTCGACGCGCAGCTCGGCCAGCGCCCGGTCCATCCGGCGCAGCGCCTGCTCGCGGTCGGGCGCCCAGACGACGAGCTTGCCGAGCAGCGAGTCGTAGTGCGGGCTGACCTCGTCGCCCTGCCGGTAGCCGGTGTCGAAGCGGGTCCAGGGACCGTCGGGGACGCGCAGCACGTCGAGCCGGCCGGGTGCCGGGGCGAACCCGCGGGCGGGGTCCTCGGCGTTGATCCGGCACTCCACCGCCGCACCGCGGACGACGACGTCCTCCTGGCGCAGCCGCAGCGGCTCCCCGCCGGCCACCAGCAGCTGCTCGCGCACCAGGTCGATGCCGGTGAGCAGCTCGGTCACCGGGTGCTCGACCTGGATGCGGGCGTTCATCTCCATGAAGTACGCGCGGCCGGCGTCGTCGACGAGGAACTCCACGGTGCCGGCGCCGGTGTAGCCGACCGACAGCGCGCCGCGGACCGCCATCTCCCCGAGCGCGGCCCGCTGCTCCGGCGTCAGGTGCCCGGCCGGGCCCTCCTCCAGCAGCTTCTGGTGGCGGCGCTGCAGCGAGCAGTCCCGCTCGCCGAGGTACACCCCCGCGCCGTGCTGGTCGCACAGCACCTGCACCTCGACGTGCCGGGCGCCGGAGAGGTAGCGCTCGACGTAGACGGCGGGGTCGCGGAACACCGCCCGGGCGACGGCCCGGGTGGTGGTGAAGGCCTCGGCGAAGTCGGCCGGGTCCCGCACCACCGTCATGCCGCGCCCGCCGCCGCCGGCCGCGGCCTTGATGATCACCGGGTAGCCGATCTCGTCGGCGACGGCCTGCCCCTCCTCGGCGGTGCGCACCGGGTCGACGACGCCGGGCAGCAGCGGGAGCCCGGCCGCGGCCATGAGGCGCCGCGCCGTCGCCTTGTTGCCCACCTGCTGCATGACCTCCGGGGGCGGGCCGACGAAGGTCAGCCCCTCGGTCTCGCAGATCTCGGCGAAGTCGGGGTCCTCCGAGAGGAACCCGTAGCCGGGGTGGACGGCGTCGGCGCCGCTGCGCAGCGCCGCCTCCACCACGTTGGGCACGTGCAGGTAGCTCGCCCGCGGGGCCGGCGGGCCGATGTGCACGGCCTCGTCGGCCATCTCGACGACGGCGGAGCGCCGGTCGGCGGTCGAGTGGACGGCGACCACCTCGATGCCGAGCTCCCGGCAGGCGCGGGCCACCCGGACGGCGATCTCGCCGCGGTTGGCGATGAGCAGCCGGGCGATCACCGGGCGCCCCCGGGCGGCCGGAGCAGCAGCAGGACCTGGTCGTACTCGACGGACTCCGCGTCGCCGGCCCGGATCTCGGCGACCACCCCGGCGGTGTCGGCGAGGATCGGGTTCATCAGCTTCATCGCCTCGACGATCCCGAGCGTCTGGCCGGCCTCCACCTCGTCGCCGACCCGCACGAACGGCTCGGCGCCGGGGGAGGGCGCGACGTAGAAGGTGCCCACCAGCGGCGCCCGGACGGCGACCGTGCCCTCGGGCACCTCGGGCTCCGGGCCGGGGTCGGCCGGCGCGGGGGCGACCGCGGTCAGCCCGCCCTGCGGCGCCGGGGCCGGGGAGAGGGCGGGCGCCGGCGCCTCGGCCCACTCGACCTCCACCGCCCGGTCGCCGCTGCGCACGGTGAGCCGGCGCAGCGGGCCGGGCAGCGCGCGCGCGAGGTCGACGACCTCCTCCTGCAGCGACCGCACCCCGCTCCCCGGGAGGTCGGCGTCGGCCCCGCCGTCGGCCCGCGGCGGCAGCTCAGCGGGCCGCACGTCCGCCACCCCCCGGGGCGACCACGTGCAGCGGGCGGGTGTCCTCGCCGCCGATCCGCGACAGCCGGCGGGCCCGCCGGGCGAGCAGCGTGCCGACGTCGAGCCGGCACAGCTCGTCGAGCTCGGCGGCCACGGCCTCGCGGACCAGGCGCGTGGCCTCCGCGGGGTCGGCGTGCGCCCCGCCGGGCGGCTCGGGCACCACCGAGGTGGCGATCCCGCTGGCCAGCAGGTGGCCGGCGCCCAGCCGCATCGCCCGGGCCGCGGCGGGGGCCGCCGACGCCGTCCGCCACAGGATCGCCGCGCAGCCCTCGGGGCTGATCACCGACAGGTAGGCGTTCTCGCTGACCAGCAGCCGGTCGGACGTGCACAGCGCCAGCGCGCCGCCGCTGCCGCCCTCGCCGGTGAGGACGGCGACCACCGGCACCCGCAGCCGGCTGCTGCGCATGATCGTCTCGGCGATGGCGTGCGACTGGCCGCGCTCCTCGGCCTCCGGTCCCGGGTGGGCGCCGGGGGTGTCCACGAGCGTGACCACCGGCAGGCCCGCGGCCTCGGCGTGCGCCATGAGCCGCATCGCCTTGCGGTAGCCCTCGGGGTGCGGCATGCCGAAGTTGCGGGTCACCCGCTCGCGCACGGTGTGGCCCTTCTCGTGGCCGATCACCACCACCGTGCGGCCGCCGAGCGAGGCGACGCCGCCGACGACGGCCGCGTCGTCGGCGTGGGTGCGGTCCCCGTGCAGCTCGACGAAGTCGTCGAAGCCGGCGAGGTGGTCCAGCGTCGTCGGCCGCTCGGCCACCCGCGCCCGCTGGACGACGTCCCACGGGTCGGACTCCCGCAGGACGGGCGCCGGCGCGGCGACGGGAGCGGGCGCGTCCGGGACGGGACGCGCGTGCAGGCGCAGCAGCCGGGTGAGCAGCGGGCGCAGCTCGGCGCGGCCCTCCACCCGGTCGACCAGCCCGTGGGCCAGGAGGAACTCCGCGGTCTGGAAGTCAGCGGGCAGCTCGGCGCGGATGGTCTCCCGCACCACCCGCGGCCCGGCGAACCCGACGTGCGCGCCGCGCTCGGCCACCAGGACGGTGGCCAGCGTGGCGAAGGACGCCGACACCCCGCCGTAGGTGGGGTCGGTGAGCACGCACACCGACAGCAGCCCGGCCTCGCGCAGCCGGGCGTAGGCCTGCCCGGCGCGCGCCATCTGGAACAGCGAGAGCACGCCCTCCTGCATCCGGGCGCCGCCGCTGGCGCACACGGTGACCAGGGGGAGCCGCTGCTCCACCGCCAGGTCGGCCGCGGCGCTCACCCGCCGGCCCACCTCCACGCCCATGCTGCCGCCGAGGAACCCGAAGTCCATCGCGGCCAGCACCACCGCGGTCCCGCCGATGCGGGCGGTGCCGGTGACGACGGCCTCGGTCTCGCCGGAGCGGGCCGCGGCCTCCGCCAGCCGGTCGGGGTAGTCGCGCAGGTCGGTGAACGCCAGCGGGTCCGGCGTCCCGGGCGGGCAGGCCTGCTCGGTGAACGACCCGGCGTCGGCCAGCAGCTCGATCCGGGCCCGCGCGCCCAGCCGCAGGTGGTGGTCGCACTCGGGGCAGACCGACAGGTTCCGCTCGAGCCGCTTGCGGTACAGCAGCCAGCCGCAGCCCGGGCAGCTCACCCAGTCCGCGGGACGGGGCGCCGCGGCCGGCCGGCGCGCCGGGGTCGTCGCGGTCACGGCCGGTCCGCCGACCACTCGTAGAACCGCCGCGCCATCGCGTCCTGCGGTGAGCGCCAGCCCGGGTCGTAGGCGGCGATGTAGGGCCGCAGCTCCTCGCTGACCGACCGGAAGGCCGGCAGCGACTGCGCCACCCGCATCGCCTCGGCCGGCGGGCGGTCGAACTCGATGAGGTGGACGTAGAGCTCGTGGAACGTGAAGAGCGAGCGGTGCCGCACCCCGATCTCGTGCGGCATCGACGTCGCGTCGGACCGGGCGAAGACGTCGGCGACCCGGCCGGCGTCGGCCGGGGTCATCCTCGCGATGATCATCGTCTGGTGCACGGGCACTCCAGCGTCGCTGCGGGCCGGCCGCGGGCGGGCCGGCCGGGGACGGATGCCGGGCGACGCTAGGACCGCGCCGCGGGCCCGGGCACCGGCCACGGGTCGGGTTTCCGGTGCCCGCCCGCCGGTGGAGGGGGCCGGTCGCCGGGGTGGGCGCTCGGAGGAGGGGGCGCCCCCGCCTCCCGGTCCAGCGCCGGGGGACCGGTGCGCACCCGCCCTCCGGCCCGCGCGGACCGCGACCCGGGTATGAATCGCCGGCCTCGCCCCGCGCGGCGAGGCCGCCGGTTGTGGCGGACCGTCCCGTTCCGTCGCTAGCGTCCGGCTCCGGGCGACAGGCGCGGGGAACCCGACCGAGCGGAGCGGACGCATGGGCGGCGAGCCGGACAGCGGGGCCCCCGGGCCCCGGGGAGGGTCCTCGACGGACGACGCCCCGGCCTCGGTCCTCGTCTGCGACGACCACGAGGTGCTGCGGCACGGGCTGCGTGCGGTGCTGCGCTGGGCGACCGACCTGCACGTCGTCGCCGAGGCCGGGGACGCCCGCGAGGCGCTGGTCCTCGCCGCCGACCTGTCCCCGGAGGTCACCCTCGTGGGCCTGGGCACCGGGGGTGCGGGGATCCCCGACCTGGTGCGGGCGCTGACCGCGACCGGCACGCAGGTCCTGCTCCTCGGGGAGGCCGGCAGCAGCGGCGACCTGGTGGAGGCGCTGCGGGCCGGGGCGCGGGGCTACCTGCACACGACGGTGAGCCCCGACCGGCTCGTCGAGGGCGTGCGCGCGGTGCTGCGCGGGGAGACCCTCCTCGACGCCGCGGTGACCGGGGAGCTGCTCACCCGCCTCGACGGCGCCCGTCCCGGCGCCCTGGGTCCCGGCGGGCACAACCCGCTGACCGCGCGGCAGCAGGCGGTGTCGGAGCTGGTGGCCGAGGGGCTGACCAACGCCGAGATCGCCACCCGGCTGCAGGTCAGCCGCGCCACGGTGAAGGGCCACATCACCGTCGCCCTGCGCCGGCTCGGCCTGCGCGACCGCACCCAACTGGCCATCCACGTCAACCGCGTCGCGCGGCCGGGGCCGGGCCGGGAGGCCGGGCCCGTGGGGGGATGACTTCCGTGGTCGGGTCGTCACGCTGGGTGCGGGGCGGGCCAGCGGCCCCGGAGACTCGCGCAACTCCCTGGCAACTGCCTGGACGCCCGCTGTGACCCCGTGCACGATCCGGTCCTCACGGGGGTGACGCAGGACTGTTCAGGCTGGTCCGTCCCGACGGGCGGATCCGGTCGGACCGGAGATCCCGGTCCCCGGACCCGGTCGCCGGCCGGACAGGGGGGAACGACATGCCCGACGACGTCCCGATCCGGCAGGGCCCGCGCGTGCACCGGCCGCACGGACCGACCGCCTCCGCGCCCGGCGGTGCCGCACCGCCGCGCCCGCGGCCGCTGCCCCGGCCGGTCCGGCCGACGCTGGCCCGGCCGCCGTCGCACCTGGTGCGGGTGCTCCTCTGCGAGGACCAGGAGGTGTTCCGGCTGGGCCTGCGGGTGGTGCTCGAGGCCGAGCCCGACATCGCCGTCGTCGCCGAGACCGCCTCGCTGCCCGGCGCGCTGGCGGCCACCGCACAGGTGCCCACCCAGGTGGTCGTCGCCCGCCAGGGGCTCGTGGAGGGCAGCACGCTGCCGCTGCTGCGCGACCTGTGCCGGCAGGGGACGGCGGTGCTCGTGCTCGCCGAGCAGCGCGAGGACCCGTGCGGCGAGCTGGTGGAGGTCCTGCGCGCCGGGGTGCGCGGCTACCTGCCCCGGCGGGCGTGCGCGGCGCGCCTGGTCGAGGCCGTGCGCGCGCTGTCCCGGCACGAGCCGGCCATCGACGCCACGGCCACCAGCGAGCTGGTGCGCTACCTCGCCGAGCCCGGGGCGGCCGCCGGGCCGCCGCAGCGCCCGCTGGACCGGCTCACCGACCGGCAGCGCGAGGTGGCCGAGCTCGTCGCCGAGGGGCTGAGCAACGAGGAGATCGCCCGGCGGCTGTTCCTGAGCCTGGCCACCGTCAAGAGCCACCTGACGGCGTCCATGCGGCGGCTCGGCGTCCGCAGCCGCACGCAGCTGGCGATCCTGGTCAACCGCGACTCCTCGCCCGCCGCCTGAGCCGGGGGGGGGGGGGGGGGGGGGGGGGGGGGGGGGGGGGGGGGGGGGGGGGGGGGGGGGGGGGGGGGGGGGGGGGGGGGGGGGGGGGGGGGGGGGGGGGGGGGGGGGGGGGGGGGGG
>NZ_JBJGYL010000025.1:0-87478 GCF_054049975.1 Geodermatophilus sp. SYSU D01119 | reverse complement strand
GTGGTGGCGGTGACCGACGACGGCTCGCCGCGCCCCGGCGCGACCTTCGCGCTGTGGGAGCCGCCGCTGACCGAGCGCACCGGCGAGCACGGCGCCCCGCTGCGCCGCTCGGCCGCCGCGGACGGCGGGGGGGGGGGGGGCGGCCCCGGGGGGGGCGGGGGGGGGTGTGGCGAGCGCGGGCGCGCGCGCCCGCCCGCCGCACCCCGGCGCCCGCCCCCGCCCCCCCCCCCCCCCCCCCCCCCCCCCCCCCCCCCCCCCCCCCCCCCCCCCCCCCCCCCCCCCCGCGGATCACTTCCGGCCGTTGCCGTTGCCGTTGCCGTTGCCGTTGCCGTTGCCGTTGCCGTTGCCGTTGCCGCCGCCGTTGCCGTGACCGGTCCCGGCGGGGGCAGCGGGGGCCGGGGCGGCCTCCTGCGTGGTCACGGCCGGGGCGTCCTCCACCGGCGCCGGGGCCGGGGCCGGGGCCGGGGCCGGGGTGGTGGCGCGGGCGGCCTCGCGCGCGGCCTGGCGGGCGGCGTTGCGCTGGTGGGCCATGTCGCTCACGCGGCTGCCGGTCGCGTAGCCGAGGTGCGCGCCCTCGCTGACCCAGGCGCCGAAGGTCTGGCCGTCCCGCGGGCCCGCCAGCCACTCGGTCTCGCTCACCTCGGGCTCGGCGACCGGAGCGGTCTCCTCGGGGACCTCGGGCGTCTCGGTGACCTGCGGGTCGGTCACCTCGGGCGTCTCGGTGACCTGCGGGTCGGTGCCGACCGGGGTCTCGGTGACCTGCGGGCCGGTCGGCTCCGGCGTCTCCGTCGGCTCGGGCGACCCGGTGACCTCCGGGGCGGTGACCTCCGCGGTCTCGTCCGAGGCGGTGAACAGGCCGCCGTCCTGGCCGGGCAGCGCGCCGGCGGTGGCGCCCGCGGTCAGGGCGAGGGCGACGGCGCCGGTCGCGGCGGCGCACTTGGCGGCGATGCCCGCGGCGGCGAGCTTGGCGGTGATCGTGGTGAGGAGCATGCGGGGTCTCTTCCGTGAGGCCCGGGCGGGACGCCCGGTCGTCCGCGTGGACGGTTCCGACTGGTCGGTGATCAGACCGGTCGCCAGCAGCTCGGCCAGGGCCGCGTTCGGCCGGCCCTGCTCGGTGGCGCAGGCCCGGACCGCGTCGGTGAACGCGGCCAGGGACCGTGCGCCCTCGGGCACGGGACGGCCGGTGAGGCAGGCCTCGAGGGCCGCCTCCGCGGCGCGGTCGTCGGCTGGCGTGGTCATCTCGCCCCCGTCATCGCCGGACGGGCCCGGAGGGGTGCGCGCGGCACCGCCGTCTCCCCCGCCGGGGTGACCCGGGCGGGAGCGAGCTCCTCCTGCAGCCGCCGCAGCCCCCGCCGCTGCAGCGCCTTCACCGAGCCCACCGAGCGGCCCATCACCTCGGCCACCTGCTCGACGGTCAGGTCGGCGAGCACCCGCAGGAGCAGCACCGATCGCTGGTCGGCCGGCAGCCCCGCGCACAGGCGGTGCACGGTCTCGGTGCCCAGCCGGGCCAGCACGTCGTCCTCCACGTCCCCGCCGGGGAGCGCGGCGAGCGCGTCCGCGCCGTCGTCGGTGACCACCGGGCGGCGGCTGCGCCGCCGGTGCTCGTCGACCAGCCGGCGGTGGGCGATGGTGAACACCCACGACCGCAGCGCCGCCTCGTCGCCGCTGAACCCGGGCAGGCCGCGGAAGACGGCGAGGAACGTCTCGCTCGCCGTGTCGTCGGGGTCGGGCGCGCCGTGCAGGCGCAGGTAGCCGGTGACCACCGGGGACAGGTCCCGGTAGAGCACCTCGAACGCCCAGGCCGCCCCCGTGCGCGCGGCCGCGAGGACGTCGTCGAACGCCGGGCCCACCGCCATCCGCACCTCCGTCGCCGTCCCCCGTACGGGGACGACATCGGCAGGTCCGGGACGGAACTGGACCGTCCGTCACCCGGTCAGGGGGCGCTGGTGCCCCGCGCGGCCTCCTGCTCGACGACGAGGGGCAGGTCCCCCAGCCGGTCCAGGCCCTGCAGCGGACGGCGCATGCGCTGGTTGCCGGCCAGCCGCTCGCGGTTGCGCTCCAGGAACGCCCAGTAGCCCGCGGTGTACGGGCAGGCGTCCTCGCCGAGGCGGCGCCTCGGGTCGTAGGGGCAGCGGCCGCAGTAGTCGCTCATCCGGTCGATGTAGGCGCCACCGGCCGCGTAGGGCTTGGTGGCCAGCATCCCGCCGTCGGCGTGCTGGCTCATGCCGACGACGTTGGCCACCATCACCCAGTCGTAGCCGTCGACGAACGTGCGGTGGAACCAGTCGGTCATCTCGCGCGGGTCGATGCCGCGCTGCAGGGCGTAGTTGCCGAGCACCATCAGCCGCGGGATGTGGTGCACCCACCCGTCGCGGCGCAGGTCGCCGAGGACGCCGGACAGGCACGCGGCGTCGACGGCGGTGTCGTCGAGCTCGGCCATCCACCCCGGCACCGGCTCGAGGGCCCGCAGCGCGTTGGCGTGCCGGTAGTGGCGGCCGAAGTGCCAGTAGGTGTGCCAGATGTAGTCCCGCCAGCCCATGAGCTGCCGGATGAAGCCCTCGACGGAGTTGAGCGGCAGCGGCTCGCCGTCGGCGGCGCGGGCGCGGGCGGTGTCCTCGGCGGCGTGCACGACCTCCAGCGGGTCGAGCAGGCCGAGGTTGATCGCCGGGGACAGCAGCGAGTGGGCCATCCAGCGCTCGTCGGCCAGCATCGCGTCCTCGTGCGGGCCGAAGACGCGCAGCCGCGCGGTGAGGAAGTCGTGGAGCCGGGTCAGCGCCTCCTCCCGGGTGACCGGGAACCGCCGCGGGCCGTCGTCTCCGACGAAGGACACCGACCCCTCGGCTTCCCACCGGTCGAGGTCGGCGCGGACCTGCTCGTCGATCTCGTCCTCGGCCGGCCACCACGGCTCGGGCGCCGGCGAGCGGCCGTCGCGCGGGGCGGGCTCGCGGTTCTCGTGGTCCCGGTTCCACTGCCCGCCGAGCGGTTCAGCGCCGTCCATGAGGACCCCGAGGCGCCGGCGGGCGTCGCGGTAGAAGTCCTCCATCAGCAGCCGGCGCCGTCCGCGGCCCTCGGCCCAGCGGGCGAACTCGCCCTGGGAGCTGACGAAGCCGCGGGCGGCGAGCACCTCCACGCCGGGGCGCTGCAGGACGTAGTCGCGGCTGCTCCAGGTGGTGGGCGCGCAGACGCTGATCGGCTCGTCGTAGCGGTCGAGCGCCTCGGCGTAGGTGGTGACCTGGTGCAGGTCGGCCTGGTCGCCGAGCTCGGCGGCGCGGTGGCGCAGCGCGGAGAGCACCAGGTGCGCCTTCTGCCGGTGGAACCGGCGGCGGGCGAACACCGCCTTCGACTCGATCAGGAGGACCGGCTGGTCGGGCCGGTCGAGGAAGTGCGGGCCGAGCTGGTCGGCGAACAGCCAGCGCCGGGTGGCCGGGGACCGCTCGGGGAAGTCGGCGAGCGCGGGGTCGTGCTGCTCGGGACCGGGTCCGCCCGTCGCTGGGCGCTCCATCCGCCTCACCTCCCGGCGGACATGGTGGGTGGACCGTTACGCTCGGCGCATCTCGGGCCACCGGATCTCCGGTGGCCGGCACGTGTTCCCCCGCTGGAGGTCGACCGCTGTGAACCGCGCGAAGCGCGCCGCCGTTCTGGGTGCCCTCGTGGTCACCCCGGTCGCCCTCGGTGCGTGCAGCGCCGGGCAGGTCTCGCAGACCGGGACCCAGGACCGCGACAAGGTCGGCCCCCAGGCGCAGGTCGAGGACATCCTGCTGCGCCAGGTCCTCCTCGACGCCCCCGAGGGCGGCACCTACGAGGAGGGCGACGACGCCACCCTGGTGCTGACGATCGTCAACGCCTCCAACGAGGCCGACACGCTCACCGGCATCGAGGGCGAGGGCTTCTCGGGCCTGCGCGTGGCCGGCACCGGCCCGACGCCGTCGCCGTCCTCCCCCGCCGGCGACCAGCCCACCGGGACGCCGGCGCCGGGCACGACGGGCGCCACCCCGGGCGCGGTGCCGTCGGTGCCGGCCGCCCCCACATCTGCGGCGCCCACGGCCAGCTCCCGGGTCGACCTGGAGATCCCGGCCGACACCGCGCTCTACATCGGCCGCGGCGGTGACGCGACCATCACCCTGCAGGACCTCGAGCAGCCGCTGACCACGGGCCAGTACCTGCCCCTGACGCTGACCTTCGAGCAGGCCGGCGAGATCCAGGTGCAGGTCATGGTCGCCGCCCCGGGCGAGGTCGTCGAGCGCGGCGAGCCCTTCGACTTCCACCAGGGCGAGGCCGGCGAGGCCGAGAACCCGGAGAGCGAGGAGGACACGCAGTCCGAGTGAGGCCTGCCGCGTCCTCCCCGGGACTGTCGGCACCCGCACCTACCGTGGCGGCGTGCCCTCCGGAGTGAAGTCCGCCCGCCCCGCCCACCGCTGCACCGAGTGCGGCTTCTCGTCGGCGAAGTGGATGGGCAAGTGCCCGGAGTGCCAGGCCTGGGGCACCCTCCAGGAGGTCGGCCCGGCCGCGCCCGCGCTGCGTGCGGTCGCCGCGGGGCCGGTCACCGCGCCCGCCCGGCCGATCGCCCAGGTCCAGCTCGACGGCGCCCGCGCGGTGCCCACCGGCATCGCGGAGTTCGACCGCGTGTTGGGCGGCGGCCTGGTGCCCGGCGCCGTCGTGCTGGTGGCCGGCGAGCCCGGGGTGGGCAAGTCCACGCTGCTGCTCGAGGTCGCCCACCGGGTGGCCGAGGCGAACGGGCCCACGCTGGTGGTCTCCGGCGAGGAGTCCGCCGCGCAGGTGCGGCTGCGCGCCGAGCGGATCGGTGCCCTCCACGACCGGCTGTACCTGGCCGCCGAGACCGAGCTGTCGGCGGTCCTCGCGCACGTCGAGCAGGTGGCGCCCTCGCTGCTGGTGCTCGACAGCGTGCAGACCGTCCGCTCCTCCGCGGTCGACGGCACCGACGGCGGCGCCACCCAGGTCCGTTCGGTGGCCACCGCGCTCACCGCCGTCGCCAAGTCCCGCGGGATGACCACGATCCTGGTCGGCCACGTCACCAAGGACGGCGCCATCGCCGGGCCGCGGGCGCTGGAGCACCTGGTCGACGTCGTCATCTCCTTCGACGGCGAGCGGCACTCCACGCTGCGCCTGGTCCGGGCCACCAAGAACCGGTTCGGCCCGGCCGACGAGATCGGCTGCTTCGAGATCGGCGACGGCGGCGTGGTCGGGGTGCCCGACCCGTCGCACCTGTTCGTCTCGCGGCGCACCTCGTCGGTGCCCGGCAGTTGCGTCACGGTGACCATGGAGGGCAGCCGGCCGCTGCTGGCCGAGGTGCAGGCCCTCGTCGCCCAGAACACCGGCGGCGGCTCGCCGCGGCGGGCGGTCAGCGGGCTGGACTCCCAGCGCGTGGCGATGGTCAACGCCGTCGTCGAGCGGCGCGGCGGGGTCCGGCTGGCCGACGCCGACGTGTTCGCCGCCTCGGTCGGCGGCGTGAAGATCGCCGAGCCCGCGGCCGACCTGGCGCTGGCGCTGGCCATCGCCTCCGCGTCGCGGGACACCCCGCTCCCCGAGGGCCTCATCGCCCTGGGCGAGGTCGGGCTGTCGGGTGAGATCCGGCGGGTCGGCGGCACCGGACGGCGGCTGGCGGAGGCCGCGCGGCAGGGCTACCGGCTGGCGCTGGTGCCGCTCGACGCCGGCCCGGCGCCCAAGGGCATGCGGCTCATGGAGGTCCCCGACCTCGGCGCGGCGCTGACCCACCTGTTCCCCGGGTGAGCCGCGCGCCGGAGCGAGCCGGTCCCGTGCCCGCACCCCGCTCGCGACCGGCCGCGACGCGTGCCACGTAGACTCAGCCGCCGAACCGCGTCGACGTCAGGAGCGCCCGTGCCCCCCGCTGTGGACTCCGAGGTCGCCCTCCGCGAACTCCTCGGCCGCATCGCGCACCGGGGACGGCGCTGCGGGACGGCCTGGAGCGCATCCTGGCCGGGCGCACGGGTGCGCTGATCGTGCTCGGCTACGACCGGGTCGTGGAGTCCATCTGCACCGGCGGGTTCGCCCTCGACGTCGCCCTGTCGGCCACCCGGCTGCGCGAGCTGGCCAAGATGGACGGCGCGGTCATCCTGTCCTCCGACGGGCTGCGCATCGTCCGCGCCGGCGTGCACCTCATGCCCGACCCGACGGTCCCCACCGAGGAGTCGGGCACCCGGCACCGCACGGCCGAGCGGGTCGCGGTGCAGACCGGCTTCCCGGTGATCTCGGTCAGCCAGTCGATGCACATCATCAGCGTCTACGTGGCGGGCCGGCGCTACACGCTCGAGCACCCGACCACCATCCTCGCCCGCGCCAACCAGGCCCTCGCGGCGCTGGAGCGCTACAAGCTGCGCCTCGACGAGGTCGCGAGCACCCTGTCCGCGCTGGAGATCGAGGACCTGGTCACCGTCCGCGACGCGATGAGCGTCAGCCAGCGGCTGGAGATGGTCCGCCGGATCGCCGACGAGATCGAGGGCTTCGTCGTCGAGCTCGGCACCGACGGCCGGCTGCTGGCGCTGCAGCTCGACGAGATGCTCGCCGGCGTCGAGGAGGACCGCGCGCTGCTGGTGCGCGACTACCTCCCCGGCGGCGCCGCGCGGCGGCCGCGCACCATCGAGGACGTCCTCGCGGACCTGCGCACGCTGTCGGCCACCGAGCTGCTCGACCTCTCGGCCGTGTCGCGCTGCTACGGCCTGCCCACCTCGGCCGACGCGCTGGACTCCCCCGTCAGCCCACGCGGCTACCGCCTGCTGGCCCGCGTGCCGCGGCTCCCGGCGGCGATCATCGACCGGCTGGTGGAGCACTTCGGCGGGCTGCAGAAGCTGCTGGCGGCCACCATCGAGGACCTGCTGGCCGTCGAGGGCGTCGGCGAGGCGCGGGCCCGCGGCATCCGCGAGGGCCTGTCCCGGCTGGCCGAGACCTCGATCCTCGACCGCTACAGCTAGCGGATCCGCAGCGGCGCGTCCGGGCTGGTCTTCGCGTCCAGCCGCGCCCGCACCACGTAGTCCCCCGGCGCCACCGGCACCCGCGGGGCGGCGCAGGCCGGCTCGCTGGTCAGGCCCGTCCAGGTCAGCGGGAACACCACCTGCTCGCCGGGCTGCAGCGTGCGGGTGTCGCTGCTGCTGGCGGGCTGGCAGTCGTTGCTCCCCCACAGCCGGGCGCCGGCGCCGTCGACCAGCACCATCTCCTGCAGCTGGGCGTCCAGGGCCCGCGTGCACGGCACGGCGGAGGTGTTGGTGACCACGAGCTCCAGGGACACGGCGGCACCGGAGGGCGCCTCGCCGGGGGTGCGCACCTCCAGGGCGATCGAGCCGTCGCCGCACACCCCGCCGGCCTCCTGCTGCGGTGGCGTCGGGGACTGCGGCGCGGGCGGCGTCGTGCTCGGGGCGGGCGTGGGGGTCTGCACGCCCGCCAGCGACGGGACCACGCGGTCCAGCGCCGGGGGCCCGGCGTCGGGCTCGGGGGCCGTCGTGGAGCCGTCAGCGGCAGCGGAGGTGCCCGAGCCGGTCACCAGCGACACGAGGAGCCAGCCCCCGCCGCCGAGGACGGCCAGCAGGAGGGTCAGCACCATCAGCCGCCGCCGCCAGTAGACGGCGGCCGGCAGGGGTCCGACCGGGTGCAGCACGGAGCCGACGGTAGTGCGCCGCCGCGACGGCCCGGCACAGGGCACGCCGCACCCGGCGGGAGGCACACTGGACTCCCGTGAGCAGCACCGCCGGACTCGGGGACGCCCTGGTCGACTGGTACGACACCGCCGCCCGGGACCTGCCCTGGCGGCGTCCGGGCGTGGACCCGTGGGCGGTGCTGGTCAGCGAGGTCATGCTGCAGCAGACCCCGGTGGCGCGCGTGGAGCCGGTGTGGGCCGACTGGATGGCCCGCTGGCCCACGCCCGCCGACCTGGCCGCCGCCTCCCCGGCGGAGGTCATCCGCGCCTGGGGCAAGCTCGGCTACCCGCGGCGGGCGCTGAGGCTGCGCGAGACCGCGGTCGCGCTCGTGGAGCGGCACGGCGGCGCGGTCCCGGCCGACGTGCCGGCCCTCGAGGCCCTGCCCGGTGTCGGCACCTACACCGCCCGGGCGGTGGCCTGCTTCGGCCACGGGCAGCCGCAGCCGGTCGTGGACACCAACGTGCGGCGGGTGGTGGCCCGGTTGGTGCACGGCCGCGCGGAGGCGGGCACCGCGCGCGCCTCCGACCTCACCGACGTCGCGGCGCTGGCCCCGGCCGGCCGCGAGCGGGCCTGCCGGTTCTCCGTGGCCGCCATGGAGCTCGGGGCGCTGGTCTGCGTCGCCCGCACGCCGCGCTGCGCCGTCTGCCCGGTGCGGGACCGCTGCGCCTGGCGGCTGGCCGGCAGCCCGGCGCACGACGGCCCGGTCCGCAGGGTCCAGCGGTTCGCCGGCACCGACCGCCAGGTGCGCGGGCGGCTGCTGGACGTCCTGCGCGCCGCCGACGGCCCCGTGGCGGCCGCCCTGCTCGACGCCGCCTGGGACGACGCGGCCCAGCGCGCCCGCTGCCTGGACTCGCTGCTGGCCGACGGGCTGGTCGAGCAGACCCCCGATGGCCGCTTCACCCTGCCCGCCTGATCCGGCCTGTCCTGGCTCACCGCGACGCGTCCTGGCTCACCGTCGGCGGTGAGGCAGGACGCAGCACGATCAGGCCACCTGATCCCGGCCATCCCCGGACGCGGCGAGGGCCGCCCCCCGCGTGCGGGGGACGGCCCTCGTCGGTCGTGCTAGGCGCTCACTCCTTGGTGAGCGAGGTGGTGCCGCCGCCGTCCTCGTCGTCGCCGACGGTCAGCGCGACCGGGGGCGAGTCGGGCACGTCGATCGGCTTGGCCTCGCCGCGGAAGGTGAACTTCGCGGTCGGGCCCTCGCCCTCGACGTCCACCACGATGATCTGACCGGCGGTCAGCTCGCCGTAGAGGATCTTCTCCGACAGCGCGTCCTCGATCTCGCGCTGGATCGTCCGGCGCAGCGGCCGGGCACCCAGCACCGGGTCGAACCCGCGGGCCGCCAGCAGCTTCTTGGCGTCCTGCGTGATCTCCAGCGACATGTCCTTGTTGGCCAGCTGGCCCTCCACCCGGGCCACCATGAGGTCGACGATCTCGATGATCTCGTCCTCGGTGAGCTGGTGGAACACGACGATGTCGTCGATGCGGTTGAGGAACTCCGGCCGGAAGTGCTGCTTGAGCTCCTCGTTGACCTTGAGCTTCATCCGCTCGTAGTTCGACTGGTTGTCGTTGCCGACCTGGAAGCCCAGGCCCACGGCCTTGGAGATGTCCCGCGTACCGAGGTTGGTCGTGAGGATCAGGATCGTGTTCTTGAAGTCCACGATCCGGCCCTGACCGTCGGTGAGCCGGCCGTCCTCCAGCACCTGCAGGAGCGTGTTGAACACGTCCGCGTGCGCCTTCTCGATCTCGTCGAAGAGGACCACCGAGAACGGCTTGCGCCGCACCTTCTCGGTCAGCTGGCCACCCTCGTCGTACCCGACGTAGCCGGGAGGGGCACCGACGAGCCGCGACACGGTGAACCGATCGTGGAACTCGCCCATGTCGATCTGGATGAGGGCGTCGTCCTCGCCGAAGAGGAACTGCGCGAGCGCCTTGGCGAGCTCGGTCTTACCGACACCCGAGGGGCCGGCGAAGATGAACGAGCCACCCGGACGGCGCGGGTCCTTGAGCCCGGCCCGCGTGCGACGGATCGCCTGCGAGACGCTCTTGATGGCCTCTTCCTGGCCGATGATCCGCTTGTGGAGCTCGTCCTCCATGCGGAGCAGACGGGTCGTCTCCTCCTCGGTGAGCTTGAAGACGGGGATGCCGGTCCAGTTGGCCAGCACCTCGGCGATCTGCTCGTCGTCGACCTCGGCGACGACGTCCATGTCGCCGGCCTTCCACGCCTTCTCGCGCTCGGCCTTCTCCGACAGGAGGGTCTTCTCCTTGTCGCGCAGCGACGCGGCCTTCTCGAAGTCCTGCGCGTCGATCGCCGACTCCTTCTCGCGGCGGATGCCGGCGATCCGGTCGTCGAACTCGCGCAGGTCCGGGGGCGCGGTCATCCGCTTGATCCGCATCCGGGCGCCGGCCTCGTCGATCAGGTCGATCGCCTTGTCGGGCAGGAAGCGGTCGGAGATGTAGCGGTCGGCCAGCGTGGCGGCGGCGACGAGGGCGCCGTCGGTGATGCTGATCCGGTGGTGGGCCTCGTAGCGGTCCCGCAGGCCCTTGAGGATCTCGATCGTGTGCTGCAGCGTCGGCTCGCCGACCTGGATGGGCTGGAAGCGGCGCTCGAGGGCGGCGTCCTTCTCCAGGTGCTTGCGGTACTCGTCGAGCGTGGTGGCACCGATCGTCTGCAGCTCACCGCGGGCCAGCATCGGCTTGAGGATGCTGGCGGCGTCGATCGCGCCCTCGGCGGCACCGGCACCGACGAGCGTGTGGATCTCGTCGATGAACAGGATGATGTCGCCGCGGGTGCGGATCTCCTTGAGCACCTTCTTGAGGCGCTCCTCGAAGTCACCGCGGTAGCGCGACCCGGCGACGAGGGCGCCGAGGTCGAGGGTGTAGAGCTGCTTGTCCTTCAGCGTCTCGGGGACCTCGCCCTTGACGATGGCCTGCGCCAGGCCCTCGACGACGGCGGTCTTGCCGACGCCGGGCTCGCCGATGAGGACGGGGTTGTTCTTGGTCCGCCGCGAGAGGACCTGCATGACCCGCTCGATCTCCTTCGCCCGCCCGATGACCGGGTCGAGCTTGGAGTCGCGCGCGGCCTGGGTCAGGTTGCGGCCGAACTGGTCGAGCACCAGCGACGTGGACGGAGTGCCCTCGGAGGGGCCGCCGGCCGCGGCCGGCTCCTTGCCCTGGTAGCCCGACAGCAGCTGGATGACCTGCTGGCGGACGCGGTTGAGGTCGGCACCCAGCTTGACCAGGACCTGCGCGGCGACGCCTTCGCCCTCGCGGATCAGGCCGAGCAGGATGTGCTCGGTGCCGATGTAGTTGTGGCCGAGCTGCAGCGCCTCGCGCAGCGACAGCTCGAGGACCTTCTTGGCACGCGGGGTGAAGGGGATGTGACCGGACGGGGCCTGCTGGCCCTGGCCGATGATCTCCTCGACCTGCTGGCGGACCCCCTCGAGCGAGATGCCGAGGGACTCGAGGGCCTTGGCCGCGACACCCTCACCCTCGTGGATCAGGCCCAGGAGGATGTGCTCGGTGCCGATGTAGTTGTGGTTGAGCATCCGGGCCTCTTCCTGGGCCAGGACGACCACCCGACGGGCTCGGTCGGTGAACCGTTCGAACATCTGCTGCTTCTCCTCTGACCGGCTGGTCCGGCACTGTCCTCCCCGGAGATGGGGAGGAGCACCCGACGTCCGTCGGCGCGCTGGGGCACCGGTCTTTCCACTGTAGTCACGGACCACGCCGTCCCGTCGGCACTCGGCCGGGGGTCGGGAGGTGGCTGTCCGGTCCAACCGATGGTGGACGAACGGTGTTCCGGGAGGGTTACGCCGACAGCGGACGGCGCGTGGTCCCGGGGACGGCACCGGCCCGGCACCCCGCGGGGTACCGGGCCGGTGACCGCCGACTCCGCCGGCGTGCTGACCGAGACGTCAGTGCGCGGCCTCGTAGGCCTCGACGACGCTGGCCGGGATGCGGCCGCGGTCGCTGACGTCGTGGCCGTTCTTGCGGGCCCAGTCGCGGATGGCGCCGGCCTGCTCTCGGTCCATCCGGCCACCGCCGCCCGTGGCGCGGGAACGGCCGCCGCCGGAGGCGCGACCCCCGCTGCCGCGGCCGACCTTGCGGGCGGCCTGCACGTACCGGGAGAAGGCGTCGCGCATCTCCTTGGCGTTCTTGTCGGAGAGGTCGATCTCGTAGCTCGTGCCGTCGAGGGAGAAACTCACCGTCTCGTCGGCGGGGACGTCCTCGTCGAGGTCGTCACTGAGGATCACCTGCACCTTGCGCGCCATTCGTGTTGCCTTCCTCCTTCTCGGCCCCCGTGGCCGGACGAATTCCACCGCCCATTGTGGGCGGCGCGTCCATTCCACCACGGAACGGCACGCCCGCACCAATTCCGGTGCGGGCGGGTCGCTCTTTCCGGGGATGAATTCCGGCGGAACGAGAACGGCGGGTTTCAGGAAATGGGTCGCACGAGAGGGAAGAGGATGGTCTCGCGGATGCCGAGTCCGGTGAGCGTCATCATGAGGCGGTCGATGCCCATGCCCACGCCGCCGGTGGGCGGCATGCCGTACTCGAGCGCCTCGAGGAAGTCCTCGTCGAGCACCATGGCCTCGGGGTCGCCGGCGGCGGCGAGCAGCGCCTGCTGGGTGAACCGCTCGCGCTGCACGACCGGGTCGACGAGCTCGGAGTAGCCGGTCCCCCGCTCGATCCCGCCGATGTAGAGGTCCCACTTCTCCGCGAGCCCCGGCGTGGTGCGGTGGGCGCGGGTGAGCGGTGAGGTGTCCACCGGGTAGTCGACGACGAACGTCGGCGCCTGCAGCGAGTCCTGCACCAGCGCCTCGAACAGCTCCTCGACCACCTTGCCGGGCAGCCACGCCGGGTCGACGGAGACCTCGTGCCGCTCGGCGAGCGCGCGCAGGTGCTCCACCGGCGTCTCCGGGGTGACCTCCTCGCCGACGGCGTCGCTGACGAGCGAGTACAGCGGCACCTGCGGCCACTCCCCCGACAGGTCGACCTCGGTGCCGTCGTGGTGGCGGGCGGTGTGGTCGCCGAACAGCGCGGCGCAGCACTCCTGGATGAGCTCGCGGGTGGTGCGGGCGACGTCGTCGTAGTCGGCCCACGCCTCGTAGAACTCGAGCATCGCGAACTCCGGCGAGTGCGAGCTGTCGGCGCCCTCGTTGCGGAAGTTGCGGTTGATCTCGAAGACCTTCTCCAGGCCGCCCACGATGCACCGCTTGAGGAACAGCTCCGGCGCGATGCGCAGGTACAGGTCGAGGTCGAAGGCGTTCATGTGGGTGCGGAACGGGCGCGCGGCGGCCCCGCCGTGCACGGTCTGCAGCATCGGCGTCTCGACCTCGAGGAAGCCGCGGCCGGTGAGCCCGGCGCGCAGCGCGGCCATCACCTGGGCGCGCTGGCGCACCGTGCGGCGCGCCTCGTCGCGCACGATGAGGTCGACGTAGCGGCGGCGGACCCGCAGCTCCTCGCTCATCGGCTTGTGCGCCACCGGCAGCGGGCGCAGCGCCTTGGCCGCGAGCTGCCAGGAGTCGGCGAACACCGACAGCTCGCCGCGCCGCGACGTGCCGACCTCGCCCTCGACGAAGACGTGGTCGCCGAGGTCGACGTCGGCCTTCCACGCGTCGAGGGACTCCCCGCCCACCCGGTCGCGGGAGAGCATGACCTGCAGCTCGGCGTCGCCCTCGCGCAGCGTCGCGAAGCACAGCTTGCCGGTGTTACGGCTGAAGATGACCCGGCCGGTGACGCCGACCCGCTCGCCGGTCATGGTGTCCGGCTCGAGGTCGGGGAAGCGCTCGCGCACGCCGGCCAGCGACGCCGTCCGCCCCACCGCGACCGGGTAGGGGTCCGTGCCGGTCTCGCGCAGCCGGTCGAGCTTGGCCCGGCGGACCCGGAGCTGTTCGGGGAGCTCGTCGTCGGGAGGGCCGGGAGGCAGGTCGGTCACGGCGCCCGAGCCTACGGCGGTGGGCCGCGCCACCCCCGGCGTGCTCCTAGCGGCGGCCGGCCGCCTGCTGCCGCTCGAAGGCCAGCCGCAGCCCGTGCACGGTCAGGTCGGGCTCCCGCTCGGCGATGGTGCGGCAGCTGTCGGCCACCAGCGGCGCCAGCCCGCCGGTGGCGACGACGACCGGCGGGGTGCCGAACTGCGCCACCAGCTCGGCGGCGATCCGGCCGACCAGCCCGTCGACCAGGCCGGCGAACCCCAGCACGACGCCGGACTGCAGTGCCGCCACCGTGTTCTTGCCGATCGCCTGCGGGGGCACGGTCAGCTCCACCGAGCGCAGCTGGGCCGCGCGCGAGGCCAGCGCCTCCAGGCTGACCTCCACGCCGGGGGCGAGCGCGCCGCCGAGGAACTGCCCGTCGGGACCCACGGCGTCGACGTTGGTGGAGGTGCCGAAGTCGACCACCACGACCGGCCGGCCGCCGCCGCCGGGCGTGCGGCCGAACAGCTCGTGCGCGGCCAGGGCGGTGACCACCCGGTCGGCGCCGACCTCGCGGGGGTTGTCCACGTGCAGCGGGACCCCGGTGCGCACGCCCGGGCCGATGAGCACCACGGGCACCTCGAGGGAGTCCAGCAGCTGCCGCAGGGCCGGGAGCAGCGCCGGGACGGTGGAGCAGGCGGCGACGCCGGTGACCTCGGTGTCGCGCAGCAGCCCGCGCCACAGCATCCGGATCTCGTCGGAGGTGGCCCGCGGGTGCGTCGTCACGCGCCAGCACCCGACCCGCCGGGCGCCGTCGAAGGTGGCCAGCACGGTCTGGCTGTTGCCGACGTCGACGGTGAGCAGCACGTCAGGCCCGCAGGTCGAGCGCGAGGTCGAGGATCGGCGAGGAGTGGGTGAGCGCGCCGACCGACAGGAAGTCGACGCCGGTCCCCGCCACCTCGCGGGCGACGGCGAGGGTGAGCCCGCCGGTGGCCTCGAGCTCCGCGCGGCCCCCCACCAGCGCCACGACCTCGCGCAGCTGCGCGGGGGGCATGTTGTCCAGCAGCAGGAAGTCCGCGCCGGCCTCGACCGCCTCCACGGCCTGCGCGGGGGTGTCGGCCTCCACCTGCACCGGCACCCGCGGGGCCCGCTCGCGCACCGCGGCGACGGCGGCGGCCACGGAACCCGCGGCGGCGACGTGGTTGTCCTTCACCATCGCGACGTCGTAGAGGCCCATCCGCTTGTTCGACCCGCCGCCGCAGCGCACCGCGTACTTCTCCAGCGGGCGCAGGCCGGGCGTGGTCTTGCGGGTGTCGAGGACGACCGCGCCGGTGCCCTCGACGGCGTCCACCCAGGCGCGGGTGGCGGTGGCGATGCCGCTGGCCCGGCTGGCGATGTTCAGGGCGCTGCGCTCGGCGGCGAGCAGCGCGCGCACCGGCCCGCGGACGGTGAGCAGCACGTCGCCGGGGGTCACCCGGTCGCCGTCGGCGGCACCGGCGGTGAGGGTGGCGCCGGGGGCGAGGCGGGTGAAGACGCGCGCGGCCACGGGCAGCCCGGCGACGACGCCGTCGGCCCGGGCGACCAGGTCGGCGGTGCCGTACTGCGCCGGGGGCACGGTGGCGGCGCTGGTGACGTCGAGGGCGACGGCGAGGTCGGGGGCGCCGGGGAGGACGGCGCCGCCGGCGAGGTCCTCGGCCAGCGCGCGCTCGACGAGCTCGTCGACCCAGGCCTCCGACAGCCCCGTGCCCTCCAGGGACCGCGGGTCGGTACCGCTCACCAGGCCACCCCCACGGGCTCCCCGACCGGGCGGCGGGAGAGCCGCAGCCGGCCGTCGTCGTCCAGGCGGACGTCGAGGTGCACCCGCCACTCCTCCTCGCTGCCGGGGTGGTCCTCCCGCCAGTGGCAGCCGCGGGTCTCCTCGCGGGCCGCGGCGGCCGCGGTGAGTGCGCTCGCGACCGTCAGCAGGCCGGTGGCCTCCCAGCTCTCCACGCCGGGCGCGGCGCCCGGCCCCTCCACCAGCGACGCGGCGAGCGAGGCGAGCACGCCGGTGGCCTCGGCCAGCCCGGCGCCCGAGCGGAGCGCGGCGACGCGGCCGGACGTGGTGTCGGTGACCGTGCGGCGCCCGGCCGGGTCGAGCAGCCCGCCGGTGGCGGGTGCCCCGGCCAGCGCGGGGGCCGACGGCGGCAGGGAGGCGGCGAGGTCGGCGCCGATGCGCGCGGCGAAGACGAGGCCCTCCAGCAGCGAGTTCGACGCCAGCCGGTTGGCCCCGTGGACGCCGGTGCAGGCCACCTCGCCGCAGGCGTAGAGGCCGGGGACCGTCGTCCGCCCGGCCAGGTCGGTGGCCAGCCCGCCGGAGGCGTAGTGCGCCGCCGGGGTGACCGGCACGAGGTCGGTGACCGGGTCGATGCCCTCCTGGCGGCAGCGGGCGACGATCGTCGGGAACCGCTCGGCGAGGCCGGGGATGCCCCGCGCGTCGAGCCAGACGTGGTCGACGCCGTCGCGCAGCTGCACGCGGGTGATGCCCTTGGCGACGACGTCGCGCGGCGCGAGCTCGGCCAGCGGGTGCGCGCCGACCATGAACCGCTCGCCGGCGCCGTCGCGCAACACCGCGCCCTCACCGCGCAGCGCCTCGCTGACCAGCGGCTGCTGGCCGCGGGCGCCGGGGCCGAGGTAGAGCGCGGTCGGGTGGAACTGCACGAACTCCAGGTCGGTGGCGACCGCGCCGGCGCGCAGCCCGAGGGCCACGCCGTCGCCGGTGGACACCGACGGGTTCGTCGTCGAGGCGTAGACCTGCCCCATGCCGCCGGTGGCGAGCACGACGGCGCGGGCGCGCACCGCGCCGACGCCGTCCGCGGTGCCCTCCCCCAGCACGTGCAGGGTGACGCCGGCCGCCCGGCCCGCCGCGTCGGTGAGCAGGTCGAGCACCATCGCGTGCTCGACGAGGGTGACGCCGGGGTCGGCGAGGACGGCGGCGTGCAGCGCGCGCTGGACCTCCGAGCCGGTGGCGTCGCCGCCGGCGTGCACGATCCGGTCGGCCGAGTGCCCGCCCTCGCGGGTGAGCAGCAGCCGGCCGCCGGGGTCGCGATCGAAGGCCGCGCCCCAGTCGATGAGCTGGTACAGCCGCTGCGGCCCCTCGGTCACCAGCGCCTGCACGGCGGCGGGCTCGCACAGCCCGACGCCGGCCACCTCGGTGTCGCGGGCGTGCGCGTCAGGGGTGTCGGCCGGGTCGAGGACGGCGGCGATGCCGCCCTGCGCCCAGCGGGTCGACCCGTCGTCGACGCGCACCTTGGTGACGACGGCGACCGACAGGCCGGCCGCCCGCGCGTGCAGCGCGACGCACAGCCCGGCGACGCCGGAGCCGACGACGCAGACGTCGGCCGACAGCTCCCAGCCCGGCGCCGGGGCGGCCAGGCGGGTGGGCAGGCCGGTGACCGACGGCGTCGTCAGCGAGCTCACCGGACCGGCACGCCCAGGTCGCTGCGCCGCTGGTCGGTCGCGCCGGGCACCGGCGCCGAGGGGTCGCCGCCGAGCTCGACGACCCGGTTGTCGCCGTCGACGTGCACGACCTTCGGGATGTAGCTCTTCGCCTCGGTCTCGTCCATGAGGCCGTAGCTGATGAGGATGACCATGTCGCCGGGGTGCACGAGGTGGGCGGCGGCACCGTTGATGCCGATGACGCCGCTGCCGCGCTCACCGGGGATGACGTAGGTCTCCAGCCGCGCGCCGTTGGTGATGTCGACGATCGCGACCTGCTCCCCGGGGATGAGGTCGGCGGCGTCGAGGAGGTCCTCGTCGACCGTGACCGACCCGACGTAGTGCAGGTCGGCCTGGGTGACCGTCGCCCGGTGGATCTTGGACTTGAGCATCGTGCGCATCATCGGGGCTCTCCCAGCTGGACGGCGGTGTTGTCGAGGAGTCGGGTGCTGCCGGCGCGGGCGGCCAGCAGGAGGCGGGCGGGGCCGGCCGCGGGCGCGGGGCCGAGGTCGGGGTCGGTGAGCGCGAGGTAGTCGGCGACGAGCTCCGGCGCGCCGGCGAGGACCGCGCGCGCGGCGGCGAGGACGGCGTCGGCGCCGTCGGGGCCTGCGTCCGCACCGGACCGCAACGCCCTGTTCAACGTCGCGGCCCGGGCCCGCTCTTCCGGGGTCAGGTAGCGGTTGCGGCTCGACAGGGCCATGCCGTCGTCCTCGCGGACGGTGGGGACGCCGACGACCTCCACCGGCAGCGCCAGCTCGCGGACCATCGCCCGCACCAGCGTGAGCTGCTGGTAGTCCTTCTCGCCGAAGAACGCGAGGTCGGGCCGCGCCAGGCCGAACAGCTTGGCGACGACGGTGAGCACGCCCGCGAAGTGGCCGGGCCGCACCGCGCCCTCGAGGACCGACCCCAGCGGGCCGGGGTCGACGGTCACGCCGAGCGCCCCGGGCGGGTACACCTCCTCGACCGGCGGGTGGAAGACGACGTCCGCGCGCTCCTCGGTGAGGGCGGCGAGGTCGGCGTCCCAGGTGCGCGGGTAGCGGTCGAGGTCCTCGCCGGGACCGAACTGGGTCGGGTTGACGAACACCGAGACGACGACGCTGCCGGCGCGCTCGCGGGCGGCCCGGACCAGCGTGCGGTGCCCCTCGTGCAGCGCCCCCATGGTGGGCACCAGGGCGACCGGGCCGGGCAGGCCGGCGACCAGCTCGCGCAGCTCGGCGGAGGTCTCGGCGACGGCGGGGCGGGTGCTCGTGGTCACCGGGAGCCCGCCGGGTCGGTCGGGGTGGCGGGGTGGGCGGGAGGCACCGCCTCGTACAGCAGGTCGAGCAGCGGAGCGCCCTCGTGCCGCTTGAGCCGGCCCGCGGCCAGCGCCCGCTCGGTGGTGCGCTGCGCCATCGCCACGTAGGCGGCGACGGAGGCCGGCGCCCGCTCGGTGAGCGTGTGCAGGTGGTCGGCGACCGTGCCGACGTCGCCGCGGCTGACCGGGCCGGTGAGCCCGCGGTCGCCGCGGCGCAGGCCGTTGTCGAGGGCGGCGGTGAGCAGCGGGGCGAGCACGCGGGCGGGCGCGTCGACGCCGGCGGCGCGCAGCAGGTCGGCGGCCTCGGCGACGAGGGTGACCAGGTGGTTGGCGCCGGTGACCAGCGCGGCGTGGTACAGCCGCCGGTCGGCCTCGGCGACGAAGAACGGCTCGCCGCCCATCTCCAGCACGAGCGTCTCGGCGACGGGCCGGTGCTCCGGGCGGCTGGTGACGCCGAACGGCGCGCCGGCCAGGCGGTCGGCGTCCTCGGGGGCGCCGGTGAAGGTCATGGCCGGGTGCAGCGCCAGGGGCAGGACGCCGGCCTCCTCCGCGGGGGCCAGGGCGGCCAGGCCGTGCGCGCCGGAGGTGTGGAAGGCCAGCTGGCCGGGCCGCCAGGAGCCGGTGCCGGCGAGGCCGGCGACCAGGCCGGCGAGGATGTCGTCGGGCACGGCGAGGACGACGAGGTCCGCGGCGGCGACCACCTCGTCGGCGGGCAGCAGGGGGACGCCGGGCAGCAGCCGGGCGGCGCGCTCGGCGGAGGCGGCCGAGACGCCGGAGGCGGCGACCACGTCGTGGCCGGCGGCGGCGAGGGCGGCGCCCAGGACGGCGCCGACGCGGCCGGCGCCGACGACGCCGACGCGGAGCCGGGCGGGGGCGTGCGCGGCGGGCGGGAGCCCGGCGGCGCGGGGGTTCCTGCGGGCAGCAGGCATCGCGGTCACCTCTCGTTCCAGTCCCTCCCGGGTACCGGACTCGGTGGCCGGTGCGACGTCGTCGTCGCGCCGGGTGTGCAGGTGGTGCTCTGTGGTGCCGGCGGGGAACTCGCTGCGACCGGGTGTGTCACGCGGGCGACGCGCCGATGGCGAGTGTGTGACGCCCCGGGGCCACCTGCAACGCACCGGGCCTGTGGAGTGGGTCACTCCCCCGTCCGGGCGGCCCGGGGTGGCGGGGTACGGCCCGTCGCACCGGCCCTACGGTGAGCGGCGGCACCGGCGCCGACGCGGTCGCCGGCGGACACGAGGGAGTTCCGTGGAGACGTTCGAGGGACGCACCGCACTGGTCACCGGCGGCAGCCGGGGCATCGGGCTGGCGATCGCCCGCAGCCTGGTCGACCGGGGGGCGCGCGTGGTGCTCACCGCCCGCAAGCCCGAGGCGCTGGAGGAGGCCGTGGCGTCGCTGGGCGGGCCGGACGTCGCCGTCGGCGTCCCCGGCAACGCCGGGGACGCGGCGCACCGCGCGGAGGCGGTGCGCACCGCCGTCGAGCGGTTCGGCAGCCTCGACCACCTGGTCGGCAACGTCGGGATCAACCCGGTCTACGGGCCGATGGTCGACCTCGAGCTCGACGCCTTCCGCAAGATCCTGGACACCAACGTGGTCGGCACGCTCGGGCTGGTGCAGGAGGCCTGGCGGGCGTGGATGGCCGAGCACGGCGGGTCGGTGCTCGTCGTCGCCTCGGTGGCCGGGCTCAAGGCGTCGCCGGACATCGCGGGCTACGGCGTCAGCAAGGCCGCGCTGATCAACCTGGTCACCCAGCTCGCCGTCGAGCTCGGGCCGAAGGTGACGGTCAACGCGGTCGCCCCCGCGGTGGTGAAGACCCGCTTCGCCGGCGCCCTCTACGAGGGCCGCGAGGCCGAGGCCGCCCGCGCTTACCCGGCCGGGCGGCTCGGCGAGCCGGAGGACGTCGGGGAGGCCGCGGCCTACCTGCTCGGCGCCGGCTGGGTCACCGGCCAGACGCTCGTGCTCGACGGCGGCGCGCTCTCCCGCGGGCCGGCCTGACCGGTCGGTACGCCTAGCGGCCGAGGACGCGGGCGAGGACGTCCTCGCCCGCGTCGTCCTCGCGGTAGCGCCGGCGACGGCCGCCGGGCCGCACGCCGCTCTCGGCGAGGATCTGCGCCAGGCGGGCCGCGCCGGGGTCGTCGGCCGCCGGCTCGACGGGCGTGGGGGTGACGACCGGCGGCACCACGGGGACGGCGGTGGCGCCGTGGCCGGCCGCGGCGGCGTGCACCGCGGGCCGCTGCACGGTGGCCTGCTCGTAGGTGGCGGGCGCGGGCAGCGGCGGCGGGTCGGTGCGGCGGCGGTGCTGGGCCGGCGGAACGGGCGCCGCGGGGACGGCGACCGGCGGCACCGCGGCCGGAGGAACGGGAGCCGGCGGCACCGCGGGGCGGTCGTCGATCATGCCGCGGGCGGCCAGCCACTCGCGGGGCGAGCCGGCGGCCGGGCGGCCCGGCGGCGGCACGGGGACCGCGGGACGGGGACGGGGGGCGACCGCGGCCGGGACGGGCTCGGGGCGCGGCTCCGGGCGGACGGCGGGCAGCGGATCCAGGCGTGCCGCGGGACGCGGCTCCGGACGGACCGCCGCCGGCGGCTCGGGCCGGAGCTCGGTCAGCGGCTCGGGGCGGGACGCCTCGACCGCGACGGTGGCGGGCGCCGGGGCGGCCGGCCAGCCGCCGGACAGCCCGCGCGCCACGTCGGCCGACCAGGCGGAGGTGGCGGGCTCCAGCGCCTCGCGGCCGGGGCCGGTGCGCACCGACTGGGCGTGCATGACGACCCGCTCGACGCGCATCTCCCCCGACAGCTGACCCGACAGTTGCCCGGTCAGCTCGGCGCGCAGCCGCCCGACGTCGGCCCGCAGGCCCGTGAGCTCGGCCAGCTCGCCGCGCAGCTCCCCGGACAGGGCGCCGACGGCGGCGACCTCCTGGCGCAGCGCGCCCAGGCCGGACAGGCCCTCGCGCAGGCCGGCGAGCTCCCCGCGCAGCGCGTCGAGCTCGCGGCGCATGGCGTCCTCGGCGTCGCGGCGGACCCGGTCGGTGCGCTCGCGCTCGGAGTCGCGCACGTCGGCGAGCTCGCGGCGGTGGGCGGCCCGCAGGTCGGCCTCGGCCCGTGCTCCCGTGTCGTCGTCGCCGGCGGGCCGGGCGGTCGCGAAGGCGGCCAGCAGGCAGGCCCAGGCCACGGACACGACGGCGATCCGCAGGACCGTGGGGTCGTCGCTCAGGAAGACGACGGCGGTGGCGCCGACGGCGGCCAGGCAGCCGAGCGCCAGGCCGGCCGCCCGCCACGGCGAGGACCCGCTGGTACCGCGACGGGCCGACCCGTCCTCCCCCGTGGCGCGCATGGGTTCCAGCGTAACGCTGAGCGAGCCCCCGACTCCGGCACGGATACGTCCCGTGTGCCGGAGCCGAGGGCTCGCCGGGTGGTGCGGGGTGGTCCTCCTACTGCTGCGCGAGGGCGCCGTCGGAGCTGAAGACCAGGCCGATCGAGACCTCGCCCTGCTGGATGGCGGCCTTGGTGAGCGGGCCGCCGGCGTCGAACTCGCGGAACTCGGCGAAGGTGAGGCCGTAGGTCTCCTCGAGGCCGGGCTGGCAGAACGGCCGGGTCGGGCACTCGGCCGGCCCGCCCAGGACGAGCGAGCCGTCGCCGCAGGCGTCGGCCAGCTCCGACAGCGTCGTGACGCCCAGCTGGTCGGCGAACTCCTGCGTGACCGCGAAGGCGTTCTGGTCGGCGGCCTGCGACGGCGTGCCGAACGTCAGGCCCACCTGGTCGGCCAGCGGCTGCAGCGCGTCCCGGGTGGCCTGGGCGTCGCCGCTGGCGATCGGCGCGGCGTCGGGGCCGTTGACCTGCTTGTTGACCGCCTCGGTGACCGTGGCCAGGTACTCGGGGAAGACCTGCAGGTCGGTGCCGGAGATGAGCGCCGGCAGGTAGAGGTCGCGGTTGCCGACCTCGCGCACCGAGGCGTCGAAGCCGGCGGCGTCGAGGACCCCGGCGTAGACGTTGGCGAGGATCGTCGACTCGGTGAAGTTGCCGGCGCCGACGACGACCGGGCCGCTGCCCTGCTCGAGGCCGTCGGTCACGCCGCTGTCGGCGACCCAGGCCGCGGCGACGTCCTCGGCGCTCTGCCGCTCGACGTCGACGGCGGCGTTGAGCTCGATGAGCTGGTCGGTGGTCATCGCCTCGGAGACCGCGTCCAGCGCCGGCAGCAGGGCCGGGTTGGCCGCCGCGGTGGCCGAGGTGACCGCCGGGACGATGTTGTCGGCGTTCTGCAGCTCCTGGTCGTCCTCGAGGACGACGAGCTGGTCGCCGGCCACGGGGGCGCAGGCGTCGCCGCCGGCGGCCGAGCCGCTGGCACCCGTGGAGCCGCCGGTGCCCGAGGAGCCCGACTCGCCGCAGGCGGCGGTGAGCAGGAGTCCGGTGAGCAGGAGAGGAGCGAGAGCGCGTTGCTTGCGCATGTGTCCGCCTTCTGTGTCCCGTGCGGCGAGCGGCCGCGACGCGTGTCTGGCGGGGGTCCCCGCGGCGCACATGCAACCCCCGGCCGGCGACCGGCGGCAATCGGGGCGCAGATGTGTTGCGCGGTCGTTACACGGCCGCCGTCAGGTGGAGATCCGGCTCACAGCGGGACGCCGGATGCGGTCGGTTCCGGAACGGCGGCGGCGTCCTTCGACGTCCTGACCTGCAGGAACGGCAGACGGCGCGGTCCGGGGGTGACGAACCACGACACGAGCGCGAGCACCGCCTCGGTGAGCAGCGCCAGCCCCGCGACGGCGATGGCGCCGGCGATCATCACGCCGTAGTCCTGCTGGCCGAAGCCGAGGTTGATCAGCCGGCCCAGTCCCCCGCCGCCGACCAGCGCGGCCAGCCCCGCCGTCGCCACGACCTGGACGGTGGCCGTCCGGATGCCGGTCATCACCAGCGGCAGGGCCAGCGGCAGCTCCACCCCCGTGAGCACCTGCCCCCGGCTCATGCCCATGCCGCGGGCGGCCTCGCGGACCTCGGGGTCGACGCCGCGGAAGCCGACGAAGGTGTTGGTGAGGATCGGCGGGACGGCGAAGACGGCCAGCGCGATGGTGGTCGCGCGGTTGCCGAAGCCGATCGGGCTGACCGCGAAGAGGGTGAGCAGCGCCAGGGTGGGCACCGCGCGGCTCACGTTGGACAGCGCGACGACGAGCCCGCCGCCGTGGCGGGAGGCGCCCAGCGCCGTGCCGATCGGCAGGGCGACGACCATCGCGGCGAGGACGGCGACCAGCGAGATGGTCAGGTGCTCGACGGCGAGGTCGGCGATGCCGCCCGGCCGGGTCCAGTTGAAGGGGTCGTTGAGGTAGACGACCGCCCGCTCGAAGTCGTTCACCCGCCCTCCTCGCCGGCGCTCGTCGGACTCGTGCCCGGCGTTGCCCTGCTCATGTGTGAGCTCGCGAGCTCGCTCACGTCCGCGCCGCCCGCGACCAGGGGGTGAGCAGCCGTTCCACCCCGGCGAGCAGCGCGTCGGCGAGCAGCGCGAGCAGCACGCAGCCGACGGCGCCGGTGACGATCTCGGCCCGGTAGAAGTTCGAGGCGAAGCCGCCGGTGATCAACTGCCCCAGCCCGCCGTGCCCGACCAGCACCCCGACGGTGGTCAGCGCGACCGTGGACACCGTGGCGATCCGGAGGCCCGCCATGATCGCCGGCAGGGCCAGCGGCAGGTCCACCCGCCACAGCGTCTGGGCGCCGGACAGGCCCATGCCGCGGGCGGCCTCGCGCACGTCGGCCGGCACGCCCTGCAGGCCGGCGAGGAAGTTGCGCACCAGGATGACCAGCGAGTACGCCACCAGCCCGATGAGCACGGTGTTCGACGACAGCCCGGTGAAGGGCACCAGCAACGCGAACAGCGCCAGCGACGGGATCGTGTAGACGACCGTGGACAGGCCCAGGACCGGCGCCGACAGGTACCGGCTGCGGCGGGCCGCCAGCGCCAGCGGCAACGCGAGCGCCGCGCCGATGAGCACCGCGAGCACGGTCAGGCGCACGTGCTCGCCGGTGTAGGCGAGGATGCTGTCCCAGTTGTCGGTCACGTAGGAGGGGTCGAACCAGGGGTTCGGCGCCTCGTCCGCCGCGAGCAGCCCCGCCGGGGGGTCGCTCACCGCGTCCAGCAGAGGGCGCGCACCCAGGGAGGTCACCCCGTGGACGCTACTGCCGCGAGCGGTCCGGAGGGCCGCGTCCCCGACAGCGGGGCGCAGGAGATCCGGCTCGAGGGGGTGGGCAAGGTCTACCCCGACGGCACCGTCGGCGTGCAGGAGCTCGACCTGACCTTCGCCGCCGGGGAGCTGTCGGTGCTCGTGGGCCCGTCGGGCTGCGGCAAGACGACGACCATGAAGATGATCAACCGGGTCATCGAGCCCACCAGCGGGCGGATCCTGCTCGGCGGCGAGGACGTCACCCGCGTCGACCCCGACCGGCTGCGCCGCCGCATCGGCTACGTCATCCAGAACGTGGGGCTCTTCCCGCACCAGACGGTGCGCGCGAACGTCGCCACGGTGCCGCGGTTGCTCGGCTGGGACCGGCGGCGCACCCGTGCCCGGGTCGACGAGCTGCTGGCCACGGTGGGCCTCGACCCCGCCGTCCACGGCGACCGCTACCCCGCCCAGCTCTCCGGCGGGCAGCGGCAGCGGGCCGGGGTGGCGCGCGCGCTGGCCGCCGACCCCGCCGTCCTGCTCATGGACGAGCCGTTCTCCGCCGTCGACCCGGTGGTGCGCGAGCGGCTGCAGACCGAGTTCCTCCGGCTGCAGGAGACGGTGCGCAAGACGATCGTCTTCGTCACCCACGACATCGAGGAGGCCGTGCGCATCGGCGACCGCATCGCGGTGATGAGCACCGGCGGGCGGGTCGAGCAGTTCGCTCCCCCGGCCGACCTGCTCGGCCGTCCGGCCAACGCCTTCGTCGCGGACTTCGTCGGCGCCGACCGGGGCCTCAAGCGGCTGGCGGTCACCGGCATCTCCGTCGACGACCTCGAGCGGCCCCCGGTCGTGCACGTGGCCGACGGCCTGGCCGACGCGCGCACGTCCATGGTGGCCACCGGCGCGCGGTGGGCGGTCGTCCTCGACGACGACGGGCGGCTGCACGGCTGGCTGTCGGCCGAGCGGGCCACCGGCGCCGGCACGGTGGGCTCCGCGGCGCGGCGGATGGAGGCCTGGGTGCCGGTCGAGGCGACGCTCAAGACGGCGTTCTCCACGATGCTGCAGCACGAGGCCGGCTGGGTGGCCGTGCTCGACGGCGACATCTTCCTCGGGGTGCTGACGCCGGAGTCGCTGCACGCGGCGCTGCGCCGGTCGGTGGAGGGGACGGTGCCCGAGGTGGCCGGCGCGGCGCGCGCCTAGGCGCGGACGCCGCCGGGCGGGTCGTCCTCGTCCGGCGGCACCCGGCACACCGACTCCAGCCACAGCGCGGCGGCGGTGAGCGCGGCGGCGCAGCCGACGCCGACGACGGCCGTGACCGTGTCGCCCCCGGCCGCCTCCAGCCGGGACACCGCGGGCGCCACGTGCAGCAGGACGCCGGCCCAGACGCCGGCGAACACCGCGCCGACGTACGCGCTGGCCTGGGCGAGCACCGCCAGGCGGGCGACGAGCATCGGCTCGACCGGCCGGACCAGCGGCGCCCCGGGCTGGGGGCTGCCGCCGCGGCGGGCGGCGCGCTGGGCGGCCAGCCGGGTGCGCAGCGTCCGGGCGCCCAGCGCCTCGGCGACGGCGAGCGCGGCCAGCGGCACCGGCAACCACCAGCGCAGCGGCGGCAGGCTGCCGTAGGTGGCGCGCACGACCAGCCACGAGGCCAGCGCCAGCCCGACGGCGACGACGACCAGGTCGCGGCGGCTCACCGGTCTCAATGCAGGTGCTCCCAGCGCACGACCGCCGCGACGTCGTCGGGCGGCAGCGCGGCGACGAGGTCGGCGACCCGCCCGTGGCCCGGCAGCACGGCGGTGGGGTCCAGCGACAGCCACGGGACCAGCACGAAGGCCCGCTCGTGCGCGCGCGGGTGCGGCAGCGTGAGCACGGGGTCCTCGGAGAGCACGGGGGTGCCGTCGTCGGCGGTCACCGTGACGACGTCGACGTCGAGGGTGCGCGCACCCCAGCGCACCTCGCGGGTGCGGCCGGCGGCCTGCTCCAGCTCCTGCGCGCGGGCCAGCCACCCGGCGGCGTCCCGGTTCCCGCGGACGAACACGACCGCGTTGAGGTACGGGGGCTGCTCGACGGGCCCCCAGGGCGGCGTCTCGAACAGCGTCGACCGGGCGACCAGCCCGTCGGCCTTCAGCGCCTCGATCGCGGTGCGCAGGGTCCCCGCGCGGTCGCCGAGGTTGGCGCCCAGGGAGAGGACGGCGCGGGTCATCAGAGGTCCTCTTCGCGTTCCGTCGGTCGGCCCTCTCCGGAGGCTCCCCCGAGCGTGCGAGGGGAGAGGGGGAGAGGGTCCTTCGTGCGCCGGATGGTGACGGTGACGTCGTCGAAGGGGACGCCGAGGTCGGCCTGCGGCTTGTGCACGGTGATCTCGGCGGCCTGCACGAGCGGGTCGGCGAGGCAGACGTCGGCCAGCCTCCGGCACAGCGTCTCCAGCAGGTCC
Organism: Geodermatophilus sp. SYSU D01119; assembly: GCF_054049975.1. Lineage (NCBI taxonomy): Bacteria > Bacillati > Actinomycetota > Actinomycetes > Geodermatophilales > Geodermatophilaceae > Geodermatophilus > Geodermatophilus sp. SYSU D01119. The sequence continues at coordinate 60,560 of NZ_JBJGYL010000025.1, read as the reverse complement.
ACCGGCTCGCCGGTGAGGACGGCGTGCAGCCGCTGGGCGAGCTCGGCGTAGTTGACCGTCAGCGCGAGGTCGTCGGTGGCGGCGGCGGGCGCGGTGTCGACCTCGAGGACGGCGTCGACGGAGAAGGTCTGCCCGTTCTCGCGCTCGAAGCCGTAGACGCCGTGGTGGGCGTGCGCGGTCAGGCCGCGGACGGCGATGCGGTCGGGGACGCGGTCGGGAACGCGGTCGGGGACGCGCCGCTCAGTCACGCCGGGCCTCCTCGCGGGCGCGGTGGACGGCGGCCACGGTGCGCACGGCGTCTGCCGAGGCGGCGGCGTCGTGCACCCGCACGCCCCAGGCGCCGGCCTCCGCGGCCAGGACGGTGGTGGCCAGGGTGGCGGAGTCGCGCCCGGCGGCCGGGCGCACGGCGCCGTCGGGCCCGGCCAGCAGCCGGCCGAGGAAGGTCTTGCGGGAGGCACCGACCAGCACCGGCAGGCCGAGGGCGACCACCCGGGGCAGCCCGGCGAGCAGCGCCCAGTTGTGCGCCGCCTGCTTGGCGAACCCGAGGCCGGGGTCGAGGACGAGCTGGGCGGGGTCGACGCCGGCCGACAGCGCGGCGTCGACCCGGGCGGTCAGCTCCGCGCACACCTCGGCGACGACGTCGCCGTACTCGGCGTGGGCGTACATCTCGCGGCTGTGGCCCCGCCAGTGCATGAGCACCCACGGGACCCCGGCGTCGGCCACCAGCCCGGCCATGCCGTCGTCGGCCAGCCCGCCGCTGATGTCGTTGACCAGCACCGCGCCGGCCTCCAGCGCGGCGGCGGCCACCTCGGTGCGGGTGGTGTCCACGCTGACCCGCACGCCCGCCGCGGCGAGCTCGGCGACCACCGGGACGACCCGGCGGCGCTCCTCCGCGGCGTCGACGCGGTCGGCACCGGGGCGGGTGGACTCCCCGCCGACGTCGACGTAGTCGGCGCCGGCCGCGGCCATCGCCAGCCCGTGCGCGACGGCGGAGTCCCGGTCGGCGAAGCACCCGCCGTCGGAGAAGGAGTCGGGCGTGACGTTGAGGACGCCCATCACCACGCACCGCCCCGGGTGCAGCAGCTGCGCCCCGGCGGCGCTCACCGGGCGCGCGTCATCGTCCGAGGACGAGGCTCATCGCCTCGGCGCGGGTGGCGGCGTTGTCGCGGAACATGCCGCGCACCGCGGAGGTGACCGTCGTCGAGCCGGGCTTGCGGATGCCGCGCATGCCCATGCACAGGTGCTCGGCCTCGATGACCACGATCACGCCGCGCGGCTTGAGGACGTCGGCCAGCGCGTCGGCGATCTGCCGGGTCATCCGCTCCTGCACCTGCGGCCGGCGGGCGTAGACGTCGACCAGCCGGGCGATCTTGGACAGCCCGGTGACCTTCCCGTCCTCGCCGGGGATGTAGCCGACGTGCGCGGCGCCGTGGAAGGGCACCAGGTGGTGCTCGCAGGTCGAGTACATCGGGATGTCCTTGACCAGCACCAGCTCGTCGTGGTCCTCGTCGAAGGTCGTCGCGAGGACCTCCGCCGGGTCCTGCCAGAGCCCGGCGAAGGTCTCCGAGTAGGCGCGGGCCACCCGGGCCGGCGTGTCACGCAGGCCCGGGCGGTCGGGGTCCTCCCCCACGGCGATCAGCAGCTCGCGGACGGCCGCCTCGGCCCGGGCGGAGTCGATCCGGGACAGGTCCGCGCGGACCTCGTCCTCCGGCTCCTCGGGGAGCTCACTCACCGCTGTGCGGGGGCGCCGACGTCGCCGACCGGGCTGCTGCCGCCCTTCACCAGGCCGACGCCGTTGCCGTTGGCCGCGGTGGCGCCGTGCCCGTTGCCGTTGGCCAGGGCGGCCTGCTCGGCGGGGGTGAGCACCGGCGGCTGGTCGGAGGGGGTGCGCTTGCCGAAGCCGTTGTAGGGGGCCATCGACGGGCGCTTGACGACCGGCGCGCAGATGCGGGCCATGTCCTCCTTGGAGAGGGTCTCCTTCTCCATCAGCTCGAGGACGAGCTGGTCGAGGACGGCCCGGTACTCCACGAGGATCTCCCACGCCTCGTCGTGCGCGGCCTCGATGAGGGCGCGGATCTCGCCGTCGATGTCGGCGGCGACGGCCTCGGAGTAGTCCGGCCGCGAGCCCATGTCCCGGCCGAGGAACGGCTCGGAGTCGGTGCTGCCGTACTTCACCGCGCCGAGCTTGGCGCTCATGCCGTACTGGGTCACCATCGCGCGGGCCATCGAGGTGGCCTTCTCGATGTCGTTGCCGGCGCCCGTCGTCGGCTCGTGGAAGACCAGCTCCTCGGCCGCGCGCCCGCCGAGGGCGTAGGCCAGGGTGTCGATCATCTCCGACCGGGTCTGGGTGTACTTGTCCTCGGTCGGCAGCACGAGCGTGTGCCCGAGCGAGCGGCCGCGCGGCAGGATCGTCACCTTGTGCACCGGGTCCAGGTTGGGCAGTGCGTGCGCCACCAGGGCGTGGCCGCCCTCGTGGTAGGCGGTGACCTTCTTCTCCTTCTCGCTCATCGCCCGCGTCTTGCGCTCGGGGCCGGCGATGACGCGGTCGATCGCCTCCTCGAGGGTGGCGTCGGTGATCTGCGTGCCGTTGCCGCGGGCGGTGAGCAGCGCGCCCTCGTTGAGGACGTTGGCGAGGTCGGCGCCGGTGAAGCCGGGGGTGCGGCGGGCGACGGTCTCGAGGTCGACGTCGGGGGCGAGCGGCTTGCCCTTCGCGTGCACCTCGAGGATCTGCTTGCGGCCCTCGAGGTCGGGCCGGTCGACGGCGATCTGCCGGTCGAAGCGGCCGGGGCGCAGCAGCGCCGGGTCGAGGATGTCCGGCCGGTTGGTGGCGGCGATCATGATGACGCCGCCCTTGACGTCGAAGCCGTCCATCTCGACGAGCATCTGGTTGAGCGTCTGCTCGCGCTCGTCGTGCCCGCCGCCCATGCCGGCGCCGCGGTGGCGGCCGACGGCGTCGATCTCGTCGACGAAGATGATCGCCGGGGCGTTGGTCTTGGCCTGCTCGAAGAGGTCGCGGACCCGGCTCGCGCCGACACCGACGAACATCTCGACGAAGTCCGAGCCGGAGATCGAGAAGAACGGGACGCCCGCCTCGCCGGCCACCGCACGCGCCAGCAGCGTCTTGCCGGTGCCGGGCGGGCCGAACAGCAGCACGCCCTTGGGGATCTTGGCGCCCACGGCCTGGAACTTGACCGGGTTGGCCAGGAAGTCCTTGATCTCCTGGAGCTCCTCGATCGCCTCGTCGGCCCCGGCGACGTCGGCGAACGTCGTCTTCGGGGTGTCCTTGGTGATCTGCTTGGCCTTGGACTTGCCGAAGGCCATGACCCCGCGGCCGCCGCCCTGCATGGAGTTGAACAGCCAGAACAGCAAGAGCAGGAGGATCAGGAACGGCAGGAAGCTGATCAGGACGCTGACGAAGACGCTGTCCTGGGTGACGTTCGTCGTGAAGTCGACGCCGTCGCCGGTGCTCCCACCGTCGGCACCGAGGCCGGAGACGAGCGCGAAGACGTCGTCGGAGGCGCCGATCGGGTAGGACGCGCTGATCTGGTCGTTGCCGTCGACGGGCTCGGTCAGGTCGAGGTCGAGCGTCTGTTCCTTGTCGTTGATCGTGACCTGTTCGACGTTGCCCGACTCGATCTGCTCGAGCGCGACCGACGTCCTCACCGGCTCGTAGGCCGAGCCGCCGCTGAACACGGCGGACAGACCCAGGGCGACCAGGACGACCAGGACGACCCAGAACCACACGGAGCGGAAGATCTTCTTGCGTTCCATACACCGATGCCGGGCGACCGGAGGGCTCCGGCCTGGCCCGTCGACCCTCCTGATCGTCCGGGTGACGCGCCGCGCGACCCGGGCGGGCACCCTGGCGCTCGGTGCAGCGTCGTTGCGACGACGGTACACCGGCGCAGCTGTGCGCCCCCTGTGCGCGAGCTGGGCGGAGGCCCCCCCGTCCCCCCTCCGGAGGACCCCGTCCGGAGGGGCCTACGTCTCGTAGACCTCGGGCTTGAGCGTGCCGATGTAGGGCAGGTCGCGGTAGCGCTCGGCGTAGTCGAGGCCGTAGCCGACGACGAACTCGTTGGGGATGTCGAACCCGACGTAGCGCACCGGCACCTCGACCTTGATCGCGTCGGGCTTGCGCAGCAGCGCGCAGACCTCGAGCGAGGCGGGCCGGCGGCCGCCGAGGTTCTTGAGCAGCCAGGACAGGGTCAGGCCCGAGTCGATGATGTCCTCGAGCACCAGCACGTGCCGGTCGCTGATGTCGCGGTCGAGGTCCTTGAGGATCCGGACGACGCCGGAGGAGCTGGTGGAGGAGCCGTAGGAGGAGACGGCCATGAACTCCATCTGCGTGGGCAGCCGCAGCGCGCGGGCGAAGTCGCTCATGAAGAGCACCGCGCCCTTGAGGACGCCGACCAGTAGGACCTCCCGGCCCTCGTAGTCCCGCGCGACCTGCTCGGCCAGCTCGGTGATCTTGGCCTGGATCTGCTCCTCGGACAGGAGGACGTGGTCGATGTCGGGGCCGTAGCCGTGGTCGGGCCCCAGCACGGTGGCAGGGGTCGACGCGGTCTCGCTCACGGGGCGTGTTCCTCCGGGTCGGGGGATGATCCGGCCCTCCCGCCCGGGGAGCCGGCGGGCCGCAGCACCAGCCTGCCAGACGCCCGGAACGCCTCCGCACCGCCCGGGAGGGCCACCGCCCCCTGCCCGCGCCAGGCCGAGACGAGCGCGTCGACGGCGCCCAGGTGGACCGCCTGGAGATCGGGGACGCCGGCCCCGCGCAGCCAGCCGCGCAGCACCCGGCGGCGCAGGGCCGCGGGCAGGCCGGCGAGGTCCGCGGCCGGCAGCCCGCCGTCGCCGGACATCCGGGCGAGCGCGGCGGCGGCGAGGTCGTCGAGCGCGTCGAGGTCCTCGCGCAGCAGGGCCGCGGTGCGGGCCAGCGCGGGGGCGACGCCGCCGCCGAGCACGTCCTCCAGCAGCGGCAGCACCTCGGCGCGCAGCCGGGCGCGGCGGTAGGCCGGGTCGGTGTTCCACGGGTCGTCCCACACCGGCAGCCCCTGCGCCGCGCAGGCCGCCCGCGTGGTCGCCCGCCGGACGCCGAGCAGGGGGCGCCAGAACGGCGGGCGCTCGGCCACCATCCCGGCCACCGAGCGGGGACCCGAGCCGCGGCCGAGGCCGAGCAGCACCGTCTCGGCCTGGTCGTCGAGGGTGTGGCCGAGCGCGACCCGCGCGCCGGACGCGGCGGCCTCCCGGGTGAGCGCCGTGTACCGCGCCGAGCGGGCCGCGCCCTCGGGGCCGCCGTCGGGACCGACGTCGACGGCGACGACGCGGACCGGGTCGAGCCCCAGCCCGCGCAGCAGGTCCGCCGTCGCGGCGGCGCGCCCGGCCGAGCCCGGCTGCAGCCGGTGGTCGACGGTGACCGCGCCCGCGGGCACCCCGGCGCGCGGGGCCTCGAAGGCCACGGCCGCGGCCAGGGCGAGGGAGTCCGCTCCCCCGCTGACGGCCACCAGCACCGGTGCGGCGGAGGCACGCAGGCCCGGCCGGACGGCGCTGCGGACGTGCGCGACCGCCGGGGGCGGGCCGCTCACCCGCGGCGGGTCAGGCGGTCACGGCCGGGCGGCCGTGCACCCGCTCGACCCAGCGGGCGGGGTCGGTGAGCTCCTCCACCAGCGGCAGGGTCTCCGGCCCGCTCCACACCCGGTTGAACCCGTCCATGCCGACGAGGTCGACGACGCCGCCGACGAAGTGCCGACCGTCGGCGTACTGCTTCATCTTCTGCTCGAGTCCCAGCAGCCGGCGCAGCACGCGGTCGAGCGGGCCGCGGCCCTTGCGCCGCTGGGCGAAGCGCTTGCGCAGCGTGCGCACCGAGGGCACGACGTCGGGGCCGACGCCGTCCATGACGAACTCGGCGTGCCCCTCGACCAGGCTCATCACCGCGGTGACGCGGTCGAGGACGGCGCGCTGCTCGGGGTCGCGGACCAGCGCCATGAGGCCCTGGCCGGCCTCGTCGCCCTCGCCGCCGCGGACGGCGTCGGTCAGGCCGCGCACCAGGTCCGACAGCCGGTCGCGCAGGGCGTCGGGGCTCAGGTCGGTGGCGTCGACGAACTCGGCGATCTGGGCCTCGAGGTGGTCGGCCAGCCACGGGAAGGCGGTGAACTGCAGCTGGTGGGTGACCTCGTGCAGGCAGACCCACAGGCGGAAGTCGCCCGGGTCGACGCCCAGCCGGCGCTCCGCGTCGACGATGTTGGGCGCCACGAGCAGCAGCCGGCCGCCGGTGCCGAAGATCTCGTACTGCCCGAGCACCCGCGAGGACAGGAAGGCGAGCAGGCCGCCGGCCTGCACGCCGGTGGCGCGGGAGCCGATGGCGGTGGCCAGCGGGCCGGGGCGGCTGTCCTGCCGCTCGGCGAGCGCGGTGACCAGTGGGTCCATGAGCGCGGCCATGCCGGCGGTGTTGGCGTCGATCCAGCCGGGCCGGTCGACGACGGCGACCTCGGGCACGGGCCCGCCCGCGACCGGGTGCAGGCCGGTGAGGCCCTCGACGTGCGCGACGGCGGCCGCGGCGGCCTCGTGCAGCTCCCGGACGACGGCGGCGGCCTCCTCGCGGGTGGTCCCGGGCCCCTGCCCGGACAGCCGGCGGGCCGTGCGACCGGCGAGCTCCCAGTCGACCAGTGCGCTGCTCGTCATCGCCTCACCGTACGCGGGCGACCGGGCACCCGACCCGGTTCAGCGGCAGCCGCAGGCGGCGAGGGTGGCGGCCATCCCGTCCAGGGCGGCCTCCTCCGGCCCGCCCCCGCCGACGGTGCCGTTGGCCACGAGCGCGTAGGCCAGCAGCCGGCCGTCGGCGGTCACGACGGTGCCGGCGAGCCCGTGCACGCCGAGCAGCGTGCCGGTCTTGCCGCGCACCGCGCCGGGGGCGGTGACCGGGTCGTCGTCGCCGCGGTCGGCCAGCGTGCCGTCCCAGCCGGCGACGGCCAGGCCGGACACGATCGCCGAGGCCCCCTCGAGGGAGCCGTCGGCGGCGCCGGCGAGGACGTCGGTGAGCAGGTCGGGGGTGACCAGGTCCAGCCGGGACAGGCCGCTCCCGTCGCGCAGGTCGACGTCGGCGACGTCGAACCCGGCGTCGGAGAGCGCGGCGGTGACCGCCTCGGCGGAGCCCTCGAAGCTGGCCGGCAGGTCGCGGGCGAGGGCCACCTGGCGGGCGAGGGACTCGGCCAGCAGGTTGTCCGACAGCGACAGCGCCTGCTCGACCAGCCGCGCGACCGGCGCGGAGCGGACCGAGCCCAGTTCCTGGGCGCCCTCGGGGGCCTCCCCCAGCTCCACGGTGGCGCCGGGGACGCCGAGCGCCTCGGCCAGGGCGCGGCCGGCGTCGGTTCCGGGGGCGCCGCTGCGGGCGTTCTCCCCCGGGGTCACCCGGGCGCCGTCGACGGCGGTGGCGGTGACCGGTGAGGCGTAGCTCGACGGCGCGTCCTCCGGGCCCCAGCCCTCGGCGGTGAGCGGCCCCTCGAACAGCGAGTTGTCCACGACCACCCGGCCGACCGTGGTGCCGGGCGGCAGGGCGGCGCGCACCTGCGCGGCGAGGTCGGCGACGGTGGCCGCGCCCGGGTAGGTCAGCGAGGGCGTGGTGGTCGACAGCGTGGGGTCGCCGCCGCCGACGAGCACCACCTCGTCGGGCGCCGCGCCGGCGACCACGGTGGTCTCGAGGGTGGCCTCGGGGTCGAGCGTGGTGAGCGCGGCGACGGCGGTGAGCAGCTTGGCGGTGGACGCCGGCGTCACCGGGTCGCCCGCGCCGTCGTCGAGGAGCACCTCGCCGGTGGCGACGTCGACCACCTCGGCCGACACCCCGCCGGCGAGGGCGGGGGTGGCCAGCAGCGGTGCGAGGGCGTCGGCGAGCGCGGCCGGGTCGGGCACCGGCGCGTCGGAGGCCAGCGACGCGAGCACCGGCGCGGGCTCCCGGAGCTCGGGCAGCTCGGCGGCGGGCAGCGCCGGGTCGGCGGCGGGGGAGCCGCCGCCGCGGCCCAGCCACAGCACCGCCCCGACGGCGAGCGCGGCCACCACGACCAGCGCGACCAGGGCCGAGACGAGGCGTCTGCGCAGCCGCCTGTAGCTCGGCGTGACGGTCGTCGACGAGCTCGGCTCGATGGTGCCCACCCCCCGGGAAGGCCCTCCCGGACGGACCTGCGCCGGTGGACCTGACAGCAGTGGTCCACACTACGTGCCGTGCAGTTCGACGTGACGGTAGAGATCCCCAAGGGCCAGCGGAACAAGTACGAGCTGGACCACGCCACCGGGCGCATCCGGCTCGACCGGATGCTGTTCACCTCCACGCGGTACCCGGCCGACTACGGGTACATCGAGAACACCCTGGGGCAGGACGGCGACCCGCTGGACGCCCTGGTGCTCCTGGAGGAGCCCACCTTCCCCGGGTGCCTGATCACCTGCCGGGCGATCGGCATGTTCCGGATGACCGACGAGGCCGGTGGCGACGACAAGGTCCTCACCGTCCCGGCCACCGACCCGCGGATGGCCCACCTCCAGGACATCACCGACGTGTCGGAGTTCGACCGCCTGGAGATCCAGCACTTCTTCGAGACCTACAAGGACCTCGAGCCGGGCAAGTCGGTCGAGGGTGCCGAGTGGGTCGGCCGCGCCGAGGCCGAGGCCGAGATCGAGGCCTCGATCAAGCGGGCCCAGGAGGCCGGCGGCCACTGAGCCGCACTCCCCCACGCCGGCCCGGCCGGACCCGAGAGCGCACGACGGACGACGGACGGCGGCGCACCCCGATGCGGGTGTGCCGCCGTCGTCGTCTCAGGCCCTGACGTCGTGCAGCACCGCGGTGAGGAAGCCCAGCTCGCGGCGGTAGCCCTCGAGCCACTGCCGCCGGTGGGTGCGGGCGGCCTCGAGCGCCTCCTCGCGCTCGCCCGGGCCGGCCTCGGTGAGCGCCCACTCGGTGAGCGCCCCGGTCCAGCACCACTCGTACTCGTCCCACTCGGCGGTCGTGCTCAGGTGCGCGTAGCCGGGCTCGAACCCGCAGCGGGCGACCTCGGCCAGCAGGCCCGGCAGGTCCGGCAGCTCGCCGGGCTCGGCGCCGAGACCGGCCAGCGCGCGCTCGCTCGGGCCCGCCTCCCAGAAGCCGTCGCCGAACAGCACCCGCCCGCCGGGCCGCAGGTGCCGCCGGGCCGCCCCGAGGGCGCCGGCCGTCCCGCCGAAGGCGTGCGCGGCGCCGATGCACAGCACGACGTCGGCCGGCTCGCCGCGCCAGGTGGCGGCGTCGGCCTGCACGAACACCGCGCGGCCCACCATCCCGGCCAGCGCGGCGCGGTCGCGGGCGGCGTCGAGGGCGGGGCCGGAGGTGTCCACCCCGACGCCGGACAGTCCCGGGCGGGCGGCCAGCATCGTCAGCAGCCACGCGCCGGAGCCGCAGCCGAGGTCGAGGGCGGTGCCGCGGCCGGGCGGCGCCGCCCGCTCCACCAGCCGGGCGAGGGCGTCGTCGGAGACGGGGGCGGCGACGGGGTGCCAGCGGTGGGCGATCGCGCTGAGCCGGGCTCGGTCCACGGGCGCAGTCTGGCGCACCCGCCGGCGGGAGCTAGATCAGGCCGCGCGAGCGGAGGTCCCGCAGCTCGGCGAAGACCCGGCGGCGGACGTCGTCCTCGTCCCGCTCGGGCAGGCCGATGAAGCGCAGCGAGAGCTCGGGGCGCTTGTCCTCGCGCGGGTGGCGGCGGACGACCTCGGCCTTGGTCGAGAGGCTGCGCCCGTCGAGGTCGAGCGCGACGTGGACGACGGAGCCGACCTCGAGCGCGCCGGTGCGGTCGGGGTCGCCGTCGAGCAGGCAGTGGGTGCCGCCCTCGCTGAGGTCGAACGTCGTGCCGGTCCGGGTCTCCCCGCCGGCGCGGACCGACAGCGCCAGCGTCAGTGGCGCCCGCACCGCGGCACGGCGCTGCCCGCGCGAGGACGGACCGGAGATGCGGACGCGCCAGGTGGGCGCCTCGCCGCCGTGCACGTCCAGGAGCACCGCGGGGACCGACCGCAGCTCCTCGGGGCCCCGCCAGACCAGTTCGAGCACCTCGCCGGGCTCCAGGCGGACGCGGCGGCGCGAGGCGTCCTCGCCGACGCTGATCACCAGCTCACCGCCGGTGGCTTCCTCGACGAAGCTGGTCAGCACGTCCTCACGGCTGACCGCCTTGACGTCGAGCACCGCTCTCTCCTCGGGGTGGTCGATCCCGGGCGTGGCCATGCTCGTCCCTCCTGTCGCGACGGGTCCTCCGGTGAGGACATCGGCAGGTCCGGCGGGAACTGGAGCCGGGCGCGGTCAGCCGTGCAGCGTGGGCCGGTAGAGGAGCTCCTGGATGCGGCCGTCGAAGGTGGTGCTGCCGACCATCTCGAGGTCGAAGTCGGCGGCCCCGGCGAACACCGGGTCGGTGCCGGTGCGGCCGGTGATGACGGGGAAGACGGTGACCTGGACGAGGTCGACCAGCCCGGCGGCCATGAGCGCGCGGTTCACCGCCAGGCTGCCGTGCGAGCGCAGCGGCACCGGTGACTCCTCCTTGAGCCGGGCCACGACGTCGACGGCGTCCCCGGGCTCGACGGTGGCGTCGGGCCAGTCGAGCGGGGCCCGCAGCGTCGTCGACACGACCGTCGTCGGCATGTCCCGCATCCGGGCGTTCAGCGGATCGAGGGTGCCGGCGGCACCGGGGGCGGCGAGGAAGGAGTGGAACTCCCGCCAGGTGCTGGCGCCGAGGACCAGCCGCTGGTCGGCGAGGTACTGCGCGAGGCGGTGCTCGAGGAACTCCGGCCCCTCCTTGCCCCAGTAGCCGCCCCAGTCGCCGTCCTCGCCGAAGGAGCCGAAGCCGTCGAGGGTGGTGAAGACGTCGAAGGTGTAGGTGGTGCTCACGGTGCCCTCCCCGGTCCGGTGGTCGCGTCCAGGGGCAGACCGGCGGCGGGGACCGGACTCATCGCGGAACGGCCGCGGCCCCTTCCTCCGGGAGGACGGGGCCGCGGGGTGGAGCCGCCTGTCGGAATCGAACCGACGACCTTCTCATTACGAGTGAGATGCTCTACCGACTGAGCTAAGGCGGCGTGCGTGCGGGGAACAGCGTACGTCACGGCCTCCCCCGCCCGGCGCAGGCCCGGGGTCAGGTCGCCGGGAGCCGCAGGGCCACGGTGAGCGCCTCGACGGCGATCTGCGGCTTGACGTTCTGCTCCAGCGCGGTGCGGCAGGCGAGGACGGCGTCGATGCGGCGCAGCGCCCCCTCCGCGCCGATCCGGCGGCCCAGTTCCTCGGCGTCGGCCCGGCGGTCGGGGTGGTTGAGCGGCAGCACCTCGCCGGGCGCGGCGTCGAGGACGAGCGCGTCGCGGTAGAGGCCGGCGAGGTCCACCAGTGCCCGGTCCAGCGAGTCGCGGCCGATGCGGGTGGCCCGGCTCTTCTGCCGCTTCTCCAGGTCCTTGAGCACGCCGGCGCCGCGGCTGGCGGCGGCGACGCCCGGGCCGCGGGCGCCGACGCCGAGGCTCGCCTTGACCGCCTCGGTCTCGGCGCCGTCGAGGGCGGCGGTGGTGCGGTCGGACTCCTCCTTCGCGGCGCCCACCAGGTCGTCGGCGGCGTTGAGGCAGGCGGCCAGCGAGACCAGCGACAGCGGGATGTCGAGCACGGCCTTGCGGGCCAGCCGGGCGCTCTCGTCGCGCGCGAGGTGCCGGGCCCGCCCGACGTGGCCGCCGGCGGCGCCGGCCGACCAGGCGGCCAGCGCCGGGTCGACGCCGTCGCGGCGGACCAGGACGTCGGCGACGGCGTCGACCGGCGGCGTCCGCAGCCCGACCACCCGGCACCGCGAGCGGATGGTGACCGGCACGTCCTCGGGGTGCAGGCTCGGCGCGCACAGCAGGAACACCGTGCGCGGCGGCGGCTCCTCGATCATCTTGAGGACGGCGTTGGCGGCCTGCTCGGTCATCCGGTCGGCGTCCTCGACCACGACGACCTGCCAGCGCCCCTGCGACGGCGCGCGGCCGGCCACGCGCACGAGCTCGCGGGCCTCCGTGACGCCGATCGACAGGCCCTCGGGGACGACGGTCTGCACGTCGGCGTGGGTGCCGGCCAGCACGGTGCGGCAGGAGTGGCAGGTGCCGTCGCCGCCGTCGGGGCACTGCAGCGCCGCGGCGAACGCGCGGGCGGCGACCGAGCGGCCCGACCCCGGCGGGCCGGTGAACAGCCAGGCGTGGGTCATGGCGGTGGGCTGGGCGACGGCGGCCTGCAGTTCGGCGACGAGGGCCGGCTGGCCGATCACCTCCGACCAGACGCTCACGCGATCCGCCCGGGCAGCAGCGCCGCGACCCGCTCGCGGACCGCTGCGGCGATCTCCTCGGCGGGCCCGCCGGCGTCGAGGACGAGGTAGCGGTGCGGCTCGGCACCGGCCAGCGCGCGGAAGGTGGCGCGCACCCGCTCGTGGAAGTCCAGCGACTCGCTCTCGAGGCGGTCGGCGGCGGCGCGGCCGAGCGCGCGGGCGAGGCCGGCCTCGGGCGGCAGGTCGAGCAGCACGGTGAGGTCGGGGACCAGGCCGCCGGTGGCCCAGGACGACAGCCGGCGGACCTCGTCGAGCTCCAGGGCCCGGCCGGCGCCCTGGTAGGCCAGCGAGCTGTCGACGTAGCGGTCGGTGAGCACGACCTCGCCGGCGTCGAGCGCGGGCAGCACCACGGTGGCCACGTGGTGGGCGCGGTCGGCGGCGTAGAGCAGCGCCTCGGCGCGCGGGGCGAGCGCGCCGGTGGCGGGGTCGAGCAGCAGCGCGCGGATGCGGGCGCCGGGCGGGGTGCCGCCGGGCTCGGAGGTGAGCCGGGCGGGCACCTCGTGCAGGCCCAGCCAGTCGAACAGCAGCCGGGCCTGGGTGGACTTGCCGGTGCCCTCCCCGCCCTCGAAGGCGACGAACAGCCCGCGGCCGGGCACGCGCGGCGAGGCGTCGATCGGTTGCTCCCGGGAGGTGCGAGGGGCGGGTGGGCGGCCGGTCCACGGTACCGGCCGGGGCCGACGTCCCCGGGCCCGCGGCGGCCCTACGGTGCAGGTCGTGGACGCACGCTGGGACCCCGCCACCTACCTGCGGCACGTCGGGGAGCGGGCCCGCCCGTTCGCCGACCTGCTGGCCCGCGTGGACGCCGACGACCCGCGGGTGGTGGTCGACCTCGGCTGCGGCGGGGGCGCCCTGACCGCCTCGCTGTCCGCGCGCTGGCCGGCGGCGCGGGTCACCGGCGTCGACTCCTCGCCGGAGATGCTGGCCGCGGCCGCCGCCCACGCCGTCGACGGGCGGGTGGCGTTCGAGCGCGGCGACGTGCGGGACTGGCGCCCGGACGGGCCGGTCGACGTCGTGGTGTCCAACGCGGTGCTGCACTGGGTGCCCGGGCACGCGGCGCTGCTGGAGCGCTGGGCCGGCTGGCTGGCGCCGGGCGGCCGGCTGGCCGTGCAGGTGCCGGGCAACCACCGCGCGCCGACCCACCGGCTGCTGGCCGACCTGTGCACCTCGCCGTCGTGGTCCTCCCGGCTGGCGGCGGCCGCTCCCCCGGCGGACCCCGTGCTCGACCCGGCCGGCTACCTCGACGTGCTCACCGGCGCGGGCCTGGCCGCGGACGTCTGGGAGACGACGTACCTGCACGTGCTGCGCGGTCCCGACCCGGTGCTGTCGTGGGTGCGCGGCACGGTGCTGCTGCCGGTGCTCGCCCGGCTCGGCGAGGAGGCGGGCGCCGACCTGACCGCCGAGTACGCGGCGGCGCTGCGCGCGGCCTACCCGCCCCGCCCGGACGGCACGACCGTGCTGCCCTTCCGCCGCGTCTTCCTGGTCGGTGGATCAACTACTTGACCACCTGGAAAGTACTTGCCACTCTGTCGCACACCCCGACCGAGGAGGCACCCGATGACCGTCCCCACGCCCGAGTCCGCCGCCGCGCTGCTGGCCGAGGCGGACGCCGCCGGGGTCCGCGTCCGGCGGGAGGCGAGCCCCGCGGCGTCGACGTTCCTCGTGACCCTGGGGTGCGCGAGCGCAGGCTTCTTCCTCGCCCAGCCGGTGGCCGACAGCGAGCGGGCGGTGGGCGCGACCGCGCTGGTCTTCGCACTGGCGGTGCTGGGCGCGGCCGCGGCGCTGGTGGCCGGGCGCGGCTCGGTGCGCGCCGGGTTCTCGCAGCGCTTCGGGACGGCGATGGGCGCGTGGGGGGCCGTCCTGGCCGTCGGGCTCGCGGTGGGGACGACGGTGCCCGGGCTGGCGCACGAGTGGGCTTGGTGGGCCCCGCTGGCGGTCGCCGTCGCCGCGCCGTGCCTGGTCGGCGCGTGGCGGGAGCGGCCGCGGTGACCGGAGCGCACCCCCGGCACGCGCTCGACGAGGTCATCCACGCGCCGGTGCGCTTCTCGGTGGTGGCGACGCTGGCCGCGGCGGAGGAGGCGGAGTTCGGCTTCGTCCGCGACGGGGTGCAGGTGAGCGACTCGGTGCTGTCGAAGACGGTGGCGACGCTGGAGCGCGCCGGCTACGTGGAGGTCCGCAAGGGCTACGTGGGCAAGCGCCCGCGCACCTGGCTGCGCCTGTCCCCCGCCGGGCGCGAGGCGTTCCGGGCGCACGTGGCGGCGCTGCGGGCGATCGCCGACGGCCCGGTCAGCGCGGGGTGAGCCGGTAGGAGTCGGTGCGGTACGGCAGGTCGAGGACGGCGCGGCCGGCCGTGTCGGGGTGGCCGGCCAGCAGCCGCCGGATGCCGCCGAGGAACTCCTCGCGCGCCGCGGCGGCCATGGTCGCGGCGTAGCTGCGGGTGCCGATGCCTGCGACCACCTGCTCGGGGGTCATCCGCTGCACCACCGACGAGCGGGCGGTCGCGACGTCGGCCGGCAGGGCGCGGGCGAAGTCGTCGACCACGCCCTGGTCGGCCTCGTGCCCGCGGGCCTCGGCGGCCAGCGCGGCGCCGAGCGCGGCGACCCACGGGACGGTCTCGTCGCGGGTGTTCCACACGAACCCCACGACGCCGCCGGGGCGCAGCACCCGGCGCAGCTCGGCGGCGGCCGGCCCGGGGTCGAACCAGTGGGCGGCCTGGCCGGCGACGACGGCGTCGACGTCCGCGTCCGGCAGCGGCACGGCCTCCGCGCCGCCGACGTGCGCGGGGACACCGGGGTGGCGGGCGCGGAGCTGGCCGAGCATTTCCGGTGACGGGTCCACGGCGACCACCTCGTGTCCGGCGGCGACGAGGGCGTCGGTGAGCAGGCCGGTGCCGGCGCCGAGGTCGAGGACCCGCAGCGGCCGGTCGCCGAGCAGGAAGGCGACGGCGTCGGCCGGGTAGCCCGGGCGCAGGGCGGCGTACTCGGCCGCGACCGACCCGAACGACGTGCGCCGCTGCTGCCAGGCGGCGGGGTCGATCGAGCCGGTCACGGCCGGGTCAGCTCGCGGGCACCGCGTCGGACGCGGCGGCCTTCTTCGCCGTCGTCTTCTTCGCGGTGGTCTTCTTCGCGGTGGTCTTCTTCGCCGCGGTCGCCTTCTTGGCCGCCGTCGTCGTGGTGGCCTTCCTGGCCGCCTTCTTCTTGGTGGCGGCCGGGCGGCTGCGGCGGTCGGCGAGCAGCTCGGCGGCACGGTCGAGGGAGATGGTCTCGACGTCGTCGCCCTTGCGGAGGCTGGCGTTGGTCTCGCCGTCGGTGACGTAGGGACCGAACCGGCCCTCGCGGACGGTGATCTGGCCCTGCGTCACCGGGTCGGCGCCGAGCTCCTTGAGCGGGGCGGCCGCGGCCCGGCGCCCGCGCTGCTTGGGCTGGGCGAAGATCGCCAGCGCCTCGTCGAGGGTGACGGTGAACAGCCGCTGCTCGTTCTCCAGCGACCGGGAGTCGGTGCCCTTCTTGATGTAGGGCCCGTAGCGCCCGTTGAGCGCCTGGATCTCCTCGCCGTCGGGCGCGGTGCCCACGGTGCGCGGGAGGGTCAGCAGCTGCAGCGCCTGCTCCAGCGTCACCGTCTCCGGCGACATGGAGGAGAACAGGCTCGCCGTCCGCGGGGCCTCCTTGCTGCCCTCGGGGACGACGGTGGTGACGTAGGGGCCGTAGCGGCCGGCCTTGACCACCACGGGGTGCCCGGACCCGGGGTCGGTGCCGAGCTCGCGGTCGCCCGAGGGGGCGGCGAGCAGCTCGGCGACCTTCTCGCTGGTCAGCTCGTCGGGCGCGAGGTCCTCGGGGAGGCTGACGCGGGCGCCGTCCTCGCCGCCGGCCTGCAGGTAGGGCCCGTAGCGGCCGACCCGGACGACGACCGGCTCCCCGTTCGGCCCGGTGGCGCGCAGCGGGATGGAGTTGACCCCGCGGGCGTCGATCTCCTCGAGCTGCTGGCCGATGACGGTCTTGAGCCCGCCGGAGGCCGCGATGCCGCCGGCGTGCCGGCCCTCGCCCCCGAAGTAGAACTCGGTCAGCCAGTCGACCCGGCCGAGCGACCCGCTGGCGATCTCGTCGAGCTCGTTCTCCAGCGAGGCGGTGAAGTCGTAGTCGACGAGCGCGGCGAAGTGCTGCTCGAGAAGGTTGACGACGGCGAACGCGACGAAGGAGGGCACCAGCGCGGAGCCCTTCTTCCACACGTACCCGCGGTCCTGGATCGTCTGCATGATCGACGCGTAGGTCGACGGGCGGCCGATCCCGAGCTCCTCGAGCCGGGCCACCAGGCTCGGCTCGGTGTAGCGCGAGGGCGGGCTGGTCGTGTGGCCCTTGGGCTCGAGCTCCCGGGTGTCGAGGCGCTGGCCGCGCTCGACCCGGGGCAGCCGGCGCTCGGCGTCGTCGCTGCCGTGGTCGTCGTCGCCGGCGGTGCTGCCCTCGTCGCGGGACTCGACGTAGGCGCGCAGGAAGCCGGGGAAGGTGATGGTGCGCCCCGACGCGGTGAACTCGACGCGCTCGTCGATGGTGCTGGTGCCGGCGAGCCGGATGCTCACCGTCTGGCCCACGGCGTCGGCCATCTGCGAGGCGACCGTGCGCTGCCAGATCAGCTCGTAGAGCCGGAACTCGTCGCGGGCGAGCTGCCCGGCGAGCTGGCCCGGGGTGCGGAAGGAGTCACCGGCGGGGCGGATCGCCTCGTGCGCCTCCTGCGCGCCCTTGGCCTTCTTGCTGTAGCGGCGCGCCTCGGCGGGCACGTAGGCGTCGCCGTAGAGCTCGCGGGCCTGGGTGCGGGCGGCGTTGATCGCCTCGTTCGACAGGTTCGTCGAGTCGGTCCGCATGTAGGTGATGTGGCCGTTCTCGTACAGCCGCTGCGCCACCCGCATGACCTGCGCCGAGGACCAGCCGAGCTTGCGGCCGGCCTCCATCTGGAGCGTCGAGGTGGTGAACGGCGCGTAGGGACGGCGCCGGTAGGGCTTCTCGTCGACGCGGCTGACGGTGACCTGCCGGCCCTCGAGGCGGGCCGCGAGCCCGCGGGCGCCGGCCTCGTCGAGGTGCACGACGTCGCCGGTGACCTGCCCGGTCGCGGGGTCGAAGTCGCGACCGGTGGCGACGCGGCTGTCGTCGACGCTGACGAGGCGGGCGCGCAGGGTGGTCGGCTCGCCCGCGTCGGCGCCGGCCTTGCCGGGGACGGCGAAGACGCCGTCGAGGGACCAGTAGTCGGCGGCGGTGAATGCCATCCGCTCGCGCTCCCGCTCGACGACGATGCGGGTGGCCACCGACTGCACGCGGCCGGCCGAGAGCTTCGGCAGGACCTTCTTCCACAGCACGGGGCTGACCTCGTAGCCGTAGAGCCGGTCGAGGATGCGGCGGGTCTCCTGCGCGTCGACCAGCGCGGTGTCGAGCTCGCGCGGGTTGGCGACGGCGCGGGCGATCGCCTCGGGGGTGATCTCGTGGAAGACCATCCGGCGCACGGGCACCCGCGGCTTGAGCGTGTCGACCAGGTGCCAGGCGATGGCCTCGCCCTCGCGGTCCTCGTCCGTCGCGAGGAAGACCTCACTGGCGTCCTTCACCAGCTGCTTGAGCCGGGTCACCTGCTGCTTGCGGTCGGGGCTGACGACGTAAAGCGGCTCGAAGGAGTTGTCGACGTCGACGCCGAGCCGGGCCCACGGGGCGCCCTTGTGCTCGGCCGGGACGTCGGCGGCGTTGCGCGGCAGGTCGCGGATGTGCCCGACGCTCGCCTCGACGACGTAGCCGTTGCCCAGGTAGCCGGCGATCTTCCCGGCCTTGGTCGGGGACTCCACGATGACCAGCGGACGCCCGCCCCCGTTGGCGGCGGTCCGGCGGCGGGCGGGCGTGCTGGTGCCACCGGCCGTGCGGCCGGCGCTCTCGCCGTTCTTCGCGGTCTTCGTGGGCACGGTGCTCCTGTCGGTGGTGCTCGGTCGTGGCGGCGCGGCGCGGGGTGGTCGGCACCCGCCACGCCCCCTCGGCGGGCCACGGTAGGCCACGCCGACGGAACGCGACCGGCCGGCGACCCCGGGTGGGCGCGCCGTCACCCGGTCCAACGGCGCCGCCGCGCGACTGTTCCCGGGCTCCCCCGCGCTGGTCAGTCGGCCTCCCACACCCCCGCGACCACCTCCCCCGCGGCGGCCGGCGTCGGCCGGTCGGCGTCGAGGTACTCCCAGTGGAGGGTGTCCCAGTCGGCGGCCAGCGACGTGGCCCCGAACCGGTCGCCGGCCGTCTCCCAGCCGTGCACGTCGAGCGCCCACGGGACGGGGTCGAGGAGGGACGAGGCCTCGAACACCTCCGGCGCCTCGAGCTGTGCCGCGGTGTTGTCCATCCCGGGGCTGCCGAGGAGGACCAGCGCGTCGGCCTCCAGCACGCCCGGCTCCTCCGCCGCCCGGTCGACCACGACGGTGCCGTAGCTGTGCGCCACGACCGTGGTGCGCAGCGGGTCGTCGCCGCGGACCGGGTCGCCGGCCCGGGCGGCGCGCAGCCCGGCGAGGTCGCCGGCGAGGGCGGCGCCGCCCGTGGCCGCGCGCCCCTCGAGCAGCGCGGCGGGGTGCGCGACCGAGGCCGGTGGCCGGTAGCCCAGCCACGCGACCGCCGCCACGGCCGCGCCCGGCACGGCGTCCCGCGCGGCGTCGGCGACGGCCCGCGCGTCGTCCCCGAGGTCGTCGAGGTCGCCGACGTCGTTGCCGACACCGGGCACGAGCAGCGCGACGTCGTCGGCGGCGTCCAGGTCGCCGTAGGAGATCGCCGCGAGGTGGTCGTCGAGGTCGAGCGACCACAGCTGCGCGGTCCGGCCGGCCGCCTCCTCGCGGTCCAGCTCCGCCGCCACCGCCTCCGCGGTCTCCCGCGTGGACGGTGACGGGTCGCTCAGCGCCCGGTCCAGCAGCAGCCGGTTCGCCTGGTCCCGGGCCCAGGCGGGCAGGCCGTCGAGGCTGCCGACGAGCCGGGGCTCGACGTGCACGAGCAGGTCGCGGGCCGGCGTCGACAGTCCCGCCCACCACGCGGCCACGTCCTCCGGGGAGGTCCCGGGCACCGGCAGGCAGGACCGCACCCACGCCCCGTCGGCGGTCACGGTCCGGGCGAGCGCGGCCCAGCCGGCCGGGCGGAAGGCGCCGGTGCCGCCGAGGGCGGCCAGGGGCCCGCCGGAGTCGGCGGCCGCGGCACCGGCCCGCGCGGCCGCCCGGAGGGCGTCGGCGGCGAGCCCGGCGATCCGCTCGGCCGCTGCCGCCTGCTCGGCCAGGGCGTCGTAGGAGACGGCGGGGGTCCCGGCCGCGGCGTCCGGGAGGGGCGCGGGCGCCGGGACGACGGCCCGGCCCGCCTGGTCGAGCGCCATCCCCGCGGCCGCCGCCCGGGCCAGCGCCTGCCCGGCCAGGTCGGCGGCCGTGCGCGCCTCGCGGGCGGCGTCGTGCAGCCGGTCGAGCGAGTCCCCGAACGCGGTCGCCATCGCCGTCGCCACCGCGGACACCTCGCCGAGGGCGGAGGTGGCCGCCGTGGCGGCCGGGCCGGACCAGCAGGACGGGTCGGTGAGCGAGCGCGCGACGCCGTCGGTGCGGGCACGCCAGGCGGGGAGCCGCCCGGTCACCGCCTCGAGCGTGGCGACGGCACCCTCGAGGAGGGCGGTGTCCCAGGCGGCGACGGCGGTCAGCCCCGGCGCGCTCACGCCGCCGCCCCGGAGGTCGCCGCGGCGCGGGCGGCGAGCAGCCGGTCGGAGACCGCCGCGTCCTGCAGGCGGTAGGCCCGGACCGCGGCCAGCAGGGTCGCAGCGACGGTGGCGGCACCGTCGGCGAGGTCGGCCACGTACGCCGCCCACGCGCGGCCGGTGGCACCGGCCGCCTCGGACACCTCACCGGGTGCCGCCGCGGCCAGGGACACCGCGGTGGAGGCACAGCGGTCGGCCTCGGCGGACAGCTCGGCGGACAGCGCCGCGAGCTCCTCGGCCAGGGCCTGGGCGCTGTCGAGCTGGATGGCGATCGGTGCGGACACGGCCCCTCCCGGCGTCGGGCCGGCCTCGGTCGGGACCGGCGGGGCGGACGCTAGGGCGGGGTGCCGGCGCGGCCCGGATCCGGATCCACAGGGCCGTCGCCGTCCACAGGTCCCGCCGCGGGCCCCGCCCGGCCGGGACCGGGCGGAGGCTCGCGGCGTGTGCTCAGGGTGCGGTGGTGGTGAGGCTGGTCCCGGTGGGCTGGTCGGTGGCGCCGCCGACCACGACCGAGCGCCGCTTGGACACCACGACCGCGGCGACGATGACGAGGGTCGCGGCCCCTGCGATCAGCAGGCGCACCGTGGTGTTGGCGTCCTCGCCCACCTGCAGGCCGACCACCGCGGGCGCGATGAGCAGGGCCACCAGGTTCATCACCTTGATCAGCGGGTTGATGGCCGGGCCGGCGGTGTCCTTGAACGGGTCGCCCACCGTGTCGCCGATGACCGTGGCCGCGTGCGCCTCGCTGCCCTTCCCGCCGAACGCGCCGTCCTCGACCATCTTCTTGGCGTTGTCCCACGCGCCGCCGGAGTTGGCGAGGAAGACGGCCATGAGCGTGCCGGTGGCGATCGCGCCGACGAGGTAGGCCGCCAGCGGGCCGAAGCCCAGTCCGAAGCCGACGGCGACCGGCGCGAGGACGGCGAGCAGGCCGGGGGTGGCGAGCTCGCGCAGCGAGTCCTTCGTGCAGATGTCGACGACGGCGGAGTAGTCGGGCCGCTCGGAGAAGTCCATGATCCCGGGCCGGGTGCGGAACTGCTCCCGGACCTCGAAGACCACGCGGCCGGCCGCCCGGGAGACGGCGCTGATCGCCAGCCCGGAGAAGAGGAAGACGACGGCGGCGCCGATCACCGCACCGACGACGTTGTCCGGCTCGACGAGGCTGAACGCCTCCCCGAGGTCGACGTCGTCCAGGGCCAGGAGGACCTGCTGGTTGTAGGAGCCGAACAGCGCCGTCGCGGCGAGCACCGCGGTGGCGATGGCGATGCCCTTGGTGATGGCCTTGGTGGTGTTGCCGACGGCGTCGAGGTCGGTCAGCACGCGGGCGCCGTCGTCGTCGATGTCCTGCGACATCTCGGCGATGCCCTGGGCGTTGTCGCTGACCGGGCCGAACGTGTCCATGGAGACGATGACCCCGGCGGTGGTGAGCAGGCCGCAGCCGGCCAGCGCGACGGCGTAGAGGGCCGCGCCGCCACCGACGAGGAAGGCGCCGTAGACCGCGCCGCCGATGAGCAGGGCGGCGTAGACCGCCGACTCGAGGCCGAGCGAGATGCCCGAGAGCACGACGGTCGCCGGGCCGGTCAGCGAGCTGCGGCCCACGTCGCGGACCGGCTTGCGGCTGGTCTCGGTGAAGTAGCCGGTCAGCAGCTGGATGGCCGCGGCCAGCACGATGCCGACGAGCACGGCGACGAAGCCGAGGACCTGCGGGTTGACCACCGAGTCGGGGATGTCGGCGACGCTGGGCAGCACGGTGAAGGCGGCGACGGCGACGAGCACGAGGGAGACCACCGCGGAGGTGAAGAAGCCGCGGTTGATGGGGGCCAGGCCGCTGCTGTCGGACTTGCCGGGGTTGCTGGCGAGGATGCCGACGACGGACGCGAGCACGCCGATCGCGGCGACGACCAGCGGGAAGACCATGCCCACCGAGCCGAAGAAGACCTGGCCGAGGATGAGCGCGGCCACCAGCGTGACGGCGTAGGACTCGAACAGGTCGGCGGCCATGCCGGCGCAGTCGCCGACGTTGTCTCCCACGTTGTCGGCGATCGTGGCGGCGTTGCGGGGGTCGTCCTCGGGGATGCCCGCTTCGACCTTGCCGACGAGGTCGGCGCCGACGTCGGCGGCCTTGGTGAAGATGCCCCCGCCGACGCGCATGAACATCGCCAGCAGCGCGCCGCCGAAGCCGAAGCCCTCGAGGACCACCGGCGCGGTGTCGTCGAAGAGCAGGAGCGCGAGGGAGGCGCCGAACAGGCCCAGACCCACGGTGATCATCCCGCAGACGCCGCCGGTGCGGTACGCGATGCGGAAGGCGGGCCGGTAGCCGCCGGTGCGCGCGGCCGCGGCGACGCGGACGTTGCCCCGGGTGGCCAGCGTCATGCCGATGAAGCCGACGGCCGCGGAGAACAGCGCGCCGACGAGGAAGAACACCGCCCGGCCGATCCGGGTGCCCCAGCCGCCCTCGGCGACCGGCAGCACGAGCAGCAGCAGGAACACGATGACGGCGAAGACGCCGAGGGTCCTGAACTGGCGCCGCAGGTAGGCGCCGGCTCCTTCCTGCACCGCCCGCGCGATGTCGCGCATGCGCGCCGTGCCCTGGTCGGCGGCCATGACGGCGCGGACCAGGGTCGCGGCGAAGAGCAGTGCGGCGAGCGAGACGACGAGGGCTGCCGTCACGAGGACGACGTCCCCGCCGGAGAGATGACTGTCCGGCATCGGTACCTCCCAGCGGTGGGCTGCCGCCGGGCGGCCCCGCGTCCCCGGTCGGCGGAGAGCACGCTCGCGGGCGGAGAGCCCGTGGACGCCGCGCCAATGTAACGGAGATCACACTTCTCGGGACCTCCTCCTCCGCGCTCGCCCGGTCGCGCACGGTGGCGGGACGCGGGCGGGAGGTTGCCCCGGGGTGTGAGAGTGGTGGGGTGACCACGCTCCACCCGGTCCGGCCGGCTGCTCCCCCATCCGGCCGTGAGGGGCTGTCAGGGGGCGAGCCGCCGGAGGACGAGGAGCGCACCGCCGCGCCGGAGTTGCACGGCGCCGCAGCGGGCCACGGGTCGGCGCCGCGGCCCGGCACCGTGCCGCCCGGCGCCGAGCTCCTCGAGGACCTGCTCGCCGGCACGCCCGAGGAGGAGCACCCGGTCACCCACGTGCACCACCTGCCGGTGCGCAGCCCGCGCACGCTGCCGTGGCCGGAGTGGGTGGACCCGGCGCTGCGCGCCCGGCTGGAGGAGCAGGGCGTCGCCGAGCCCTGGCGGCACCAGGTCGAGGCCGCGCAGCTGGCCCACGACGGCACCTCGGTGGTGGTGGCCACGGGCACCGCGTCGGGCAAGTCGCTGGCCTACCAGCTCCCCGCGCTGACCCGGCTGGCCGAGGACCAGCGGGCGTGCGTCCTCTACCTGGCGCCGACCAAGGCGCTGGCGCGCGACCAGCTCGCCTCGGTGGCGGCGCTGGCCGACCCCTCGGTGCGGCCGGCCGCCTACGACGGGGACACCCCGGCCGAGGAGCGGGACTGGGTGCGCCGGCACTCGCGGTGGATCGTCACCAACCCGGACATGCTGCACCGCGGCGTCCTGCCGGCCCACCAGCGCTGGAGCTCGACGCTGCGCCGGCTGGCCTACGTCGTCATCGACGAGTGCCACGCCTACCGGGGCGTCTTCGGCTCGCACGTCGGCCACGTGCTGCGCCGGCTGCGCCGCATCTGCCGCCGCTACGGGGCGGACCCGGTGTTCGTGCTCGCCTCGGCGACGGTGGCCGAGCCCGCGGTGGCCGCCGCCCGTCTGGTCGGCGGGCCCGTGGTGGCGGTGACCGACGACGGCTCGCCGCGCCCCGGCGCGACCTTCGCGCTGTGGGAGCCGCCGCTGACCGAGCGCACCGGCGAGCACGGCGCCCCGCTGCGCCGCTCGGCCGCCGCGGACGCCGCCGGGCTGCTCGCCGACCTCGTCGAGCGCGGCGCCCGGACGCTCGCGTTCGTGCGCTCCCGGCGCAGCGCGGAGTCGGTGGCCGAGCAGGCCCGGCGGCTGCTGCTCGACCGCGGCCGCGGCGATCTGGTGCGGATGGTCGACTCCTACCGCGGCGGCTACCTGCCCGAGGAGCGCCGGGAGCTGGAGCGGGCGCTGTCCTCCGGCGAGCTGCTCGGGGTGGCGACCACCAACGCCCTCGAGCTCGGCATCGACATCGCCGGGCTCGACGCGGTGGTGCTCGCGGGGTACCCCGGCACGCTGGCGTCGCTCTGGCAGCAGGCGGGCCGGGCCGGGCGCGCCCAGCGCGAGTCGCTGGTCGTGTTCGTCGCCCGCGACGACCCGCTGGACCACTACCTCGCCCACCACCCGCGCGCGGTCTTCGGCCGGCCGGTGGAGGCGACCGTGACCGACCCGGCCAACCCCTACGTGCTCGGGCCGCAGTTGTGCAGCGCCGCGGCCGAGCTGCCGCTGACCCCCGACGACCTGCCCGACTTCGGCGGTCCGGTGGCCGAGGCGCAGCTCGAGGAGCTCGTGGCGGCGGGCTCGCTGCGCCGCCGCCCGGCCGGCTGGTACTGGGCCGGGCGCGGGCGGCCCGACGTCGACATCCGCGGCAGCGGCGGGGAGCCGGTGGCGATCATCGAGTCCGGCACCGGCCGGCTGCTCGGCACCGTCGACGGCGGCGCCGCGCACTCGACGGTGCACGCCGGCGCGCTGTACGTGCACCGCGGCGAGACCTACGTCGTCGACGAGCTCGACCTCGACGACGCCTGCGCGGTCGTGCACGCCGACAGCCCCGAGTGGACCACCGTCGCCCGCGACGTCACCGACCTCGGCATCGTCCGCACCGACCGCACCCGCCGCCTCGGCACGGTCACCGCGCACACCGGCGTCGTCGACGTCACCAACCAGGTCGTGGCCTACCAGCGGCGGCGGGCGGGCACCGGCGAGGTGCTGGCCGAGTTCCCGCTCGACCTGCCGGCCCGCCAGCTGCGCACCCGCGCGGTGTGGCTGACCCTGGACGCCGACGCGGTCGCCCGCGCCGACCTCGACGACCTGGCGCTGCCCGGATCGCTGCACGCCGCCGAGCACGCCGCGATCGGCATCCTGCCGCTGCTGGCGACCTGCGACCGCTGGGACCTGGGCGGGCTGTCGACCGCGCTGCACCCCGACACCGGGACCGCCACGGTGTTCGTCTACGACGGGCACCCCGGCGGGGCCGGCTTCGCCGAGCGGGGCTTCGCGGCGCTGCGGCGCTGGCTGCGCGCCACCCGGGCGACCGTGGCCAGCTGCGAGTGCGAGAGCGGCTGCCCGTCGTGCGTGCAGTCGCCCAAGTGCGGCAACGGCAACGACCCGCTGGACAAGGCCGGTGCGGTGCGCGTGCTCGACGTCGTGCTCGACGAGCTGGCCGCGGCCGAGGGGGCCGGCGACGAGCCGGAGGACGAGCCGACCGGCGGGGAGAACGCGCCGACCCCGGCCGGCCCGGTGCGCGGCCTGCTGCGGCGGCCCTCTCCCGGACGGGCCACGGCACCCCGGGTGGCCGGGGACGGGGAGGCGCCCGCCGAGGACGGCGACGCCGCCCCGGACAGCGGCGGCCACGTCGAGGACGACCTGGTCTTCTGACGCCTCCGGCGGCGCGGGGCCGGCACGGGCGGCCGCCCCGGCCCGCCGGGTGCCCAGCGGGCCGAGGTCGACGGTGACGGTGGCGGTCACCTCGACCACCCCGCCGCCGTCCGCCGCGCAGGCGGTGAGCACCGCGCCGTTGTCGCGGGCCACCCCGGCGGCGACGTCGCAGGGGGCCGGGTCGCCGGACACCGCCGCCGCGGCTCCGGCGAGGGCGGCGAGGTCGGCCGCAGCCCCGGCCCGGTGACGGGCCACCGTCGCGGCACCGAGCAGCACCGCGGCTAGCCCGACGAGCGCGAGCACCGCGGCGAGCGCCACCGTCCAGACGGTCGCCGACCCGCGCTCGGCCTCGCTCACCCGCCGGCCACCCCGGGCTCGAGCCGGGCGACCGCCGTCGCCGTGACGTCGACGCCCAGGTCGACCGGCCCCAGCGGGGACACCTCCGCCCGGACGGTGACCCGCACCCCGCCGTCGCCGACGGCGACCTCGGTCCGCGCGCCGTCGGGGGCCACCCGGGCGACGAGCGCGCGGACGGCGTCCGGGGCCTCGCCGCGGGCGGCGGCACGGGCGCCCTCGCGGGCGGCGTCCACGCAGCGCAGCTGGGCGCCCACCACCACGACCGCTGCGACCACGGCGGCGAGCACCAGCAGGAGGACCGGCAGCACCACCGCGGTCTCCGCGGTGACCATCCCCGCCTCCCGGTCGCGGCGCGGGGTCAGGACAGCACCTGCAGCGCGGAGGACACGAGGTCGCCGAGGGCGGTGACCACCGAGCCGCCGGTGACCACGCGGTAGAGGACGGCGGCGAAGGCGCAGGCCGCGACGGTGCCGACGGCGTACTCGGCGGTGCTCATGCCCGCCTCCGCCTCGGCCCGCAGCCGCGCCCACCGGGCGGCGAGGCGTCCGCGCGGCGGGGCGGGAGGGCCGGCGTCGCCGGTCGAGGACGCGGTCTCCGGTGCGGTCTCGGGCGCGGTGTGGGACATGGGCTCCTCCTCGGGTCGGCGGCCCCGTGCGCGGGGCGCGCCCGACCCTCGCCGCGTCGACCCCGCCGCGGCGGACCGGTCGCCGACCTGGGGACGGAGCGCGGGCCTGTGGACGGCGCGCGCGTCGCTGTCGGCGTCGCCGCTTCCACTTCAGGACGACAGCGCGGTTGCCGATCCAGCCATGAGGTGGCGCAGCCGCACCACCGCACCCGGGCCGGGAGGAGGAACCGTGGCGGCACACGGCACCGACCGCCCCGAGGGCCGCCCCCTGGTCCTCGTCGCCTACCTGCTCGGGCTGGCGGGCGCGATCGCCGCCTTCGGCGTCGGCCCCACGCTCGGGGTCGTCGCCGGCGCGCTCAACGTCGTCTTCGGCGTCTACTTCTGCCGGCACCTGGCCTTCGCCGTCGCCGCCGCCCGCTGGGCCGAGCGCGACCTGCTCGCCGCCGACGTCGGCCTGGACAGCTACACGCCGCCGGTCGCCGTCCTCGTCGGGTGCAAGAACGAGGAGCTGGTCGTCGACGGGATGGTCGCGGCGCTGCTGGCCCTCGACTACCCGACGGACCGGCTGACCCTCGTCGTGGTCGACGACGGCTCCGACGACGCGACCGGCGCCAAACTGGACGCCTGGGCGCTGCGCGACCCCCGGCTGCGCGTCCTGCACCGGCCGGCCGGCGCCGGCGGCGGCAAGTCCGGCGCCCTGAACGAGGCGCTGGCGCTGGTCGACGCGGAGATCGTGCTGGTCTTCGACGCCGACCACGAGCCGGAGCCCACCGCCCTGCGCCGGCTGGTGCGCCACTTCCGCGACCCCTCCGTCGGCGCGGTGATGGGGCGCTGCGTCATCCGCAACGGCCGGGACTCGACGATGGCCAACACCGTCTTCGTCGACTACCTGTCGGGCTACCTCGTCAACGAGTACGGCCGCCAGGCGCTGTTCGAGCTGCCCGCCTACGGCGGCGCGAACTGCGCCGTGCGCGCCTCGACGCTGCGCGCGCTCGGCGGCTGGAACCCCGAGACGGTCACCGAGGACACCGACCTGACGCTGCGGATCCTGCTCATGGGTCAGCGGGTGCGTTACGACGTCTCGGCCATCGACTTCGAGGAGGCGGTGGTCAGCGCCCAGCGCTTCTGGAAGCAGCGGTACCGCTGGGCGCGGGGCCACCAGAAGTGCCTGCGCGACTACTGGCGGCCGTTGATGCGCTCGCCGCACCTGTCGGTGCTGGAGAAGGCCGAGACGACGCTGTTCCTCGGCGTCTACCACGTGCCGGTGCTCAGCGGCCTGGGCCTGCTGCTCACCGTGCTGCGCGCCTTCGGCATCGGCGACCTGCCGGTCATCGGGCTGCTGCCGCTGTCGATGCTGCTGTTCATCGGCCCGCTGGCCGAGCTGTGCGTCGGGCTGCTGGTGGGCCGGGTGGAGCGGCGGTCGGCCTGGCGGCTGCTGGGCTTCCTGCCCGCCTTCGCGCTGTCGATCTGGATCACCTCGCGCGCCTACGTCGACGGGATGCTGGGCCGCCCCTACAGCTGGGTGAAGACCTCCCGCTCGGGCGCCACCTCGACGGTGCGCACGACGGCCCCGCCGGTCGCCGCCGTCGCGGCGCAGGCGCCTGCCCGGCCCCGCTCCTTCGCGTCCCCCGGGGAGGACCGGTGACCACCGCACCCGCCCAGGCCCTCGGCCGGCGCAGGACCCCGCGCGGCACGAGGCGGCGGCTGCTGCCCGTCGTCGCCGACCTCCTCCTGGCCGCGATCATCTGCGTCGCCGGCTTCGCCACGCTGTCGTACCCGCTGCAGGTGCTGGAGGCCGGCGCGGTCGCGATCGTCCTGGAGCTGCTGGACCCGGAGTGGTCCTCGGGCGTGCTGCCCGGCCACATCCTGCTGTTCCGCGACGACGGCGGGATCATCGACGCGGTCGTCACGGCGTCCTGCTCGTCGATCCTGTCGGTGCTCGGGCTGGTCGCGCTGACCGCGGTGATCCTGCGCGGCCGCAAGCTGCACGCGCTCGGTGGCCTGCTGGTGGCCGTCGTCGCGGTCGTCGTGCTCAACCACGGGCGGCTGCTGCTGTCGGCGCTCGCCGGCCTGTACTGGGGCGAGGGCGCGCTGGTGCTCTTCCACGACTGGGTGGGCACCGTCTGGAACCTCGTCGCCACCCTCGGCGGCTTCCTCGTCATGGTGTGGGTGACGCTGCCGGCCGCGGAGCGCGCGGAGCAGGACGTCGACGGCCGGCACACCGCCCGGCGCCCCGACTCCTGGGCCCGGCCGGGCCTCGGCTACCGGACGCCCGCCGTCGAGGACGACGCCGACGCGCACCGCCGCCGGACGACGCTCACCGGGCTGATGCACCGCTACGTCCTCCCCCGCCGCGTCTCGGCCCGGCTGGCCGCCCGCCGCGAGGCCGCCCGGGTCGACTACCGCCTGGGGCACCTGCCGCCCCACCGGCGCGTCGAGCGCATCCGCGAGCTCGCCGCCGACGGCCTGGGCGCGCACAGCGCCTCGCTGGTCGCCGTCGCCACCTACGAGCGCGAGCACCTGGTCCTCGACGCCCTCGCGGAGGCGGTCGCCGCCCGCCAGTGGGAGCCGGTCACCGACTCCCGGGTCACCGCCCTGCGGCTGTGGGCCCGCGGCTGGCTGCTCGCCCGCCCGGTCCCCGACGGGACCGCTGCCGGCACCCGGACACCGGGCGGCCCCGCCGCCGGTGCGGAGCCGGTGCCCGTCGCCCGCATCCCGGTGCCCCCGCCGGCCCCGGCCACGCCGCCCGCCGCCGAACCGGGCCGCCGGTCGCACGCCGCCGGCTCCGCGGCCCCCCGCAGCTTCGCCCGCCCGCCCGACCACCCGCACCCCCCGGAGACGCCCCGGTGACCTCGACCCTGCCGACCCCGGCCGCTCCACTGTCCGCGGGCCGCCCCGCCTCCGGCTCCGCCGCCCCCGCCGTCCTGGTCACCGGGGCGGGCGGGCCGGCCGGGGTCGCGGTGGTCCGGCGGCTCGTGGCCCTGGGCCACCGCGTCGTCGGCGTGGACGCCGACGCGACCGCCGCCGGTGCCGCGCTGGCCACCGTCGGCGCCGTCGTCCCGCGGGCCGACCACGTGCGCTTCGTCGACGCCCTGGTCGCGCTCGCCACGGCCCACGGTGCCGACGCGCTCATCGCCACCGTGGCCGAGGAGCTGCCCGCCCTCGCCGCGGGCGCGGACCGGCTCGCCGCCGCCGGCGTGGCCACCTGGCTGCCGGACCCGGAGGCGGTCGGGATCTGCTGCGACAAGGCCGCCTTCGCCCGGGCCCTGCGGGCCGCCGGCGTGCCGCACCCGGCCACCACCGACACCTCCGCCGGGCTCGCCGCCGTCCCCGGCCCCTGGGTCGTCAAGCCGCGCGCCGGGCGCGGCAGCCGCGGCGTGCGGCTGCTCGACACCCGCGCCGAGGTGGTCGAGGCCCTGCACGGCGACGCGTCGCTGATCGCCCAGACACGGCTGACCGGCCGGGAGTTCACCGCCGACGCCCTCGTCGACCGCCACGGCGAGCTGGTCACCGTGGTGCCCCGGTGGCGCGACGACACCCGAGCCGGCATCTCGGTCAAGGGCACGACGTTCGACTCCCCCGAGGTCACCGCGGTGGTCGCCGCGGCGCTCTTGGCGGTGCAGCTGAGCGGCCCGGCCAACGTGCAGGGCTTCGTCGCCGACGACGGCCGGGCGAGCGTCGTGGAGATCAACCCGCGCTTCTCCGGCGGCCTGCCGCTGACCCTCGCCGCGGGCGCCGACGTCGTCAGCGCGCACCTGGCCGGCATCCGCGACCCCCACGCACGCCTGCCCCACCTGTGGTTCACCCCCGGCGTCCGGATGAGCCGCTACTTCGCCGAGACCTACACCGCCGACGACGGCAGCCCCGTCGCCGACCCGTGCGAGGCGACGGCGGTGCGCGCGTGAGCCGCAGCCGGCACGTCCTCGTCCCCTTCGGCACCCGTCCGGAGGTCGTCAAGCTCGCGCCGGTGGTGACCACGCTGGTCGCCGCGGGCCACCGGGTCGACGTCGTCGACACCGGCCAGCACACCGACCCCGACCTCTCCACCCGGCTGCAGGAGACCCTCGGGCTGGCGCCCACCTGCCGGTTCACCCTGCCGGCCGACGACCCGGCCGCCCGGTACGGCGCGCTGCACGCCGACGCGGCGCGCGCGGTGGCCCGGTTCCGCCCCGACCTCGTGCTGGCCCTCGGCGACACCAACACCGTCCCGGCCTACGCGCTGGCCGCGCGCGGTGCGGGGATCCCGTTCGCGCACCTCGAGGCGGGGCTGCGCAGCCTCAACGCGCGCAGCGTCGAGGAGGTCAACCGCCGGGTGGCGGCGGCCGTCGCCGCGCTGCACCTGGCCCCGACCCGGCGCGCGGCGGCGTTCCTCGCCGCCGAGGGCGTCCCCGCCGAGCGGGTGTTCGTGGTCGGCAACCCGGTCGTCGACACGCTGGTGGCCCGCGGCGTCCGCCCGGTGCCGGTGCCGGAGCGGTCCGGGGTGCTGGTGACGGCGCACCGGCCGACCAACGTCGACGACCCGGTGCGCCTGAAGCGCCTGGTGGGCGTCGTGCGCTCGCTGGCCGACGGCGTCGGCCCGGTGACCTTCCCCGTGCACCCGCGGACGGCGGCCCGGCTGGCCGCGACCGGCCTCGACGCGGAGCTCGAGCACCCGGCCATCACGCTGAGCGGGCCGGTCGGCTACGACGCGCTGCTCGCGGCGCTGGCCTCGGCGCGCCTGGCGGTCACCGACTCCGGCGGCATCCAGGAGGAGGCGGCCTACCTCGGCGTGCCCGTCGTCGTGCTCCGCGGGTCCACGCCCCGGTGGGAGGGCGTCGAGGCCGGCACCACCACCCTGGCGGGCCTCGCCGACGACGGCGCCGCCGACGCGGTCCTCGCCGCCGCGGCGCGGCACACCTCCCCGGAGGGCCAGGCGCACGCCGCGGCCCTCCCCTGCCCCTACGGCGACGGCACCACCGGGCCGCAGGTCGCGGCGCTGCTGGCCGACGAGGCCACCGACGCGCTCCTGGCGATCACCGAGCCCGACTTCACCGACGGGCGCCTGCCGTGGTGACCGGCCCGCGCCCCTGGGACGGCCCGCCGCCGCTGGCGGTCGTGGTCGACCTCGACGACACGCTCTACCCGCAGGCCGCCTACCTGGCGGGCGCGGCCGAGGCGGTCGGGTCCGCCGCCGCGGACGCCGGGCTCGACGGCGCCCGGGTGCACGCGGCGCTGGTCCGGGAGCTCGCGGCCGGCTCCGACCGCGGCGGCACGATCGACCGCGCGCTGCTCGCCGCGGGCGTCCCGGACGCGGACCTGCCGGCGCTGGTCCCGCCGCTGGTGGCCGCCTTCACCGCGCACGAGCCGGCCTCGCTGACCCCCTACCCCGGCGCGGCCGCGGCGCTGGCCGCGCTCGCCCGCGAGGTGCCGGTGGGCTGCCTGACCGACGGCAACCCGGTGATCCAGGCGGCGAAGCTCACCGCCACCGGCCTGCTCCCGCTGCTGGCGGAGGTCCTGGTCACCGACACCCTCGGCGGGCGCGCCGCCCGCAAGCCCACGCCCGAGGGCCTGCGCGTCCTCGCCGGCCGGCTGGGCGTCCCCGCCGACCGGGTGCTGGTGGTCGGCGACCGGCCCGGCAAGGACGTGGCCGTCGCCGCGGCGGTCGGTGCGCGGGCGATCCGCGTGCGCCAGGGCGAGTACGCGGCCGCACCGGACGTGCCCGAGGCGTGGGCCGTCACCGGCGACTTCCCCGCCGCCGCGGCGCTCGCGCTCGGCGTCCTGACCGGCTCCCCGGTGGCCGCCGCGCACTGAGCGCGACCGTCCTCCCTCCTCCGGGGGACCCCCGTCCCGGTGGCGTGGAGACCGGGCTGACCGCCTCCGATCTCCCCTGGGAGGGGCCGGGTGCGCCCCGGTCCGGAAGGGGGCCACATGAGAGGCAACACGCGGCGCGCGTCGCTGGGGGCCCGGCTGGCGGTCGTCGCCGGCGTGGGCGCGGCGGCAGTGCTGGTCACGCCGGGTGTCGCGAGCGCCCACTACGGGGAGACGTCGGTCACCTGCGTCATCCCGGTGCAGAACGGCACCTGGACCGCGGTGTTCGGCTACCGCAACGACACCGGGTACACCGGCTCGCTGCCGGTCGGCCGCTACAACGACATGAGCCCGGACCAGTTCGACGGCCGGCAGGTCACGACCTTCGAGCGCGGCAACCACCCGGGCGCGTTCTCCGTCCAGGTGCCCGCGTCGATGTCCTCGGTGAGCTGGACCGTCCTCGGGACGACGGCCACCGCCCGCCGCGACAGCGGCACCCGCTGCCCGTCGGGCACGCCGCTGCCGGCCGACGGCAACGGCCTGGGCATGGTCATCGCGCTCGCCGCCTCCGGCGCGGTCGCCGGTGGCTCCATGTGGGCGGCGCAGCGTCGCCGCGCGCGGGTCGCCGAAGCGCCCGCGGACTGATACATCGCGCACGACCGGTTCTCCCCCCATCGAGGGGGGAGCCGGTCGGCCCGGTGGACCCGGCGGCCGCGGCCGCCGATGGATGGGTGACGGGCGGGACCACCGCCCCCGCACGGACAGGACGGCGGCCATGGACGGCGCAGGCACGCAGAGCACGGGACGCAGCGTCCTGGCCATCGGGGCCCACCCCGACGACATCGAGCTGGGCTGCGGCGGTGCCCTGCTGGCGCACGTCGCCGCCGGCGACCGCGTGACGATGCTGGTGATGACCGGCGGCGAGAACGGCCCCGGCGACGACGCCCAGGTGACCGGCCGCCGCGCCGAGCAGGAGCGGGCCGCGGCCGCCATCGGCGCCCGGCTGGTGTGGGGCGGGCTGGTCGACTGCCAGGTCGTCGCCGACTCCGCCGCCATCCGCCGCGTCGAGCAGGTCCTGCAGGCCACCGCCGCCGACCTGGTCTACGTGCACGCCCCCGACGACAGCCACCAGGACCACCGCGCCGTCGCCGCCGCCACCCTCGGCGCGGCCCGCCGGCTGCCGCGGGTCCTGCACTACCAGAGCCCCTCGACGCTGACCTTCACCCCGACCGTGTACGTCGACGTCACCGCCCACCTGACCGGCAAGCTCGCCGCGCTGGCCGCGCACGCCTCGCAGGTGGAGCGCTCGGCCATGGTGGAGCCCGACGCGATCGTCGCCTCCGCCCGCCACTGGGGTGCGCAGGCCCGGATCGGCTACGCCGAGGCCTTCCAACCGACGCGCATGGTGCTCGACCTCGCCCCCGCCGGCGCCACCGTGCCCGCAGCGGTCCCGGCGGCGTGGTCGCTCGCGCCGTCGTTCACCACCCACGCGACGTCGTCGTTCGCCGGAGCGTCGCCCGTCACCCGGACCCGCTGACCGCTCACCCGAAGACCTGCCCGGCGATGCCGATGACCATCGGCGCGATGCCGAGGCAGACGAACGCCGGCAGGAAGCAGGCGCCCAGCGGCGCCAGCACCCACACGCCGGCCCGCCGGACCGCAGCCTCGGTGTCACTGCGCGCGGCCTGACGCGTCTCGGTGGCCAGCACCCGCAGCGCCTCGACCGCCCGGGTCCCCGACTCCCCGGCCCGCACCAGCACCCGGCCGAGGCCCGCGAGCGGTGCCGGGGTGCCGGCCCAGGCCGCGAGCGGGGCCGCGCCCAGCCGCAGCCGGCCGGCGACGACCTCGAGCACCTCGCCCGTGGGGCCCGGCAGCGCCGTGGCGACCGCGGCCAGCGCCGCGCCGACCGGCGCCCCGGCCGCCAGGCACACCGCGAGCAGGTCGCAGGCCACCGGCAGGTCCGCGCCCGCCCCGGCGCCCGTCGGGTCCGGGCCGGCCGACCGCCGCAGCAGGCGGTGCGCGAGCACGCCGGCCCCCGCGCCGAGCAGTGCCCCCGGCATCCCGCCCACCAGCAGCGCCACGGCCACCCCGGCGGCTCCCGGCAGCGCGAGACGCCGACCCGCGCCCGGCAGGCCCGCCGCGGCCGGTGCGGCCGCGGCTGGCCGCGGCGCCGTCGCCACGACCGCCCGCACCCGCGCGACGCGGCGGGCCGCCGCCGACGGCCAGGCGAGCAGCGCCCCCGCCAGCAGCACCAGGACCGCGCTCACGCCGCCGTCCCCGGTCCCGCGACCGCCCGGCGGACCAGCCGCGCCGACCAGGACAGCCCCGCGGCCTCCAGCGCCACCCCGAGGACCAGCAGCACCTGCCCGGCGCCGGTGGTGGTGAGCACGGCCCACGGATCGGCGCCTATGCCGCTGCCCATGGCCAGCGCCAGCAGCGGCAGACCGGCGAGCAGAGCGGCGCTGGCCCGCGGGCCGGCGGTCACCGACCGCAGCTCCTGGCGCTGCCGGCGGCGGGCGCGCAGGTCGTCCTCCACCGCCGCCACCACCGCCGCCAGCGAGCAGCCGGTCCGCCCGCTGAGCAGCACCGCCGCGGCCACCCGGGCCAGCGCCCGGTCCAGGTCCGTGGCGCCCGGCCCGACGGCCGCCGGTGCCCGGAGCGCCCGGGCGAGCCCGTCGGCCACCGCGCCGTCGCTGCAGCCGGCCACCGCCGCCGCGGCCGCGTCCGCGGACGGCCGACCGCCGCGCAGCTCGGCGGACAGCGCCGCGAGCGCGTCGGTCAGCCCGTCCAGGCGGGCCTCCGCGGCGCGCCGGTCCCGGGAGCGGACCAGCCCTCGGACGGCGGCCGCCGCTCCCCCGGCCGCGAGGACCCCGACCAGCGGCGTCGCGGCCAGGGCGCCGGCCGCCCCCGCCAGGACCGCCCCCGCCGGCACCGCCCCGGCCGGCACCGCGGCCGGCAGCGGCCAGGCGGCGGGCGGCGGCGCGGCGGCGGGCGGTGGCGCGGCGGCGGGCGGCGGCGCGGCCGCGCGGGACCCCGCCGGCCGACCGGAACGCGTCACGTGCCGCAGCCGGGACCTCCGCCGGGTGGCCGCGCCGGGCCACAGCAGCAGCGCCGAGGCGGCCAGCAGCAGCGCCGCGCTCACCCGGCCCCACCGCCGTCGAGCAGCGCGCCCAGCCGCCCGGCGCCCGGGCAGGGGCGGCCGTCGGCCCGCCAGCCGGCGTCGACCGCCACCCAGTCCCCGTCGCGGCGGACGACGCCGATCTCCTCCACCCGCCGGCCGGCCGGGGTGCGCCGCAGGTGCACGACGACGGCGAGCGCCGCCGCGGCCTGGCTGTGCACCGCCCGCCGGTCGAGCCCGGCGGCCACCCCCAGCGCCTCCAGCCGGGCGGGCACCTCCCCGGGCCGGTTGGCGTGCAGGGTGCCGCAGCCGCCGTCGTGACCGGTGTTGAGGGCGGCGAGCAGGTCGGTGACCTCCGCGCCGCGCACCTCGCCGACGACGAGCCGGTCGGGCCGCATGCGCAGGGCCTGGCGGACCAGGTCGCGCAGCGTCACCTGGCCGACGCCCTCCACGTTGGCCGGGCGGGTGAGCAGCCGGACGACGTGCGGGTGGACCGGCGCGAGCTCCGGTGCGTCCTCGCACAGCACCAGCCGCTCCCCCGCCGGCAGCTCGCCCAGCAGCGCCGCGAGCAGCGTCGTCTTCCCCGACCCGGTGCCCCCGGTGACGAGGAAGGCCAGCCGCGCCCGCAGCACCGCGCGCAGCAGCCGGGCCGACTCCCCGGGCAGCGTCCCGCGGGCGGCGAGGTCACCGAGGCCCAGGCTGGCGCGGCGCAGCACCCGCAGCGACAGGCAGGTGCCCCCGGCCGACACCGGCGGCAGCACCGCGTGCAGGCGGGTGCCGTCGGGCAGCCCGGCATCGACCCAGGGCGCGGCGTCGTCGAGCCGCCGCCCGGCGCTGGCGGCCAGCCGCACGGCGAGCCGGCGGACGGCGTCCTCGTCGGGGAAGCGGACGGCGGAGCGCTCGAGGCCGCTCCCCCGGTCCACCCACACGTGCGCGGGCCCGTTGACCAGCACGTCGGTGACCCCCGGCTCGCGCAGCAGCGCCTCCAGCGGACCGGCGCCGGCCAGCTCGGCGACCGCGTCCCGCACGGCGTCGAGCACCTCGGCGTCGCCGAGCAGCCCCGCCTCGTCACGGACGAGCGCGGCCACGGCGGCGCGGCTCGGCGGCCCCGGCTCGAGGGCCAGCCGCGCGCGGACCCGCT
Organism: Geodermatophilus sp. SYSU D01119; assembly: GCF_054049975.1. Classification (NCBI taxonomy): domain Bacteria; kingdom Bacillati; phylum Actinomycetota; class Actinomycetes; order Geodermatophilales; family Geodermatophilaceae; genus Geodermatophilus; species Geodermatophilus sp. SYSU D01119. The sequence goes on along the minus strand of NZ_JBJGYL010000025.1, from coordinate 23,923 downwards.
CGACCAGCGGCAGCGCGCTCACGCCGCCCGCTCCGGCCGGGGGAGCCCGCCGAGCAGCCGGCGGGTGACCGCCCCGAGCGGGCTGCGCGGCGTCACCGCCGGTGGCTCGCCGCGCTCGCCGCGGTCGACGGCGCCGCGGTCGTGGCCGAGCACGGCGAGCACCGGGGCCCCGGTGGCCGACGCCACCTCCGCCGCCGGCAGGCCCGCCGGGACCTCGCGGACCACCACCCCGGCCGTGCGCCACGGGGACGGCTCCGCGGGCGACCCCGCCAGCAGCAGGCGGGCGGCGGTGACCGCGCGCAGCCGCGCCGGCACGACGAGGACCGCGAGGTCGGCCTCGGCGAGGACCGCGGCCGCCGCGGCGTCGCCGGGTCCGGCCGGGCGCGGCAGGTCGACCACCACCGGCCGGCCGCACCCGCGCGCGGCGTCGACGACGGCCGTCAGCGCCTCGACCGGCACCGGGCCCGCGTCCTCGCGGGCGGCGGGGAGCACGGTGACGCCGCCGGCCTGCGGCAGGGCGGCCAGCAGCGCGTCGCCGGCGACCCGGCCGCGCACCCCGGCCAGCGCGGGCCAGCGCAGCCCCTCGGCGTCCTCGGCGCCCAGCAGCAGGTCCAGCCCGCCGCCCCACGGGTCCGCGTCGACCAGCAGCGCCCCTCCGGCGTCCTCCGCGGCGGTGAGCGCGAGGGCGGTGGCCAGCGTGCTGGCCCCCGCGCCGCCGCAGCTGCCGCCCACGACCAGCAGCGGGCCGCGCTCCACCGGCGCGCGCACCGCGTCCGCGGCACGGGCGGCCAGCCACGCCTCGTCGTCGGGCAGGACGGCGACCCGCTCGGCGCCGAGCTCGACCGCGGCGGCCCAGGCCGGCGCGGGGAGCGGGCCGAGAGCGACCACGACCACCCCGGGCCGGCGCGGCAGCGCCCGCACGGCGGGGGCGCCGAGGACGTCGGCGCCGAGCAGCACCAGCCCGGCCCCGCGGGCGGCCCGCCGCAGTGCCGGGCCGCCGGTGGCGACCTCGGGCTCGGTGCCCGCGGCGGCGAGGACCCGCAGGACGTCGTCGAGGAGGTCCTCGTCGGCACTGACGACGAGCGGGCGGGGCGGCGGGGACGGGGCGGGACGCGGGGACACGCGCCCGACCCCAGCGGAGCCGGGCGGGCCGGAACGGGCGGGCGGGAGACCTGTGGATGACCCGGACGGGTGTGGACGGCGCGCGGCGGCCCGTCAGCCCCCTCCCGTCCGCTTACAGTCGTGAGCTGTGACCCGCGCTGCGGCGTTCTTCGACCTGGACAAGACGGTCATCGCCAAGTCCAGCACGCTGGCCTTCGGCCGCCCCTTCTTCGCGGGCGGGCTGATCAACCGGCGCGCCGTGCTCAAGGGCGCCTACGCGCAGTTCGTCTTCTCCCTCGCCGGCGCCGACGCGCAGCAGATGGAGCGGATGCGCGCCCAGATCACCCGGATGGCCACCGGGTGGGACGTCGCGACGGTGCACGAGATCGTCAGCGAGACGCTGCACGAGGTCGTCGACCCCCTCGTCTACGCCGAGGCCGCCGACCTCATCGAGTTCCACCGGGCCGCCGGCCGGGAGATCGTCATCGTCTCCAGCAGCGGCGCGGAGATGGTCGAGCCGATCGGCGCGATGCTCGGCGCCGACCGGGTGGTGGCCACCCGCATGGTGCGGGCCGAGGGCCGCTACACCGGGGAGATCGAGTTCTACGCCTACGGCGAGAACAAGGCCGAGGCCATGCGGCAGGTGGCCGCCGAGAGCGGTTACGACCTCGCCGACTGCTACGCCTACAGCGACTCGGTGACCGACCTGCCGATGCTCGCCGCCGTCGGCCACCCCACCGCGGTCAACCCCGACCGGGCCCTGCGCAAGGCGGCCGCCGAGCGCGGCTGGCCGGTGCTGGAGTTCACCCGGCCGGTCTCGATGCGCAGCCGCTTCGCCGTGCCGCCGGTGCCGGTGGTCACGGGCGCGGCGATGGGCGTGGGCGCCGCGGTCGCGGGGATCGCCTGGTACGCCCGCCGGCGGGCGCTGCGCGTCGTCGAGGGCGCGGCGGCCGTGGCCGCCCCGGTGGCGGCCGGTCGCCGGCGCCGCCGCGGCGCCTGAGGTCAGACGCCCAGCCGCTCCCGCACGCCGTCGACGAGGGTCCGCACCCCCGACACGGGCGTGAACGCCCGCGCCGCGGCCGTGAGCGCCTCGCGCTCGTCCGCGCGCAGCTCGATCTCGCCGGCCGCCGCGTTCGCCTCCACCTGCTCCACGCTCGACGCCCCCGGGATCACCACGACCTGCGGCAGGGACACCAGCCAGGCCAGCGCGATCGTCCCGGGCCGCACGCCGTGGGCGCCGGCCACCTCGCGCAGCACGTCGAGCAGTGGCTGCACGCGGCGCAGGTTCTCGGTGCCGAACAGCGGGTTGGCCGCCCGCACGCCGCCGGGCCGGTGGTCGGGGCCGTAGCGGCCGCCGAGCAGCCCCTGCGCGAGCGGGCTGTAGGCGATCACCACGCGCCCCTCGCGCTCGGCGAAGGGCACGAGGTCGTCGAGGGCGGCGGGCCTGGCCAGCGAGAAGTGCACCTGGTTGCTGATGACCGGGCGGCCCAGCGCCGCGTCGGCGGCCCGCCAGCGGTCCAGGGAGTAGTTGGAGACGCCGACGGCGCCGATCCGGCCCTCGTCGAGCAGCGCCCGCAGGCCCGGCATGGTGACGGTGTCGGGGACCAGCGGGTTGGGCTGGTGCACCTGGTACAGCGGCACCCGCTCCAGCCCGAGCCGCCGGGCGCTGCCGGCCAGCCGGTTGCGGACCACCGGCGGGAACGGCGCGACGGGGAAGAGCTTGGAGGCGACGACGACGTCGCCGCGCCGGTCGCCCAGCGCCTCGCCGAGGATCCGCTCGCTGCGGCCGAAGCCGTAGACCTCCGCGGTGTCGAACAGCGTGACGCCCAGGTCCAGGGCCCGGCGCACGATCTCCCCCGCCGCGCGCGAGGCGTAGCCCTCGCCGTAGCCCCACTCGCGGGAGCCGAACTGCCAGGTGCCCAGGCCGATGCGGCCGACCCGGCCCAGCCCGTCGACGTCGAGGGTGCGCATGCGGCCACTGTCCCCCGGCGCCGCGGCGGGCGCAGGCGGAGCTCAGCCGCGCAGGATCGCCTCGGCGATGGCCAGGCCCTCGCGGGCGCCGAGCTCGGTGGCGCGGCAGCAGTGCACCAGCCACGCGGCGACGCCGTCGGGCCCGCCGGAGGCGTAGCCGGTCACCGCGTCGCGGTAGGCCTCCACGCCGAGCTCGAGGAAGCCGACCTCGGGCACCGACACCGCCTTGGGGTCCAGGCCCCGGCCGATGGTGGTGAGCCGCCCGGCCGCGCGGGCGACGACACCGTCGGCCGTGCCGAAGGGGGCGAGCGCCGCCAGCTCCCCGTGCACCAGCCCGGCGACGAGGACGGCGGGCACCGTCGAGGTGCCGGTGACGAGCTGGAACAGCCCGTTGAGCCGCGGCCCCGCGTGCGGGGCCGGCCGGCCCAGGGCGGCGCGGTCGGCGAGGTCGGCGGCGGCGAGCACGTGCAGCCGGGCGAGGACCTGCCCGGGCGCCCTCGCCCAGGTGTCGACCATCGCGCCGAGACCCACCGACACCCGCAGCGACCCCTGCACCACCGGGTCCTCGACGGAGCCCGCGCGCAGCTCGGCCAGCGGCACGTCCACGCCGTCGAGGGCGGCCGAGGCGCGGGCGCCGCGCAGCGCGGACTCGGTGCTCACCTCGGCCGACCGGTTGCGCATGAGCCGGTGCGCCAGCAGCCGGTCGATGCCCGCGCGCGCGGCGTCGGCGGCCTCCCGGACGCCGGGCAGGTCGAGCAGCGGGGCCAGCGGGTCGGGACCGGCGGGCCGGGCGGTGGGTCGGCCGGCGCCGGGACGGACGGGGATGGTCACCACCCGACGGTACGAGCACCGGCGCGGGCACCCGCCGCCGCCTGCCCTACGCTCGGCGACCACCATGGCGCGCCCGCTCACCCTCCTCCTCGTCCGTCACGGCCAGAGCGAGTGGAACGCCGCCGGGCTCATGCAGGGCCAGACCGCCCACGTGCCGCTCACCGCGCTCGGGCACCGGCAGGCGGCCGCGGCCGCCCGCGAGCTGGCCGTGCTCCGGCCCGGGGCGATGCTCTCGAGCGACCTGCGCCGCGCCGTGCAGACGGCCGAGCACTGCGCCCGGGCCACCGGCCTGGCCTTCGCCACCACCCCGGCGCTGCGCGAGCAGGGCTACGGCGTGCTCGAGGGCCGCCCCTCGCGCGAGCTGTGGGACGTCGTCGACTGGACCGACCCGCACTGGTCGGCCGAGGGCGGGGAGAGCCTGACCCAGCTGCACGCGCGGGTCGGCGGGCTGCTCACCCAGCTGGCCGCCCGGCCGCCGGCCGACGTCGTCGCGCTGGTGACGCACGGGGACACCATCCGGGCCGCGCAGGCGGTGGCGGCGGGACTGGGCCCGGCGGAGATGCCCGCGGTGACCCCGCACAACGGCACGGTGACGCGCCTGGAGCTGTCCGTGGTGCCGGCCGCGTGAGCAGGGTGCTGGTGCTCGGCGGCTCGCGGTCGGGCAAGTCCGCGCACGCGGAGTCGCTGGTGGCCGGCCGGGCCGACGTCGTCTACCTGGCCACCTCCGCGCCCGTCCCCGACGACGAGGAGTGGGCGCGGCGGGTCGCCGCGCACCGGGCCCGCCGGCCGGCCGGCTGGGCCACGCTGGAGACCACCGCGCCGAGCGACCTGCTGCGCGGCGGCACGCTGCTCGTCGACAGCGTGACCACCTGGGTGGCCGCGCTCATGGACGAGACCGGCGTGTGGACCGACGAGCCCGGCGCCCTCGACCGGCTGGCCGGGCGGGTCGACGCGCTGGTCAACGCCTGGGCGATGACGCCGGCGCACGTGGTGGCGGTGAGCGACGAGGTGGGCCTCGGCGTGGTGCCCGAGTCGCGCGCCGGCCGCCTGTTCCGCGACACGCTCGGCGAGGTCAACCAGCGGCTGGCCGGCACCGCCGACGAGGTGTGGTTCGTCGTCGCCGGACTGCCGCAGCGGCTGCGGTGACCGGGCCGCCGGAGGAGCAGCCGGGCGGGCGGCCGCGCTGGGCCGGCCCGCTGGAGTCGGCCGCGCTGCTCACCGTGCTGCGGGTGCCCGCGGCGGGGACGACGTCGACGCGCGGGGTGCTGCCGTGGGCGCCGCTGGTCGGGCTGGCGCTCGGCGCGGCCGCCGCCGGCGTCGGCGTGCTCGGCGCGCACCTGGTGTCCCCGCTCGCCGGTGCGGTGGCGGCGCTCGCCGTCCTCGCCTGGCTCACCCGGGCGCTGCACCTCGACGGCCTGGCCGACACCGCCGACGGCCTCGGCCCGCTGCGCGGCCGGGAGCGGGCGCTGCAGGTGATGCACCGGGGCGACGTCGGCCCGTTCGGCGTGGTGACGCTGGTCCTCGTGCTGCTGCTGCAGGCCGCGGCCGGCGCGGTGCTGCTCGCGGAGGACGGCGGCTGGGTGGCGCTCGCGACGGCGGTGGTCGCGGCGCGGCTGGCGATGACGCGCACGGGCCTGCCCGGGGTGGCGACCGCTGAGGGGTCGTCGCTGGGCCGGGCGGTCGCCGGCACGGTGTCGGTGCCCTGGTTCGCCGGCTGGGTCGTGGTGGTGCTCGCCGGCGCGGCCGCGGCGGGGTGGGCCGCCGGCGGTCCGGGGAGCGCGGCGGCGCTGGCCGGCGCGACGGTGGCGGGGCTGCTCGCGGCCGAGGCGGTGCGCGCCCGCGCGACGGCCCGCCTCGGCGGGGTCACCGGGGACGTGATGGGGGCGATGGGCGAGGCGGCGGCGACCGTCGTGCTGCTGGTCGCCGCCGCCTCGGTGTCCTAGCGGGGGCCCGCCCGGGGCGGGCCCTCCGTCAGCGCCGGCCGGTCAGCGAGCCGAGCAGCCGGCCCAGCCCGCCCGACGCGGCGGTGGTCGGCGCGCCGCGGCCCATCCGGCGGGTCGGCGTGCCGGCCGCCATGCGGGTGCGGCCCATGCCCCGGCCGGAGGCCATGCCCCGGCCGGTCATCCCGCGTCCGGTCGTCGCGCGGCCCGCGGCGGCGCGACCTCCGGCGGCTCCGCGACGAGCCGTGGTCTCAGCAGTGCCCAGGAGTCGGTTCAGGATGCCCATGAGATCCCGGTACCCGGCCGCGGCACCGGACCGCACCGTTTCCGATCCCGCACCGCGCGCCGTCACGCTGCGTGCCGGAAGACGCTCAGGCGGATGCCCCCGACTGCGCCGGCGTCTCCCCGCCCTCGAGGTCGCCCTCGGTGTCCAGGTAGGCCTGCCGCAGCCCGGCCAGCAGCTCCGGGTCCGGCTCGGCCCACATGCCCCGGTCGACGGCCTCCAGCAGCCGCTCGGCGATCCCGTGCAGCGCCCACGGGTTCGAGCGCTCCATGAACTCGCGGTTCTCCGGGTCGAGCACGTAGGTCTCGGTGAGCTTCTCGTACATCCAGTCGGCCACCACGCCGGTCGTGGCGTCGTAGCCGAACAGGTAGTCGACCGTGGCCGCCAGCTCGAAGGCGCCCTTGTAGCCGTGCCGGCGCATCGCCGACAGCCACTTCGGGTTGACCACCCGCGCCCGGAACACCCGCGAGGTCTCCTCGGTGAGCGACCGGGTGCGCACCTGCTCCGGCCGGGTCGAGTCGCCGATGTAGGCCGCCGGCGCACGCCCGGTCAGCGCGCGGACCGTCGCGACCATCCCGCCGTGGTACTGGAAGTAGTCGTCGGAGTCGGCGATGTCGTGCTCGCGGGTGTCGACGTTCTTCGCCGCCACGGCGATCCGCCGGTACGCCGCCTCCATGTCCGGCCGGGCCTGCACGCCGTCGAGGTCGCGGCCGTACGCGTAGCCGCCCCACACCGCGTACACCTCGGCGAGGTCGGCGTCGCCGCGCCAGTCGCGCGAGTCGATGAGCGAGAGCAGGCCCGCCCCGTAGGCGCCGGGCTTGGAGCCGAACACCCGGGCGGTGGCCCGCCGCCGGTCGCCGTGCCCGGCGACGTCGGCCTCGACGTGCGCCCGCACGAAGTTGTCGGCGTCGGGCTCGTCGAGGCCGGCGACCAGCGTGACGGCGTCGTCGAGCATGGTCACCACATGCGGGAAGGCGTCCCGGAAGAAGCCCGAGATGCGCACGGTGACGTCGATCCGGGGCCGGCCGAGCTCGTCGAGCGGCACCGGCTCCAGCGACGTCACCCGCCGCGAGGCGTCGTCCCACACCGGGCGGACGCCGAGCAGCGCCAGCACCTCGGCGACGTCGTCGCCGGAGGTCCGCATCGCCGAGGTCCCCCACACCGACAGCCCCACCGAGCGCGGCCACTCCCCCGTGTCGGCGCGGTAGCGCTCGAGCAGCGAGTCGGCCATCGCCTGGCCGGTTTCCCACGCCAGCCGCGAGGGCACCGCGCGCGGGTCGACCGAGTAGAAGTTGCGGCCGGTCGGCAGCACGTTGACCAGCCCGCGCAGCGGCGAGCCCGACGGCCCGGCCGGCACGTAGCCGCCGTCGAGGGCGTGCAGCGTGGCGTCGAGCTCGTCGGTGGTGCGCTCCAGCCGCGGCACCACCTCGTCGACGGCGAAGCGCAGCACGGCGGCCACGCCCTCGTCCTCGCGCCCGAGCACCTCGCGCACGACCGGGCCGACGGCACCGATCGTCCAGCCGGCGTCCTCCATACCCGCGACCAGCGCGTGCGCCTGCGACTCGACCAGATCGGTGGCCACGCGCCCGGCCGAGCCGTCCTCGGTCAGCCCCAGCGCCTCGCGCAGCCCCGGCAGCGCCACGGCACCGCCCCAGATCTGCCGCGCGCGCAGCATCGCGAGCACCAGGTCCACCCGGTCGGAGCCCGACGGCGGGACGCCGAGCACGTGCAGGCCGTCGCGGATCTGCGAGTCCTTGATCTCACAGAGCCAGCCGTCGACGTGCAGGATCATCTCGTCGAAGTGGTCGTCCTCCGGCCGCTCGGCCAGGCCCAGGTCGTGGTCGAGCTTCGCGGCCTGCAGCAGCGTCCAGATCTGCGCCCGGACGGCGGGCAGCTTCGCCGGGTCCATCGCGGCCACGTTGGCGTGCTCGTCGAGCAGCTGCTCCAGCCGCGCGATGTCGCCGTAGGAGTCGGCGCGCGCCATCGGCGGCACCATGTGGTCGACCAGCGTGGCGTGGGCGCGGCGCTTGGCCTGCGACCCCTCGCCCGGGTCGTTGACGAGGAACGGGTAGACCAGCGGCAGGTCGCCGATCGCGGCGTCGGGGCCGCAGGAGGCCGACAGCCCCACGGTCTTGCCCGGCAGCCACTCCATGTTGCCGTGCTTGCCGACGTGCACCAGCGCGTGCGCGCCGAACACCGACCGCAGCCACCAGTAGGCGGCGAGGTAGTGGTGCGAGGGCGGCAGGTCGGGGTCGTGGTAGATCGCGATCGGGTTCTCGCCGAAGCCGCGCGGCGGCTGCACCATCACGACGACGTTCCCGGCCCGCAGCGCGGCGAAGACGATGGCCCGGTCGTCCCCGGAGCCGTCCACGAACAGGGAGCCGGGCGCCTCGCCCCAGTGCGACACCATCGCCTCGCGGAGGTCCTCCGGCAGGGTGTCGAAGAAGCGCCGGTACTCCGCGGCCGGGATGCGCACCGGGTTGCCCGACAGCTGCTCCTCGGTCAGCCAGTCGGCGTCCTGCCCGCCCGCGGCGATGAGCGCGTGGAACAGCGCGTCGCCGTCGAGGTCGGCCACGCCGGGCAGCGCGTCGGGCCCGTCGAACGGGCCGATGTCGTAGCCCTGCCCCTGCATGGCGGCCAGCAGCCGCACCACCGACGCCGGGGTGTCCAGGCCGACGGCGTTGCCGATCCTCGCGTGCTTGGTCGGGTAGGCCGACAGCATCAGCACGATGCGGCGCTGGGCGGGCGGGGTGTGCCGCAGCCGGGCGTGGGCCACCGCGGTGCCGGCCACCCGCGCCGCCCGCTCGGGGTCGGCGACGTAGTGGGTGAGGCCGTCGGCGTCGGTCTCCTTGAAGGAGAACGGCACGCTGATCAGCCGGCCGTCGAACTCGGGGATGGCCACCTGGTTGCCGACGTCGAGCGGCGAGAGGCCGTCGTCGTCGGCGAGCCACTCCGCGCGCGGGCGGGTCAGGCACAGCCCCTGCACCACCGGCACGTCGAGCGCGGCGAGCTGGCCGACGTCCCAGGCGCCGTCGTCGCCACCGGCCTGCGCGGTCGCCGGCCGCGAGCCGCCGGCGGCGAGCACCGTGACGACGAGCGCGTCGGCGGTGCGCAGCACGTCGAGCAGGTCGTCGGGGACGCTGCGCAGCGAGCTCACGAACACCGGCAGCGCCTGCCCGCCGGCGTCCTCGACGGCGCCGCAGAGCGCCTCGACGAACGCGGTGTTCCCGGCCAGGTGGTGGGCCCGGTAGTAGAGGACGGCGATCCGCGGGCCGCCGGTCGTGCGCGCCGCCCGCTCCAGCACGCCCCAGTCCGGGGCCACCGACGGCGGCTCGAAGCCCTCGCCGGTGAGCAGCACGGTGTCGGAGAGGAAGCGGTGCAGCTGGACGAGGTTGTCCGGCCCGCCCTGCGCCAGGTAGCCGTGCGCCTCGGTGGCCACGCCCATCGGGACGGTGGACAGCTCCATCAGCTCGGCGTCGGGCACCTGCTCCCCGCCGAGGACGACGACCGGCGCGGGCCCGGCCAGCAGCGGGGCGAGCATCTCCTCGTACTGCCGCCGCACGCCCAGGATCCGGACGACGACGAGCTCCGCCCCCTCGGTCAGCGCCGCGATGCCGTCGGGGCCGAGCCGGACGGGGTTGCCCAGCCGCCAGCCGCCGCCGCTGGCGCGGGCGGAGAGCAGGTCGGTGTCACTGGTGGAGAGCAGGACGAACACGATGGGTCCTCACTCGGGGTCCGCGCCCCGGGTCGTCGGGCACGGCAGCCGGAGTGTCTGGCTCCCCCGGTCGCCCGGGGTCACAGTGGCGGGACCGCGCCGGTCTCCCACCGGCTTCCTGCACGCACTGCCGTGAACGAGCCGACCGTACCGCCCGCCCCGCCGGGCGCCCGGCACCTCTAGCCGGGCACCTCGCCCAGCCGCGTGAGCACCGCCGCGCGCAGCCGCAGGTACTGGTCGGCGGCGTAGCGGGGCAGCCCGGGCGGCCGGGCGACGACGCGCGGCGGCTGGACCGTCTCGGTGGCCGTGAACTGCTCCAGCGTGAGGTCGACCTCCCGCCCGTCGGGCAGCCGGTTCCACCAGTGCACGCCCTGCCGCGAGCCGTCGGGGTGCAACACCTCGGCCAGCAGCAGCTCCCCGCCGAACAGGTCGTGCACCAGCAGGGCGGTGGGGCCGCACTGCCCGCGCGCGGGGTTCACCGGCGTCCAGTCGGCCAGGTCGGCCGGGTCGCAGGTCTCCCGGCACCAGGCGGCGCGGACGGCGGCGGTCACCTCGTCGAGCGTGGGCACGGGCGGCACCCTGCCAGCCGGGGACGACGCGGGGACGACGCGGGGACGACGCGGGGACGACGCGGTCAGCGCAGCAGCAGCCGCTCGACCGCGCCGGGGAGCCAGTCGGCGTAGCGCTGCGGCGGCCAGCCGCAACCGCGGATGAGCCGGGACTGGGTCTGCGGGGAGAAGACCGACCAGAAGACGTCGACGGCGGACTCCAGGTCGAGGTCCTCGCGCAGGTCGTCGGCGAGGGCCCGCACCAGCACGGTCATGTCGGCGCGCCGCCGCCGCTCGTACTCGGCGTAGGGCCCGGCCACCTCGGGGTCGGCCGCGGCCGCCGCCGCGAAGGCGTCCTGCACGGCGAGCGTGCCGGCCGCGGTCTCCGAGGCCAGCCGGTGCAGGGCGGCCAGCCGCCCGGCCCGGTCGGGGGCGGCCAGCAGGTCGGCGAACGGGCCGAGCTCGCGGACCGCCCGCTCCTCGTCGCTGCCGACCAGCGCCCGGTCGACGCAGGCCAGCAGCAGCGCGGCCTTCCCGCCCTGGGCGAAGACCGTGGGCACCGAGACCCCGGCCGCCTCGGCGACCTCCCGCATGGTCGTGGCCGCGTAGCCCCGCTCGAGGAAGCAGCGGGTGGCCGCCTCCAGCACCTGCACACGGGTGCGCCGCGCCTGCTCCTGCCGAAGATCGGAGCGGTAGACCCTCTTGCCCTCGGTCACCGGTTCACCATACCGTTCCGCTGTTCGTCTGACCGCGACTCAAGTGAAAGGACGACCGGTGACCACCACACACCCCGTGCAGATCCGTCTCGAGGGCCAGGCCGCGGCCCCCGACGGCCCCATCGACCTCGTGGGCATGTTCGTCATGCACCGCGGCTTCCGGCGCGACCTCGAGGCGTTCGCCGCGGTCGTCCCGACGGTCCCGGTGTCCGACCGGGCCCGCTGGCGGAGGCTGTCCCGCCGCTTCGCGCGCTTCGCCCGCTACCTGCACGCCCACCACTCCGGCGAGGACGCCGGGCTGTGGCCGCTGCTCGCCGAGCGGGGTGCCGACCCGGCCGTGCTCGACGCCCTGGAGGCCGAGCACGCGGGCATCGACCCGGCACTGGCCGCCGTCGCCGCGGGCCTGCGGGAGCTGGCCGCCGGCCACGGGGACGCCGCCACCCGCGCCGAGCTCGCCGCCCAGGCGGTCGCCCTCCGCGACGGGCTGGCCGCCCACCTCGCGCACGAGGAGGGCGACGGCATGGAGCAGGTGCAGCGGCACCTCACCCCCGAGGACTGGGACCGGCTCGAGCGCGAGGTGTTCTCGGAGGAGTACCGCGCGCACGAGATGCTCGGCGCGCTGGGCTGGACCGTGTCGGCGATCCCCGACGAGGTGGTCGACCGGCTGCCCGTGCCGCACCCGGCGATGCTCGCCGTCGCCCGGTTCCTCGGCCGCCGCGCCGCCCGCGCCGACGCCCGGACCTTCGGGACCGCCCGGTGACCGCCACCCTGTCGGCCGGCGACCGCGCCCTGACGGTCGTGTCCCGCCGGGTCGCCGCGCTGCACACCGCGCTGCTGCGCCGCACCGGCGGCCGCCTCGGCAACCGGTTCCGCGGCGGCGACGTCGTCCTGGTGACCTGCCGCGGCCGCGTGTCCGGGCAGCCGCGCACCACCCCGCTGCTGCACGTGCGCGACGGGGAGGACGTCGTCGTCGCCGCGTCCAACGGCGGCATCGACGCCGAGCCGCAGTGGTGGCGCAACCTGCAGGCCGACCCGCGCGGGGAGGTCGAGGTGCGCGGCCGGCGCTGGGCGGTCACCGCGAGCGAGGTCGACGACGCCGACCGCCCCCGGCTCTGGGCCGCGCTGAGCGCCCGGTTCGACGGGTACGACGGCTACCAGGCGAGGGTGTCCCGCCGGATCGCCGTGGTGCGGCTGTCCCCCGCGGGCTGAGCGGTCAGGCGGGCACCGGCTGCCCGAACTGGGTGCGGTACAGCTCGGCGTAGCGGCCGCCGAGGGCGAGCAGTTCCTCGTGCCGGCCGCGCTCCACCACCCGGCCGCGCTCGAGCACGAGGATCTGGTCGGCGGCGCGCACGGTGGACAGGCGGTGGGCGATGACGATCGCCGTCCGGCCCTCCAGCGCCTCGTCCAGCGCCTCCTGAACGGCCGCCTCGCTGGTGGCGTCGAGGTGCGCCGTCGCCTCGTCGAGCAGCACCACCCGCGGGCGGGCGAGCAGCAGCCGGGCGATGGTCAGCCGCTGCCGCTCGCCGCCGGAGAAGCGGTAGCCGCGCTCGCCGACGACGGTGTCCAGGCCCTCGGGCAGCGCCCGCACCAGGTCACCCAGCCGCGCCCGGTCGAGGGCGTCGAGGAGCTCGGCATCGGTCGCGTCAGGGGCGGCGAGCCGCAGGTTGTCCCGCAGCGACTCGTGGAACAGGTGCCCGTCCTGGGTGACCAGGCCGATCGTGGCGCGGATCGAGTCGGCGGTCAGGTCGCGCACGTCGACCCCGCCGAGCCGCACGGCGCCCGCGTCGACGTCGTACAACCGCGGCAACAGCGAGGCGATCGTGGACTTGCCGGCGCCGGAGGACCCGACGATCGCCAGCACCTCGCCCGGCCGCACGGTGAACGAGACGTCGTGCAGCACGTCGACGCCGCCGCGGCCGTCGAGCCGGGCGACGTCCTCCAGCGAGGCCAGCGAGACGCGGTCGGCGGCCGGGTAGGCGAAGGTGACGCCGTCGAGCTCCACCGCGACCGGTCCGTCGGGGACGGCGACCGCGCCGGGCCGCTCGCGCACCAGCGGGACCAGGTCGAGCACCTCGAACACCCGCTCGAAGCTGACCAGCGCCGAGGCGACGTCGACCCGCGCGCTGGCCAGCGCGGTCAGCGGCGCGTAGAGCCGGGTGAGCAGCAGCGCCAGCGCGACGACGGCGCCCGGGTCGAGGTCGCCGCGCAGCGCGGAGGCGCCCCCGACGCCGTAGACCAGCGCGAGCGCGAGCGCCGACACCAGCGTCAGCGCGCTGATGAACGCCCACTGCACCATCGCCGTCCGGACGCCGACGTCGCGCACCGCCCGGGCCCGCGCGGCGAACCGCGCCGACTCCGCCGCGGGCCGGCCGTACAGCTTGACCAGCGTGGCGCCGGGCGCGGAGAAGCGCTCCGTCGTCTGGCCGGTCATGGCCGCGTTGGCCTCGGCGGCCACCCGGCGCAGGTCGGCCAGCTGCCGGCCGATGCGTCGCGCGGGCAGCAGGAACACCGGCAGCAGGAGCAGCGCCGGCACCGTGACCTGCCACGACAGCGTGAGCATCGCGACGAGCGCGAGCAGCAGCGTCACGGTGTTGCTGACGATCCCGGACAGGGTGTCGCTGAAGGCGCGCTGGGCCCCGAGCACGTCGTTGTCGAGCCGGGACACCAGCGCGCCGGTGCGCGTGCGGGTGAAGAAGGCCACCGGCATCCGCTGCACGTGGTCGAAGACGGTGGTGCGCAGGTCGAGGATCAGCCCCTCGCCGAGCGTCGCCGACAGCCACCGGCCCAGCAGGCCCAGCGCCGTCCCCGCCAGGGCGAGGACGGCGATGAGCAGGGCCAGCCGGACGACGGTGCCGGTGTCGCCGCCGTCGACGATCGCGTCGACCACCCGCCCGGCCAGCAGCGGCGTGGCGATGGCGAGCACCGCCTCGACGACGCCGACCGCCACGTAGGCGGTGATCCGCGCGCGGTGCGGCCGGGCGTGGGTCAGCACGCGCCGCAGGGTCGCCCGGCTGATCGCCCGCCGGTCGGACCGCGCGTGGGACGCCCGCGAGAGCGCCGACCACGCCGTCATCTCCATGCTCACGCGGCGACGCTAGGACCTCAGGTCGACTTCAGGTCAACCTGTTTCGCCGGAACGGCAAGGACGGTCGGGCGCCGGTCCGGTGAGGACGGTCAGGCGGCGCCGAGGGCGTCGGCCATCCGGTGGTGCGGCACGGCCTCGTCGCCGCGGCTCTGCCGCTCGAGGGTGCGGGCCAGCGCGCGGCGGGCCCACCCGTTGGCGGGGGCCAGCTCGACCAGCCGGTGCAGCGCGTCCTCGGCCCGCTGCAGCTGCGCCGAGCCGAAGTAGCTGCGCGCCAGGAGCTCCAGCGCCGCCTCGTTGCCCGGCTCGGCCGCCACGAGCGGCTCCAGGATCCGCGCGGCCTCGACCGGCTGTCCCATCGAGAAGAACAGGTCGGCGCGCAGGTAGTCGGAGTGCAGGTCGGTCTCGAACGGCTGGGTCACGCCGACGGAACGGCGCGGGGCCCTCCGCTCTTCCCGGGACCGCGACACGCCCGGCGGACGAACGGACGAGGAAGGACGGAACCAACTGCATCCAGGCGCCATCCGGTTGGGAACAACCGGTGTCAGCAGTCCTCCACCCCGAGGGAGCACGACCATGGCCCTGTCGCTGCACCGCCACCGGACCGCCGACCGCGCATCGGCGAGCACGCGCCCGCAGACCCCGCCGCGCGCCCCGGAGGAACCCGGCAATCGCGTCCTCGTGGTGCACCGCACCGGCGCGTTCGTCGTCGCCGGCGTCATCGCCGTCTTCGGCGTCCTCGGGCTCGCCAACGGCCTGGACTTCTTCTCCACCGACGGCGAGCGGATCCTGGGGCTGTCCTCCAACGGCCTGCTGTCGACGATCTCGCTGGTCACCGCCGCGGTGCTGGTCTTCTCCGCGTTCCGCAGCCCGCGCACCGCCTCGACGGTGATGATCGTCATCGGCGTGCTGTTCCTGGTGTCGGCGCTGGCCAACCTGGCCGTGCTCAACACCCAGCTCAACGTCCTGGCCTTCGGCCTGAGCAACGTCGGCTTCTCCGTCGTCGCCGGGCTCGTGCTGCTGTTCGTCGGTGCCTACGGCCGGGTCAGCGGCAACCTGCCGCCCGACAGCCCCTACGCCCGCGAGCGAAACGACGACGTGTCGCCGGTCTCGCCCGACGAGTACCCCTCGACGCCGGCCGAGTTCGCCGCCGAGCGGGCCATGCGCGAGGCCGAGGTCGCCGTCGTCCAGCACGTCGCCTCCTTCGAGCAGCGCCGCCGGGTCGACGCGATGGCCAAGGTGCAGACCCGCAGGGAGCGCCGCGAGGTCTGGATGTCCTTCGACCGCGCCCGCCGCGACGCCTGACCCCGCGGGGACCGGCACGATGCCCGCGTGACGGTCCCCCTCTCGTCCTGGCCCACCCCCCTGCACCCGGCGCCGCGGCTGTCCGCGGCGCTGGGTCTCGGGACCGGCGACCTCGTCGTCAAGCGCGACGACCTCACCGACCTCGGCGGCGGCAACAAGGTGCGCAAGCTCGAGCACCTCGCCGCCGAGGCGCTGGCCGCGGGCGCCACCGTCCTGGTCACCTCGGGCGGCGTGCAGAGCAACCACGCCCGGATGACCGCCGGGGCCGCCGCCCGGCTCGGCCTGCGGTCGGTGCTCGTGCTCGGCGGCGCCCCGTCGGCGCAGCGGCCGGGGAACCTCGCGCTCGACGCGGCGCTCGGCGCCCGCGTCGTCGTGGTGCCGGACCCCGCCGGCGTGGAGGAGCGGGTGGCGGCGGTGGCCGAGGAGCTGCGGGCCGACGGCGAGGTGCCCGCCGTCCTCCCGCTCGGCGGCTCGTCGGCCACCGGCGCCCGCGGCTACCTCGCCTGCGCCGCGGAGCTCGAGGAGCAGGCGCCCGGCGCCCGGCACGTGGTGGTGGCCGTCGGGTCGGGCGGCACGATGGCCGGCCTGGTCGCCGGGCTCGGCGCGGACCGCGTGCTCGGCGTCGACGTCGGCGCGGTGCCCGACCCGGCCGAGCGGGTGGCCGGCCTGGTGACGGCGCTCGGCGCGTCCCCGGACGGGCTGCGCCTGCGCCGGGACCAGGTGGGCGACGGCTACGGCGCCCGCACCGACGCCGCCGTCCGGGCGCTGCGCACCGCCGCCCGCACCGAGGGCCTGCTGCTCGACCCCGTCTACACCGCGAAGGCACTGGCGGGGCTGGCCGCCGCGGTGGCCGACGGCTCGGTCCGGCCCGGCGAGCCGACGGTGTTCGTGCACACCGGCGGGCTGCCGGGGCTGTTCGGGCACCCGGTCGCCGCCGAGCTCGCCGGGGAGGCGCTCGGGGCGTCCTGACCCGCGCGCGACGTAGCCTCGCGGGCGCGATGTCCTCCCCGACGACGACCCCCCGCTCCCGCGCCGACGCCTGCCCCGGCGCGCTCCAGACGCACCCCGCCGCCGACGGCGAACTCGCCCGCGTGCGCGTCCCCGGCGGCCTGCTGACCGCTGCGCAGCTGCGCGCCCTCGCCGCCGCCGCCCGCGGCCTCGGCTCCGGCGCGCTGGAGATGACCAGCCGCGGCAACCTGCAGCTGCGCGGCCTGGCCCCGGCCGACGTCCCCCGGCTGGGCGAGTCGCTCGCCGCCGCGGGCCTGCTGCCGAGCGAGACGCACGAGCGGGTGCGCAACGTGCTGGCCAGCGTGCTCACCGGCCGCGCCGGCGGGCTGCTCGACGCCCGGCTGTGGGTGGCCGCCCTCGACGACGGGCTCCGGGCCGACCCGTCGCTGGCGGACCTGCCCGGCCGGTACCTGGCCACCCTGGACGACGGCCGCGGCGACGTCAGCGGCCTCGGTGGCGACGTCGGCCTGCTGGCGCTCCCGGACGGCGGGGTCGCCCTGCTGCTCGGCGGCGCCGACAGCGGGCTGCGCGCCCGCCCGGACGACGCCGTGGGCCTGCTGCTGACCGCCACCCGCGCCCTCCTCGCCGAGCGCGCGGCGCAGGGCGGCACCGCCTGGCGGCTGGCCGAGCTCGACGACGGCCCGGCCCGGGTGGCCGCCCGGCTGCCCGGGCCGCGGGTCGCGCCGGTCGCCGTCCCCGCCGCGCCGGAGACCGGGCCGGTCGGCGCGGAGACCCAGGCCGACGGGCGCACCGCGCTCATCGGCGCCGTCCCGCTCGGCCTGCTGTCCGCGGACCAGGCGGAGCTGCTGGCCTCGCTGACCGACGAGGTGCAGCTGACCCCGTGGCGCAGCGTCGTCGTGCCCGACCTCGCCGAGGACCGGGTGGACGACGCCGCCGTCGACCTGTTCCGCACCGGGATGGTCTTCGACGCCGAGAGCCCGTGGGCGCGGGTGACCGCCTGCGCCGGCCGGCCCGGCTGCGCGCGGTCGCTCGCCGACGTGCGCGCCGACGCCGCGGCCGCGGTCGCCGCCGGGACGGTGCCCGGCGACGTCCGCGTGCACTGGGCCGGCTGCGAGCGACGCTGCGGCCGGCCGCGCGGCGAGGTGCTCGACGTCGTCGCGACCCCGGAGGGCTACCGCGTCGGCTGAGGGGCCGATAGCGCTACGAAGGCTCCTCAGTCCTCGTCCGGGTCGGGGTAACGGGCGCCGGCCGGGACCTCCACGCCCTCGGGCACCTCGACCCGGCGGCCGAGCAGCGTGATCCCGCCGTCGCCGCCCACCGTGGCGCCGCCGCCGACGACGACCCCGTCGTCGACCACCGAGCGGGTCACCGTGGCGCCCGAGCGCACGCGCGCGCCGGGCAGCAGCACCGAGTCGACGACGGTCGCGCCGGCCTCGACCACGACGCCCGGTGAGAGCACCGAGCCGCGCACGTCGCCCGAGATCCGGGTGCCGCCGGACAGCAGGCTGTTCTCGATCTGGCCGTCGTCGAGGACCCGTGCGGCGCTGTGCCGGCCGCCGCGGGTGTGGATCGGCCAGCGCGGGGCGTCGAGGTCGATCGGCGGCTCGTCGGTGAGGAACTCCTGGTGCGCCGACCAGTACGAGTCCACCGTGCCGACGTCGCGCCAGTAGCCGCGCAGCGGGTACGCCCGCGCGCCGCCGTCGCGGGTCTGCGCCGGGAGCAGGTGGGTGCCGAGGTCCTCGAGCCCCTCCTCGCCGACCTCGGACTGCAGCTGCTCGAGCCGGTCGAGGGTCGGGCCCGGGTCGAAGACGAAGACCTCGTTGGTGGCGGTGGTGGTGGCCGGCTCGTCGGGCTTGTAGGCGTAGCCGGTGACCCGCTCGCCGTCGACCTCGACGATCCCGTAGCGCGCGGCGTCGTCGGCGGCGACCTCGGTGGTCACCATCGTCACCTCCGCGCCCGACTGCAGGTGCGCCTCGGCGACCTCGCGGTAGTCCAGCTCGTAGACGGCGTCGGCGCTGACGACGACGAGCGCGTCGGCGCCGAAGGCCCGGATCAGCTCGGCCTGCCGCCACAGCGAGTTCGCCGTCCCGGTGTTCCAGCCCCCGCGCTCGGTGCCCTGGAACGGCGGCAGCGTCATCAGCCCGCCGGTGGTGCGGTCGAGGTCCCAGGGCCGGCCGTTGGCGAGGTGGTCGGCCAGCGACGTCGGGTGCTGCTGGATGGACACCCAGACGTCGGGGATGCCCGAGTGCTGGCAGTTGCTCAGCGGGAAGTCGATGAGCCGGTAGACGCCCGCGAACGGGACGGCGGGCTTGGCGCGGTGCTCGGTCAGCAGCTGCAGGCGGCCGCCGGCGCCACCGGCGAGCACGAGGACGAGCAGTCGGGGGAGGGCCATGCCCCCGGGCTACCCGCCATGCCCCCGGCTACCCGGCCGGCGCGCGACGTAGCCTCCTGCCCGATGTACGAGTACGAGAAGGACGGCGCCGAGATCTACCGGCAGTCGTTCGCGACCATCCGCGCCGAGGCGGACCTGACCGGCCTGCCGGAGGACCTCGCCCGGGTGGTCGTGCGCATGATCCACGCCTGCGGCCAGGTCGATCTCGTGGCCGACGTGCTCGCCAGCGACGGCGTGGTGGCCGGCGCCCGCGCGGCCCTCGACGCCGGCGCGCCGGTGCTGTGCGACGCGCAGATGGTGGCCTCCGGCGTCACCCGGCGGCGCCTGCCGAAGGACAACGACGTCGTCTGCACCCTGAACGACCCGCGGGTGCCGGCGCTGGCCGCCGACCTCGGCACCACCCGCACCGCGGCGGCGCTGGAGCTGTGGCGCGACCGGCTCGACGGCGCCGTCGTCGCCATCGGCAACGCGCCCACCGCGCTGTTCCACCTGCTGGAGATGGTCGCCGCCGGCGCGCCCCGCCCGGCCGCCGTCCTCGGCGTCCCGGTCGGCTTCATCGGCGCCGCGGAGTCCAAGGAGGCGCTGGCCGCCTCCGACCTGCCCTCGCTCGTCGTACGGGGCCGGCGCGGCGGCAGCGCCATGACCGCCGCCGCGGTCAACGCGATCGCGAGCGACGTCGAGTGACGGGGCGCCTGTACGGCGTCGGGCTCGGCCCCGGCGACCCCGAACTGGTCACCGTCAAGGCGGCCCGGCTGATCGGCGCGGCCGACGTCGTCGCCTTCCACGCCGCCCGGCACGGCCGCTCGGTGGCCCGCGCGCTCGCCGAGCCCTACCTGCGCGCGGGGCAGGTCGAGGAGCTGCTGGTCTACCCGGTGACCACCGAGGGCACCGACCACCCCGGCGGTTACCAGGGCGCGATCGACGAGTTCTACGAGGCCGCCGCCGCCCGGCTGGCCGCCCACCTCGACGCCGGGCGCGACGTCGTCGTGCTCGCCGAGGGCGACCCGTTCTTCTACGGCTCCTACATGCACATGCACAAGCGGCTCGCGCACCGGTACCCGACCGAGGTGGTGCCGGGCGTGACCAGCGTCAGCGGCGCCGCCGCGGTCGTCGGGCGGCCGCTGGTCGAGCGCGACGAGGTGCTCACCGTGCTGCCCGGCACGCTGCCCGCCGACGAGCTGGCCGAGTGGCTGGCCACCACCGACTCCGCCGCGGTGATGAAGCTCGGCCGCACGTTCGGCCAGGTGCGCGAGGCGTTCGAGGCCGCGGGCGTGCTCGACCGGGCGGTCTACGTCGAGCGGGCCACCACCGACCGGCAGCGCACGATGCCGCTGGCCGACGTCGACCCGGGGACGGTCCCCTACTTCTCCCTCGCCCTGCTGCCCAGCCCGCTCACCGGGCCCGGCAACGCCCCGGCCGCCCCGGACGACGACGCGGACGACGACGCCGTGCGCGCCGGCGAGGTGGTCGTCGTGGGCCTGGGGCCGGGCGCCCGCGGCTGGACGACGCCGGAGGCCGCCGACGCGGTCGCCGCCGCCGACGACCTGGTCGGCTACGGCCCCTACCTCGACCGCGTGCCGGCCAACCCGCGGCAGGTGCGCCACGCCAGCGACAACCGGGTCGAGGCGCAGCGGGCCGCGCACGCGCTCGAGCTGGCCCGCGCCGGCCGCCGGGTGGCCGTGGTCTCCAGCGGCGACCCGGGCGTGTTCGCCATGGCCGCCGCGGTGCTGGAGGTGGCGGCGCAGCCCGAGCACGCCGGGGTCCGGGTGCGGGTGCTGCCCGGGCTGACCGCCGCGCAGGCGGTGGCCTCGCGCGTGGGGGCGCCGCTGGGCCACGACTTCGCCGTCGTCAGCCTCTCCGACGTCCTCAAGCCCCTCGACGTCGTCCTCGACCGGCTGCGCGCGGCCGCCGCGGCGGATCTGGTGATCGCGGTCTACAACCCGCGGTCGAAGGCGCGCCCCGACCAGCTCGGCAAGGCCCGGGAGACGCTGCTCGAGGTGCGCGACCCGGAGACCGTGGTGGTGGTCGGCCGCGACGTCGGCGGGCCGGAGGAGCGGGTCACGGTGACGACGCTCGGCGAGCTCGACCCGGAGACGGTCGACATGCGCTGCCTGGTCATCGTCGGCTCGTCCCAGACGCGGGTGACGCCGTCCGGGCAGGTGTACACCTCGCGCCGCTACCCCGGCTGACGGGAATGCCGGGAGGGTCGATGGCCTTGGCAACCGTCGTGCCCCACCTGCCGCGTCCCGCCGCCTTCTGGTCGGTGGCCGGGCTGCTCGTGGCGGTGCTGGCCGCCTCGGGCGTCCCGTCCCCGCTCTACCGCGTCTACCAGGAGGAGTTCGGCTTCGGCGCCGGCCTGCTCACGCTGGTGTTCGGCATCTACGCGTTCGCGCTGCTCGCCGCGCTGCTCGTCGTCGGGAGCCTGTCCGACCACGTGGGACGGCGGCCGGTGCTCGCCGCCGGCCTGCTGCTGCAGGCGGCCGCGATGGCGGTGTTCCTCGCGGCCGACGGCGTCGGCTGGCTGCTGACCGCGCGCACGCTGCAGGGCCTGTCGACCGGGGCGCTGACCGGGGCGCTCGGCGCGACGCTGCTGGACCTGCAGCGGCCCTCGGCCCGGCCGCTCGGCGCGCTGCTCAACAGCGTCTCCCCCGGCCTCGGGCTGGCGCTCGGCGCGATGGGCGCGGGGCTGGCCATCGAGGGCCTGGCCGAGCCGACGCCGTGGGTGTTCGGGGTGCTGACCGTGGTCTTCGTGCTCGGCGCCGGCCTGGCCTGGCTGCTGCCGGAGACCTCGCCGCGGGTGCCCGGCGCGCTCGCCTCGCTGCGCCCGCGGGTGGAGGTGCCGCGCCCGCAGCGTCGGGCGTTCGCCGTCGCGGTGCCCGCCCTGGTGGCGCTGTGGGCGATGGGCGGGCTGGTGCTCTCCCTCGGCCCGTCGCTGACCGCCGGCGTCTTCGGCGCGAGCGGCCACCTCGCCGGCAGCCTGCTCATCCTCTGCATGCAGGGCGCGGCCGCGGTCGGCGGCGTGCTCGCCCGCGACCTGGCGCCACGCCGGGCGATGGGCGGGGGCTGCCTGCTGTTCGCCGTCGCGGTCGGCGGGCTGCTCCTCGCGCTGGCCACGGGCGCGCTGTGGCTGTTCTTCGTCTCCTCGACGGTCGCCGGCCTGGGCTTCGGCGCCACCTTCCTCGGCGCGGTGGCCACGGTGACCGCCGGCGTCGCGCCCGGCCACCGCGCGGGCCTGCTGTCCAGCGTCTTCGTCGTCGGCTACCTGGCCTTCAGCATCCCGGCGATCGTCGCCGGGATCGTGTCCGGCTCGGTGGGCCTGCGGGCGACCGCGGAGGTCTACGGCGCGGTGGTGGTCCTGCTGGCGGTGGGCGCCGCGGTCGGGCTGCGGCTGTCGCACCGGCGGGCGCCCGCCGCGGCTCCCGCCGACGAGCCGTCGGAGCCGCTGGCCGCCTGAGGCCGGGAGGTCACCGGGCCACGTGGCCGGGTGGTGTGGCGTCCTCGTCGGGGGTGACGCACCGCGCCTCGAGTGCCGGCTCTGCGAGGACGCGGTCCACGAGCTCGGCCGGTCCGCCCAGGCAGCGCCAGTCGTCGTCCCACAGCCACGACAGGACCCACGAGCGGTCGGCCGGGAAGACCAGGTCGGGGCCGGGCGCGCGCCAGGACCACAGGTCGCGGCGCCACGCGGCCGCCTGGGCCGGGCCGGCGTGCACGAGGACGTAGGGCCAGGAGGAGTAGAGGCCCACCCGGGGCGCGTCGGGGAAGACCACGTCATCCGCGCCGGTGTCGAGGTAGCCCAGCCACCACGGACCCGGCGACCGTGCGGCCAGCAGGCGCAGCAGGAGGGCGACGTCCTCCTCCCGGCCCTGCCCCTTGTCCGGGACGACGACGGTCGCGTACGCCTCGAAGACCGGCGGGACGGCCGACGTGATGGTCCGGCCGATCGGCGTCGCCTCACGGATCCAGGCGACGTCCGAGTCCGTGCCGATCCGCCACTCCCGGCCGTCCTTGCGGCGGGTGACCGGAGCGCTGCCGGAGAGGTCCACCGGAGCAGGATGCCCCGTCCGACCCCCTGTTGACTTGCCGTTCCTGTCGTACCCCGGCTCTAGGTTGGGGTCATGTCGGCGGGCGCGGAACACGTGTCGCCGGTCGAGCGCGGCCTGGCCGGGCTGCTGATCGAGCGGCCGGTGCGGATCGGGCGGTTGCCGGTGGCGGTGCTCTCCGACGCCCAGGCCGCCGCGGAGCTGGCGCGGGTGCAGGCGCGCAAGGCGATGGACGCCGCCTACGAGGCGGAGCTGGTGCTGCGGCTGGCCCAGACCCGCCCCGCCGACCTCGACCCGCCGCCCGGCAGCCCGGGTGCGCGGTCGGGGTCGTGGGCGCCGGATCCCGAGCTGCCCGGGGTGTCGGAGTTCTTCACCGCCGAGCTGGCAGTGGTCCTCAACGTCGGCCGGCCCACCGCCGCCACGCTGGCGAAGCGGGCGTGGACCTACCGGGAGAGCCTGCCCGCCACCTGGGCCGCGCTGGCCGCCGGGGAGCTGGACGAGCGCCGGGCGATGGTGCTGGTCGACGTGCTGCAGTGGACCAACCCCGTACTGGCCCGACAGGTCGAGGCCCGCCTGCTGCCGCACGCCACCGGCTGGACGACGCGCACCCTGCGCCGACGGGCGACGGAGCTGCTGCTGGACCTCGACCCCGACGCCGTGGAGCGCAAGAAGGACGACGCGAAGCAGACCGCCGACGTCCGCGTCGTCCCCTCCGCGCAGGACGGCATGGCGACGATGACCGCCGAGCACCCCGCGGAGGTCGCCGCCGCCTGCATGGAGGTCATCGAACGGCTGGCGCGGCTGGCCAAGGACGCCGGCGACCCCCGGCCCATCAGCGAGATCCGCACCGAGGTCCACGCCGCCCTCATCCTGCGGCCCGGCGACCCGGACCGGCCGGCGGTCACCGCACACCTGCAGATCATCGCCACCCTCGCCGCGCTCACCGGCCAGACCACCGAACCGGGCGAGGTGAACGGGCAGCCGATCACCGCCGCCCACCTGCGCGAGCTGCTCGCCCAGCTCGACGCCC